>PLXP01000252.1 GCA_003151435.1 Acidobacteriaceae bacterium
CAAGTTATTTTGACGCGATGCCTTACTTCAAGGTCAAAGCTTTACTTGGTACTTCACCACTGTCCGGATTAACTCGCAAGTGCTGCCTGCAGGCGCTTGCGGGGTAATTGTTTAGGGAACCTCTGAACAAGTCCCTTTTGCGATCCAACATTCCCTCAGGGGCTGAAGCCCACGCTGTTTTTTCAACCTTCGCGGCACGGCTAAAGCCGTGCCCTTTCAAAACCAAAGAGCTTTTCCGCAGCATATGAAGCCGTGCTTTTTCAAAACATCGAGCCGACTACACGACCATCGCGAAGGAGCGGATGGTCTCCTTGCGAACGGTGAGGCGTTCTACCATGTCCATGCGCACTTCGTAGCCTCGGCCGGGAATGTCGGGAATCTCAATTTCGCCCTGCGAGTTGACGGTGACATCGGGCTCGATGATGTCGTCAACCCAATAGCGCGCGGAGGCGGAGACATCGCCGGGCAGCGTGAAGTTTTCAAGCGACGACAGGGCGATGTTGTGCGAACGGCCGACGCCCGACTCCAGCATGCCACCGCACCAGACGGGGATGCCGCGTTCCTGTGCCGCATTATGCACTGCGATGGCTTCAGAGAAGCCGCCCACGCGGCCGAGCTTGATGTTGATGATCTTGCACGACTCCATCTCGATGGAGGCCAGGGCGTCGCGGCGGTTGTGGATGGATTCGTCGAGGCAGATGGGCGTGTTCAGCCGCTTCTGCAACATGGAATGGTAGTAGAAGTCATCGTGCCAAAGGGGCTGCTCGATCATGAGCAGATCGAACGCGTCGAAGGTGACCAGGTGGTCGGCATCGCGCAGGCGGTAGGCCGAGTTGGCGTCGCAACTGAGCATGATGCCCGGCCAGCGATTGCGCACACGCTCGAAGACCTCGACGTCCCAACCCGGCTTGCACTTCAGCTTGATGCGCTGATAACCCGCGGCAAGCTCCTTCTCGATAATCCCGAGCAGCTCGGGAATCGAAGACTGGATTCCGAGCGAAACGCCGCATGCGATGGAGTCGCGCACTCCGCCCAGCAGGCGCGAAAGGGAGACGGCTTCGCGCTGCGCTTCCAGATCCCAGATCGCGTTTTCAAGCGTGGCCTTGGCCATCCGGTTGCCGCGCACCTGCTTGAAGATGCGGGGGCACGAGCCTCCATGCTCCACCTGTTCAGAGGATGCCAGCATGGGGCCGAGTTCGTTGACGATCACCTGCCAGGCCGTATCGGTCGATTCGCCGGAGAAGAACGGGCGCTCGCCAGCCGTACATTCACCCCAGCCGGTCAAGCCTTCGGACCGGATTTCAGCCAGCAAAATGCGGCGGTCGCGGGTGACGCCAAAGCTTGTCTCAAATGGGCGCACCAGTGGCATGTGCAGTTCGCGGAGGACGATGCTGTCAATTCTCATAAGTTTTTTCTGGCGTTCCTTGGAAGTTAGATGCCTGATTCAAGCTGGGAGAGCGGACCCAGCTCGAAGGTCCCATTTCCTTCCGCATCCCGGGTGAAGCCAAGTACTGCTAACCCTTTTGAAAATGCCTGTTTAAACCTGCAGCGATTCTCCAACTGAACGGCGAGGGCACGCTCGCGGTCCCCTTCGGAAGCCTTCCACCGGTAAATGGAAGCTGGGACCTGGATGCGTTCCTCGATGACCTGAGCGGCTGCGGGACGGCCCTCAAGGATGTGGTTTACCCGGGGTGAATCGAGGCGCCACTCGGCCAACAACCGGTCGGTTGGCAGTCCACCCTGCAGTCGAGATGAGGATACACCATAGAAATTCTCACGATAGTGATAAACGATGGCGCCCAGCTTGTGGATATTCAGAAATGCGTTCTTGATTTCAAGCGGGTCAAAGGTCCACTCCATCAGGCGAATGCCGCGAGCGAGCGCGTCATTGCGTTGAGCCAGCTTGAGTTGCGCGCCAATGCCGCGGTTGCGGTAGCGCTCGCGCACCGCCAGCATGTGGGAGTGGAGGTAAGGGCGCGCTTCGCCATTGGTGTCTTTTGATGGGGGTTTCACTCCCGGCAAAGACATGGCGAATGCAACCATCGATTCCGGGCTACCGTTGGGCGGGGAGCCGGGGATGTCCGTGTCAAAGGCGGCGAGCACCTGTCCGCCCACCTTCTGCATGACGAGAAAGGCTTTGCGCGGGATCACGTCGGTCTGGTCGTAGCCCCAGGTTTCCACCTGGAGTTGCACGCAGGTTTCGAGCTCATCGTGTCCCTCGCAACTGCGGATGACGATCATGGCTGGGCCTCGGACTGCGGCGGCGGCGGCGACGGGGTGGTGGGTGCGGCCAACTTGCGCTTGGCGGCAGCCCACAGGTCTTCCAGTTCCGGGGCGGAGAGCTCTTCGAGCGGGCGGGTAGAGGCCAGCTCCATCTCGCGGAAGCGCTGCCGGAAGCGAAGATTGCAGCCGCGGAGGGCCATTTCGGCGTCCACGCCCAGGTGGCGCCCGAGGTTAACGACGGTGAAGAGCAGGTCGCCCAGTTCGGCCTCAATGGCCGGCTTGCGAGCGGGGTCAGTAGAGGCGGCTTCCGCTTCCAGCTCCGCGGTCTCTTCGACGAGCTTGGGAAGCAGATCGCGCCAGTGGGTCCAGTCGAAGCCGGACTTGGCGGCCTTGGAGCCCAGCTTGGCGGCCTCGGCCAGGGCTGGCATGGCGCGCTGTACGGCGTCGAGCCGCGAGGCCTTCTCAGCGGAGGCTTGCTGCTGCCCCTTCTCGGCGGCTTTGATGTCGTCCCAGTTGCGCAGCACGGCGGCGGAGGAGCCCTCGACTGCGGCGTCCACGTTAGCCTGGTTGCCGGCGGCGCGGGAAGCCTCTTCTCCGAAGACGTGGGGGTGGCGGCGGACGAGCTTGCGGTTGAGGTGGTCGAGCACGTCGGCGATAGTGAAATGGCCTTCGTTGGCCGCCATCTCGGCGTAGAACAGCACCTGGAGCATCAGGTCGCCGAGTTCCTCGGCCAGATGGGGGAAATCGCGGCGCTCGATGGCGTCGAAGACCTCGTAGGCCTCTTCAAGCGTGTATTTGCGGATGGTGTCGAAGGATTGTTCGCGGTCCCAAGGGCACCCATCGGGAGCGCGAAGCCGGGCCATGATGGCGACAGACTGCTCAAAAAGGGTCGCCGCCTGCGCCGGGTCGGTTTCGACCGCGCTACCGGGGGCGGTTGGGGTGGGTTCTGGACTGTGTGCGGTTCGGGCAACGTCCATTTGCTTTAGTTTAAACCCGTGAGGCGCAAGCTTCTAGCTTCTAGCTAAAAGCTGACGGCTCGTCTGCGGCCGCCGCGTCTCCAGAACGTATACTCGATTTCTCGCATGATTCGTGTTCTGGGGACGGTTTTTGCGGCGCTCTTGGGGCTGGCCTTTGGCAGCTTTCTAAACGTGTGCCTGAGCCGCTGGCCAGAGGGCGAGAGCGTCGTGAAGCCGCGCTCGCATTGCCGTACGTGTGCGCACACGCTGGCGTGGTGGGAGAATGTGCCGCTGGTGAGCTGGCTGGCGCTGCGAGGGCGCTGCCGGGGGTGCGGAAGCTGGATTGGGTGGCGGTATCCGGTGGTGGAAGCAGCGGTGGGAGGGCTGTGGGCGATTACGGTATGGCAGGTACTCGATCCAAAGGTACTCAACCCACTTTTGCTCGCTCATTCCCTCCCGGTCGTCGTCTATATCGAAGTTGCGCTCGCAGTTGGGAACTTCATCCTGTACTGGCTGCTTGTAGCGCTGGCGGTACTCGACGCCGAACACTTTTGGCTGCCCGACTGGATCACACTGTCGGGGATCGCCGCCGGCTTCTTCATTGTGCTCGTTCGTGGGACCATGATCGGTGAATCGGGATCGATGAAGTATGCAGCCGAGCGCACTGCGCTAGGTTCGATCGCGAGCATTCTCGCCGCCGCCGGGCTGATCTTGCTGATCCGCTGGCTCTATTGGCTGGTTCGTCACCAGGAAGGCATGGGGCTGGGTGACGCCAAACTGATGGCGCTGTTGGCGGCATGGCTGGGTCTGCCTGGCGCGCTGCTGGCCTTTGGGCTCGGTGTCGTGATGGGTGCGGTGGCGGGGCTGGCCCTGCTGGCCGTGCCGTCTGAGCGGCGCGGATCGGACAGTTGGGCGTTCAGCAAGCTGCCTTTGGGCACGTTCCTTTGCATCGGTGGGGTGGTCAGCAGCCTTTGGGGTGAGCGCCTCATCGTGGCCTATCTGCGGTGGGCCGGACTTTAAGACCCCTTGTGCGGAGGTTGGTTGCTTCCCACCCTTCCCGCAGAGTACGCGGGAAGGATGGGGCACCCGACGGCTTGTTTGCGATGGGCTGGTGTGTAAGAACCTTGTGCAGAAGTTCGTGGCTTCCCACCCATTCGCCAGAAAAAAGGCGAATGGATGGGGCACGGGGCTTTGTCGTGCATTCAGCGGCTGAAAAGCAGGCCTTCGACTCGTCCGCCGCAGCGGACCACGTTCAGAATGACAGCGGATCATTGGGTTTCGTGGTCTCTCACCCTTTTCCCGCCGCGTTGGACGAAAAAAAGGGGCACGGGGTTGAATTGTGCCTGGGGCACCCGAAGTGCGTGGCTACTGACGGGGCTGTGCGGCGGAGGCGGTAGGCGCTTTGGCCAGCTCGGGGTTGTCGAGGATCTTCTTCGCTTCCTTGCCGTGCTTGCTGTCGGGGTCGTAGTCGAGCAGCTTTAGATAGTTGGCCTTGGCCTTGGTGAAGTCGCCCAGGTGTCGCTGAGCTTCCGCAAGACCCCAGTAGACCTCGGGGTTTTCGGGATCGAGCACCAGCGCGGACTGGTAGCGCGAGAGGGCGGCTCTCCAGTTCTTTGTGCTCAGGTAATAGCTGCCGACATTCTCGTCCTCAGCGGCGGTCTCCTGGTGCTCGGGCGCCTGCTTGGCATTCTTGCCACGCTTGTCGTTGTCCGGTGGCGGGGCGATCGCCCTGTCCAGCCCGGTAAGGCTGGAGCTGGAACTGGAGTTGGAGCTGTCGGATGAGTCCGCCACGGGATCGTCGGGGCTGCGGACGGGGTCATTGTCTTCGCCGGGCAAGGAGGTGCTGCCAGGGTTGGTTCCGTCCCATGCCGGCGCCTCGGCGGGAGCGGTGGCATTGGGCAGCACCGGAACCGCGTTGGTGTCTTCAGGGAACGGGTTGGATTCAGACGGCTGAGGAGCCTTGGCCGGCGGCCTTGGCGCGTCGGTTGGCCTGCTCTGTGGCTGGGGCGCGGGCGCGTTGGCCGGGGCCTGTGCAAGCAGCAACGGCGCGGCTGCCAGGCAGCAGGCCAGTGCGAGCGCAACTGAAATCCCCGTTCTCATTCTTCCGTGTCTCGCCCCTTCAACATCGATCGATTTGGACGTTCGATGCTCCTTGAATGGTACGATGCGTTTCAGACCGTGCATTGAAGTCCGCACGAAACGCCTAAGGAAAGCATCGCATACCTGCATGGGATTGATCATCCGTTCGTCCGCCATCCACGCTGCCGGCTGCTACACCACAACCCGCATTCCCAAGGGCAAGCGCGTGGTGGAATACACCGGCCCGCGCCTGACCAAGGACGAGGCCGACATCCTCTACGAGGACTCGCCCCTCACCTATCTCTTTGGACTGGGCGACGGCTCAGTCGTCATCGATGGGCACTGCATGGCCATGTTCATCAACCATAGCTGCGACGCGAACTGCGAGACCGGCGAAGAGGATGGCCGGGTATGGGTGACGGCCATCAAAAACATTGCGCCCGGCTCCGAGATTACCTACGATTATTGCCTCTACGATGGGGGCGACGATGCCGCCGTGTGCAACTGCGGATCGAAGAACTGCCGCGGCACCATGTACTCCAAAGAGGAAGTGCGGCGCCGGAAAGCCGCCGCGAAGAAGGCCCCTGGAAAGACGCCCCGTGGCAAGCGCGCAAAACGCAAAACCGGTGCCAGCGACGGGGGTTGAAAGCTGGGTTGGAATGAGAGATGAATCGGAGCTTCCGTTCCTGACGCTGAACCAGATGGATGTGCTGCGCCGGTTCGCCTTGTTTGAGATGAGCCTGGACGAGCTTCGCGACGCGATGATGGGTGTGTTCGAGTTTGACCTGCAGCCCGAGCAGCGCGCGGCGCGTACCCACTTCAGAATGCCGGAGCCGGGGATCGCGATTACGCGCAAGCATATTTCGAAGGCGCTGGAACTGAAGCGCGAGGGGATGATCTCCGAACGCGACATGGTGGAATGGGCCACGATTCTGCTGCTGAACGATGCCTATGTGCTGGACCCTGGCGACGAAGACCTGATCGCGGAGTGGCTGAACGACATCAGCCTGCACCTGGACGGCGGCTAGAGCACCGAGAGGGCGGCCTCGGAGATAGGCTTGATCAAAGGCCGGAACCCCAAAAGCATTCCCTCGGGGGCTGAAGCCCCGCTGAAATTGCGAATTTTGCGGCACGGCTAAAGCCGTGCCCTTTCAAAACCGGAGAGTTCTTCCGCTTCCGTAAGGCGTGTCCTTTCAAAACCAGAGAGTTTTTCGGCAGCCTGTGAAGGCCCGGCCTCTCAAACCACCAGTTCCCGGCCTCCGATTTTCCACGTCAACTTAGAGCCGGTCCGGAACGATACAATCGAGAGCTAGGCCCGCTGAAATCGTGGTGCGGCCGCAGGAGCGGGTACAGGCATGGGTTACCAGGTTCTGGCCAGGAAATATCGTCCGCAACGCTTTGCCGACGTGGCCGGGCAGGACCACGTGACGCGGACGCTGATGAATGCGCTGAGCCAGAATCGGATCGCGCATGGCTACATCTTCTCGGGGCATCGCGGCATTGGCAAAACCACCATTGCGAGGATCCTTGCGCAGGCGCTGAATTGCCGGACTGAGGTTGGCAGCGCGGAGCGGCCGACGCCGGAGCCGTGCGGCGTGTGCGACTCTTGCATGGAAGTGCGCCAGGGCAACGCCGTGGACGTGATCGAGATAGACGCGGCCACGAATCGCGGCATCGACGAGATTCGCGAACTGCGCGATGCGGCGCGCTATGCACCGTCGCGCGACCGCTACAAGGTCTACATTCTCGATGAGGCGCACCAGATCACCGAGGCCGCCTTCAACGCGCTCCTCAAGACGCTGGAGGAGCCTCCGTCGCACGTCATTTTCATGATGGCGACCACGCAGCCGGAAGACATTCCGCAGACCATTCGTTCGCGCTGCCAGCACTTCAGTTTTCACGCGGTGAAGTTCGAAGACATTCTGACGCAATTGAGGATGATTGCGGGCGAGGAGCAGGTGGAGGCGGAGGACGCCGCGCTGGCGCTGCTGGCCGAGGCCGGCGATGGATCGATGCGCGATGCGCTGTCAATCATGGACCAGGCGATTGCCTCGGCGCCCACGGAGAATGGACGGGCGGTGCTGTCGGGCGCGCAGATTCGCGAGCTGATGGGATCAGTACCGAACGCGGTGTTTGAACGGCTGCTTGAAGCCGTGGCCGCGGGGCAGAGCGCGGAGTTGATGGAGCAGTTGAATCTGCTGCTGAATGCCGGGCACAGTCCGTCGTCTCTGGCGCGGCAGATGGTGCGCTACCTGCGCAACACGCTGATGGCCAAGCTGGACGGCGAGAAGACTGAGCTGATGCAGATCTCGGACGATGAACGGGCGCGTGCGGCGCGAACCGCCCTGCTGTTTACCGAGGAAGAGCTGACCCGCAATCTGCAGATTGTGCTGCGCACGTTTGACGATTTGAATTACCGGCAGGAGCAGCGTTTCCATCTGGAACTGGGCCTGCTGAAGCTGGTGCACGCGCAACGCCTGCTGCCACTGGAAGAGTTGCTGAGCGGAGTGACGAGCGGAGCGGGAGTGCGGAATGCTGCGCCAGTCTCCGGCCCGGTTGCAAGCTCAAGCCCACGGGCGACTGCAAGCCCATCGCGGCCTGCTCCCCCTGCGGCTTCTCCAGCGGCGCCGTCGCTGTCGCCGTTTGGGAATGCGGGGGGCGGATGGAATCCAGGGACGACGACCAAGCCTACGATCAAGCAGAGCGCGGGGTCTGCCCCGGTGGCGGAGATGGAGCGGCCAGGGAGCGTGACTACGATTGCCGCAGAGATCGAAGGGCCGGCGACAGTGACCGCGGCCGTCGCGGAGAGGGAAGAGCCCGCGCCTGCGATGAGAGTCGAAGCGCCGATTGAAAGCGCGGCGAGTCCTTTCCGTGCGGCAACGCCCTTCCCTGCCGCTTCGAGTCTCGCGCCCGGGTACGCCGAAGCTTTGACGGAAGGCGCGTTGGCCAAAGCTCCTGAAACCGCGCCGGCAAGGGTTGAAGCTGCAAGCGCGGACTCGCTGCGCCAGGCGGTGGTTTCTGCGCTTGCCAATGGGGGCCATCAATCCGCATCGCAACTGCTGGGCTCGGGAACCTGGACGCTGGATGTTTCAAGCCTGCGCATTGAAGTGGCTGGGATGGGCAAAAAGATGCTGAGCCTGACCGTGAATGCGGCAGCCGAAAAGATCATCCGGCAGGAACTGCAGCGGCTGGGCGGACCGGCGCGCTTCCTCGTGGTTCCCGGAGAAGGATCGGGACAAGGGCAAGCGCTGGTGGCCGCGCCGCTGGCCGGAAGTGTGCAGGAGGCCGCGCTGGCGAACCCGTTAGTGCAACGAGCCAAAGAGATCTTCAATGCAGAGATCCGCAGCGTGGTGGATCTTCGCATCAAGTAGAGTCGTACACGAACACCGGAGGAGGCACGCAATGTTCAATCCGCTGAAGATTTCGGAGATGATGTCCCAGGCCACTCAAATGCAGGAAGAAGTACAGCGCAAGCTGGACCAGACTATAGTGGAGGGCACCAGCGGCGGCGGCGCAGTGACCGCGACGATGAACGGCAAGAAGCAGCTGCTGAAAATGCGCATCGATCCCGCAGCGGTGATTGGGTTGAGCGGCGCGCAGCCGGATGTGGAGATGCTGGAAGACCTGGTGGTGGCCGCGGTGAACGACGCGGGACGCAAGGCGGAGGAAGCGCTGCAATCGAGCGTGAAGGGCATGCTGGGCGGCCTGAATCTGCCGGGGATGTGAAGTGGATGAGGTGATGGTCTCGCTCGCCGCAAAACCAATGAACGATTGCACGAACGACGGTCTTCGAATTCAACGGGGCGACTGGTTCGGAGAAACTTTAGGA
This sequence comes from Acidobacteriaceae bacterium, assembly GCA_003151435.1. GTDB lineage: Bacteria > Acidobacteriota > Terriglobia > Terriglobales > Acidobacteriaceae > Telmatobacter. Next base: position 9,088 of record PLXP01000252.1, read on the forward strand.
GGCGCACACGGTGTCACGCTATGCTGAGCCGATGGCGCGGCTCATTGAGGAACTGAAGAAGCTGCCGGGGGTGGGCACCAAGAGCGCCCAGCGGTTCGCCTTCCACATTCTGCGCGCGAGCGATGAAGATGCCGCCGCGCTGGCCGAGGCTGTGCAGGGGCTGAAAGCCAGTCTGCGCCTCTGCTCCATCTGCAATAACGTGACCGATGTGGACCCTTGCGCCTACTGCTCCAGCGCCACGCGCAACCAGAGACTGGTGTGCGTGGTTGAGGAACCGACGAGCATTGGCGCTGTCGAACGCACGCGCGGGTACATGGGCGTTTACCATGTGCTGCATGGCACGCTGTCACCGCTGCACGGCGTGGGACCGGACCAGTTGCGCACGGGAACGCTGCTGGCGCGTGCAGAGCGCGGCGAAGTGGACGAGGTGATCCTGGCTACCAGTCCCACGCTCGAAGGCGAGGCCACCGCCAACTGGCTGGGCGCGGCGCTGCGCGCGTTTCCGGTGCGCATCACGCGCATTGCAACCGGGGTTCCCGCCGGAAGCGACATTGAATATGCGGACGAAGTGACCATGGCGCGCGCGCTTGAAGGACGCAGGGACGTGTGAAGCGAGTCAGCGGTTCAGCAAGTCAGCAAGTTAGCGGGTTAGCGGGGCTGGCGGGGTTAGCGAGTTAGCGGGCGGACCATTGGGTCGCGAAAGGTCGAACCGTAGAGCGATTCCCATTCATCGGCCTTCGCTTCCATGCTGAAATTGGTTGCGATGCGCTGGCGCGCGACGCGGCCCTGAGCTTGGCGGACCGCGGCCGGAGTTTGCATGACGGCGAGCATTGCTTTCGCCAGCGCGGGTGCATCGTTGGCTGGGACGAGGTTTCCAGTGGTCCCCATCAGCTCGCGCACGCCGCCCACATCGGTAGCGACTGCGGGCTTCTCCATCGCCATGGCTTCGCCGAGGGCCAGGGGCATACCTTCCCACGCTGAGCCGAGCACGAAGGCGTCGGCGGCATCGAACAGGGCCGCCATGTCTTGACGCAGGCCGAGCCAGCGGATCGCCTCATACCCTCCGAGTTGTGCGGCGAGGGCGCGTACCGAGGCTGCGTCAGACTCTGTCGCATGTCCGGCGATCCATAATTGCGCGTGAGTTGCCGCCGCGCGTGTCTGCGCGAAGGCTCGCAGCAGGTTGGGATAGTCCTTAGCGGGAACGATGCGGCCCGCAGTGAGCCAGATGAATGAATTCCCTGCTTTCATCTGCTCGCGGGTTGAGGCGCGGCGGTCGAGGCTTGGCGCAAACTCGGCTGTGTCGATGCCGTTGGTGAGGACAACGCACTTGCGTTGCGGCACAGCTTTCAGGCGCACATAGCGGCTGGCCGCAGACGCGCAGACCGCGGTGCTGAGGATGCAGAGCGGATCGGTGAGGCGGTAAGCCATCATGCGCGGCCACCCGCCTTCATAGACGTTGTGAATGGTGGAGACGACGGGCGCCGCTGGATGAAGGATCCGCAGCAAGCGCGCCAACAGATTGCCGTGGACATTGTGGCCATGGAGCAGGTCGGGGCGGAATGAGCGAAGAAATGCGACCGCATGCGCGAAACCCCTGATTGAACTGATAGGGGTCTTGCGCATGTCGAGGTGCACAACTTCAAGACTGGTCGACAGACCGTCAAGAAGGCGGGGCCGGAGCACGATCAGCGCAACGGTGTGGCCGCGCGCCGCCATGCGTCCTGCGAGGGCCAACACCTGCCGTTCCGCGCCGCCCATGCCGAGCGACGTGAGTACATAGACGATCCGCATTGCACCCTACGATCCACTAAGAAGTGTGGATCGATGATAGCGCGTGGGGTGACGTCGCGGCGGTTGACGAGAACCTGCGGCGCAGGAGCGTATCTGCGGCAAAGACGCCTGGGCCAAGAATCAGAATCAGCAAAGCCGCGAACCAATAGGTATACGGAGAGGCGCCGTAAAAGTCTTCCGGCTTCGACAGGATGTGGAAGAAGTTGGTGCGGTCGTCGGGCACGCTGAGGTAAGCCATGGTCATGTTGACAAGAAGCACCAGCGACACAAGCCGCGAGGCAATGCCCACCGCAAAAAGGATGCCGCCGGCAAATTCCACTGAGGCGACCAGCAGCGCTGTGGTTCCCGGCGCGGGAAGGCCCAGGCCGGTGAAGAATTCCGTAACGCGAGCCAGGTGGGTGAGCTTTCCCCAGCCGTCCTGCGCGAACTGCCAGCCCCAGTAGAGGCGGATGAGCAGGAGCAGCAGGCTCTGCAGGCTGCTGAGCACGTTGCGAAGGCGCAGGTAGGCTGCGGCGATCGAGTTGATCAGGTTCTGCATAACTTTCCTTCCTAGGTCTTGATGAGGGCGTCGAGATCGGGTGCGCAGATCCAGCCAAGTTCCGCCCAGGTGGCGAACCATTCGCGCACGAGCTGCGGCCAGCGTGCAGCGGGAATGCGCGAATCTGCGAAGCCGGACTGAATGGCCTCAGCCAGCGGCTGGCCTTCGCGAATGGAGGTGAGCGTCACAAATTCCTCGGGCTGCAGGCGGCGATAGTAGACCGCAAGGTCCACGCGATGCGCTGCCACCCAGGTGGGGCGGCGGCGGAGCTTGGGAAGTCTGGCGGGAGCCTCGGGGCTGTCGTCGTGCTTTACTCCGGCTTCGCTGGCCTGGCGTTTTTCTCCGTCGTGCAAGGCAAGCACCAAGTCATCGGCCGGGTAATTGAGGCAGATCAGTTGCACATGGGGCTGCAATGCGAGCCGCGAATCGGCATCGAGGGTGGCGATCTGGTCGAGCGTGAGGGGCGTGCGCTCAGCGCTGTCAAACGCTTCAACGAACGCCCACTCGATGCGCGCAACGTCGAGGGCCAGAAGATGCCGGCGGCCGGTGAAATGCGGGTTGTCGGCGAGCCAGGCGGACAGCTCGGAGCCAAGATTGCGCAGCGAAAACGAGCGGCTGGGGTGCGCAGTGAGATAGGCAATGGAAAGCGCTTCGAACCTCGACCTGCCGAGAACGGTGCGCAGCGCGGGAAAATCTTCAGCGAGCGCGCCCATCACGCGATACCAGTATTGCCGGTTGTAGATTTCGAGGCGCTCAAAGGCCGTGAGGCGGCTGTTGGGCGCAATGAACGACGCGGCCACTTCGCTCATGGCACGGCCGTCGGGTGCCTGCGCGCGCATATCTTCATCCGCGGTGAGCGGCATCATGACGGCGGCGGCCATCTCACGCTGGAGGTCGGCGAGGCTCATGGGCTGCAGGTTCATTGCGCCGCTCCTGCGAGTTCGCCTGCGTGCCGTTGGAGATAACGCTCGGCCTTCTTCGCTTCGGCATGCACTTCGTCGAAGCTGGGGATATGGTCGTCCCATTCGAGCAAGGTAGGCGTGGGGCCGCAGCGGGCAATTGCTCGTGCGTAAAGGTGCCATACCGGATCGATTACCGGATGATCGTGGGTGTCGAGGATGTACTTTTCGTACTTTGAGTGACCGGCAATGTGGATCTGCGCCACGCGATGCGCGGGAACGGCGTTGACGTAATCCATGGGCTCGAATTCGTGGTTCATCGCGGAGACGTAGATGTTGTTCACGTCGAGGAGAATACCGCAGTCGGCGCGCTCCACGACTTCCGTCAGGAACTCCCACTCCGTCATCTGCGAGGCTGTGAAGGCCGCGTAGCTGCTCACGTTTTCGACCGCAACCGGAATTTCAAGATAGTCCTGCACCATGCGCACACGCTCTATGGTGCGCTCGACAGCCTCCCACGTGTAGGGCAGTGGAAGCAGGTCGTGCGTGTAGGTTCCGTCAACACTGCCCCAGCAGAGATGATCGCTGATCCACGGAGTGCCGGTGCGGCGAACCAGAGTTTTCAATCGGCGCAGGTGTTCGGGGTCGGGCGCGGTGACGGAGCCGAAGTACATGGAGACTCCATGTTGCACCACGCGATACTGCTCGAGAATCTGGTCGAGCACGGCGAGGGGGCGGCCGGCATCGATCATGAAATTCTCAGAGATGATCTCGAACCAGTCCACGACAGGCTTGCGCGAGAAGATGTGCCGGTAGTGCGGAATGCGCAGACCGATTCCGACGCCGTGATTTTGAAACGCATTGAAGCGATTGCCGGGCATGGGGGCTCACAAAAGAACAGGGAATAGGGAACAGGGATCAGCCGACAGCGATTGAGGTGGTAACTGGTACGCCGCCGGCTGGTCGCGAGGAGTTTCTAGATTGCGTCCGGCATCTTGGAGCCGTCGGTGGCGCAACCGCCCTTACCCTTGCAGCTGTTCTTGCCCTTGCAGCCGTTGTCGCTGGACTTGCAGCCACCCTGTCCCTTGCAATCGTTTTTGCCTTTACAGGAGTGCTTGGCGGGCTTGTCAGCGCCGACGTAGCGGAGGCCTGCCTTGGCAGCCTTCACGGAGTTGCCGGCGGCCGCGTTGTGGGTGGCCGCTTGGGCCGCTACGGAGGTGCCGCCGATCAAGCCGGAGAGTGCCGCCGTCAGGAGCATTGCATTCAGATGGTTCTTCATGGAGTGACCTCTTTGGGGATTGGGTTGGGGCGGATAAGGGGATCCGCGATTCGTTCGATGCAGGGCTGGTCTTAGGAAGCCGATCCTGCATTATTTTTGGCCCGCACACTAGGAGTGGGGACCTGCGCGAAAGGTTACAGGGAAACTGGCACCGGTGGAAATGAAAATCTTGCGCGCAGGCTCACTCGATGAATGTACGGGCCAAACAGCGTGATGGATTGGCCTCCCCTGTTGCCTGCGCTACTCTGATTTTGCGAGATACGCATGTGAACTGCGAAGGGGTCGAGATGAACGTGAAGGGATTGCGAACCGTGAACGGAGCCAGCCTGGCGGTAGCGCTGTTGCAGAGCCTGTGCACGGCGGTACTGACCATTAGCGAGTCTTCGCGATGATTGCCCATCTTCCGCACGCGTCTCAGCCCCTCGTTGCGCGCGATGGAAAGCACCCAGGTACGAAATTGAGATTCACCGCGGAAGGGGTGCAGGTTGAGATAAACCTTGATGTCGGTCTCCTGCACCACGTCTTCAGCCTCGGCCTCATTGGCGAGCAATGACAACAGCAGAAAGTAGATGGAGCGCTCGCAGGGGCGAATCAGGTCATGGAACAAATGCTTCTCGCCCGCCAGAATCCGGCGTATGCATTCTGCGTCGAACTCCGGGTTGGATGGCGTTGTCATGGTATTGAAAAAACTCAGCTCCGCTGCCTGAGCGTTGGCCCGTCGTTCTAAAAAAGACTACACGCGCAGGGCCCACAGACGAACAGTGGGTGAATAAAGACCCGCCGCCTCGCAATAAGATTTAAAAACTTGGAGAGAATCCTGACCGAAAAAATGGTACATTTGGGCTGTAACAATCTGCACGAGGAGAAACATGGCCGGAGATATTCAATTAACTTGCAGCGATTGCGGGCAGGATTTCACCTTCACCGCTGCTGATCAGGCGTTCTTTCAGGAACGCGGCTACTCGACCCCCAAGAGGTGCAAGCCTTGCCGTATGGCAAAGAAGAATGACCAGGGTGGGGGAGGCTCCGGCTACCGTTCGGCACCAGCCACAGGAACGCCTGTGATCTGTTCCGGCTGCGGTCAGCCTACAACAGTGCCCTTTGAACCTCGTGGCGATCGCCCGGTGTTTTGCCGGGATTGCTACCAGGCGCGCAAGGGCAGCAGCGGCGGCGGCGCTGGCGGCGCGGGCGGCGGAAGCTCGCGCGGACGCAGCCGTTACTAGTGATTCCAAAGGTCCAGTCCGCCCCTCAAGGATTGGACCTTTAACTTCCCCGGTACCCTCAAGCACGACTCCAAAGCGGCGCTCGGTTTCGCTCCCTTCCCCTCTGGTGTACCTTGATGAGTGATAGTGTGTCTCTTCACAGGACCCCAATAGAGCCATGATGAAACGTTGCCCTCTCGCGGTACTGTCAGGAGTGATGATTTTGTTGGCGCAGGGTACGACCGGACGAACGCAGGATGCGGGCGCAACAGCCGCGACAGGCTGCACCTTGCGCATACATGTGGACAGTCTGCGGAACTCAACCGGCAATATCGGGACCGTGGTATTCACCTCCGCCGATGGTTGGCCTGAGGACACGAAGAAGGCGTTCCGGCACGGACCCGCCCCCATCCCGGCAGGCGAGCGCCAGGGCATAGCTGTGTGGGAGAATCTGCCCCCGGGCAATTACGGTGTGGCGGTTATTCACGACGAGAACGGCAATCACAAGCTGGATCGAAATTTCATTGGCATTCCGAAGGAGGGCTTCGGTTTTGCCAACAATCCGCACGTGGGCCTGGGACCACCGGCCTTCACTTCGGCAATTGTCCGCGTCCAGTGTCCTGTGACAGAGACCGCCATCCATCTTCAGTACCGGTAGCGTGGGCGAGGTGCGCGTTTCGCACCACGCCTCTTCGCTCTCCCAGATCATGAATGAGGGACACGCTGCTTCAGCAATAGAAATCCAACATCTGCCTTAGTGCTTTTTCGCAGGTTTGGCTGCGGGCTTTTTGGCCGCCGGCTTGGCGGGGTGGTGCGGCTTCGCCGCGTGCTTGGAATTCGCTGCATGCGCCGTTTTCGCCGGTGCGGAGTGGCCCCTGGCTGGAGCCTTGGGAATCGACTTCGTGGCAGGCTTGTGCGGCGGATTGATTGACGCCTTCTTGATCGCCGGCTTGGGCGCTGGATGCTTTGCGGGTGCGTGGTGCGGGGCGGTCGGCTTCTTTGCCGGTGCGTGAGCCGCTGCGGCCTTTGTCACAGGAGCTGCGGACTTGACGCTTGGCGCCGGTTTCGCTGCCGGCCTGGCGGCGTGCTTCGCTTCCGGTATTGGCTCGGGATGAGGCTTCGCGGATTTGACGGGTGCAGCAGCCTTGGATCCCTGCTTCATGGGAGCCGGTTCGGCCTCGTCTTCGTTGTCCGCTTCCTCGTCTTCAGCCTCGTCCGCGTCGAGGTCGTCTCCGCCTTCGGGCTCGAGACCTGCCTTAGGGATGCTGATTCCAAGACCAATATCGTCGTCGTCTCCGCCCATGTCGTCGAGGTCGTCGTCGGTGTCGACGTCTTCCGCATCCTCGTCCTCGTCGAACTCCTTGATCTTCTCGGCGCCGCGTTTTGCGCGCGTCCGCTTGATGGTGACCTGGGGCGGCGGAGCAGGCGGGGAATGAGGCTCAAGGAAGGCGCGCAACTCTTCGACCGTCCCCAACCGCTCGTCAATCAACTCCAGGAAGATGGACTGGACGATCTCGTTGTAATTGAGCAGTTCCGGCTTGATGCGCATCTCCTGCATCAGGGCGTAGGGGATGCGCTGGCGGGTTTCAGGCCACACCTTCAGGAACAGGTTGAAGCGCTCTTTAACCGCTGCATCCTTGCTGGTAAACCCAAGCCATAGTACAGCTTCCGGATCATAGCTCGTGAAGAGCTTGAAGCTCGCAGACGGGGTCAGATTCTCTTTGGCAAGGAGCGCCTTGGCGAAGCGGGCCGCCATCGCGTCCAAGCTGTTCCACTCTTCCACAAAGCCTGGGCGGAGCAGTTGTTTCTTCAGGGCGCCCAGATCTTTGGCGGCCAGCTTTGCCGTGAGCAACTGCATCTGGGCGGCGGAAACATCGGCGTGCACGCCATGCATCAACAGTTCGACGGCCAGTTCGTGGAGCGCCCTCAGCTTCTCTTCGTCGGCCTTGGCAGGGGTCCACTGGGGAAACAGGACCTTCATCCACCCCTCGGCATCGAGGGTGTGCAAAACCTTGAGGCCGTCGTCCTCATGCCCTATCTGTTCCAGTTCCTGGCTGCGTGCCTTGTCGGAGAGGTATTCAATCACACCTTCGGCCTTGGCATTTTCGTAGCGGGTTTGGCTCTTGGGATCGAGTTCCCAGCCGAGGCGGGTGCGATAGCGGGTGGCCCGGATGAGCAGCGACGGCTCCTCAAGGAAACCGTAGTTGGAAACCAGGCGCAGTGTGCGCGCTTCAATGTCGGCTGCCCCGTTGAGAGGGTCCATCAACAAGCCGAAGGAGCCTTCGTTGAGCGAGATGGCCATGGCATTGACGGTGAAGTCGCGGCGGCGAAGGTCTTCCTGGATCGAAGCGGGGTGGTAGACGGGCTGGCCGGGCTTGGGATATTCGACGCGATGGGTGCTGACCACGTCCACGCGGACAGTGCCGGGGAAACAAAGATAGAGGGCGCCGGAGGCCTCATCCTCACCCCACACAGTGCCACCAGTTTTCTCTATTATTTTCTTAAGTTTAAGCGCATCTCCATGAACCGCCACTTCAATATCTCTTACAGCGTGGCCGCTGGTAAGGTCGCGGACGGCATCGCCGGTGAGAAACAGAATCATTTCGGCTTCGCGGGCTGCGTCGCGCAAGTGGCGCAACGCGCTCTGCTGGTCTGCCGACAGCCGGTGTTCCAGAAGGTAGATGTAATCGGGCATTGAAGTTTCCCCTGCTTTCGCCATCGCTGGCACTGCCAAGTACCTGATGTTGTTGCGCTTACCTCGCAATCGGCAGAGATTGCAAACCTGTACATTATCACAACTGGCCCCGCTTGGCTAGAGTGGAATGCACCGGAAATGCGGCGATCCCCCTCACGAAACAGGCCCCGTCGTGCGACAATCCAGAGCGATGGCGTCAGTTCGCAAACCCGTGATTGTGCGGAAGTTCTCCCGCGACTGGTGTGCCGGCTACGCCCGGCTCAGCTTTGGCCAGGACGGCGCTGAACTGGAGATTCTGGACACGGCCGGAAAGGTGCTTCACATCGGCTGGGAGACGGTGAAGTGGGTCTGCTATGTGCGGGACTTTTCGGCCTCTTACCTTGACCAGTCCAACCCCGAACGGTTGCTGCACAAGCGGTTCACCGTGCGGCCCCGAACCGCTGGGCTGTGGCTGCGCATGACGCTGACGGACGGGGACGAGTTGGAGGGGTTGGCGGCCAACGACCGCTCACTTGTGGAAGGCGCCGGACTGCTGCTGACGCCCCCGGACATGCGCTCCAACACCCAGCGGATCTACGTACCGCGCCAGGCTATCCAGACGCTGGAGGTGGTGAGCTTGATCGGGGCGCCGGGACGGAAGCGGGCTGGCGGGACGGCGGAGGAACAGCCTGAACTGTTTCCCGGCGAGACGGGCACGGTATAGACATGCGACGGAGTGGCTGCGGCCCATTCCGGTACAATCTCTTCGATGAATCTAGGCGAATTGGCAATGCGGTTGGGCGCGGAGCTGCGCGGTGACGCGGACGTGGAAGTAACTGGCGTGAAAGGGATTGAGGTGGCTGGGCCGACGGAGATCACCTTCGTGGCCAATCCACGCTACTCCGGGCTGGCGCGCAAGACGCAGGCCGCTGCCGTACTTGTTGAGCCCGAATTTCCTGAAATTGCGGTCGCCACGCTGCGCATCAAGAATCCCTACCTGGCGTTTTCGCGAGCGCTGGGGATGTTTTACCAGCCGCCCGCGTATGCTCTGGGCATTCACCCCACGGCGGTTATCGACCCCACTGCGGAGATTGGCGAAGGGGCGCACATCGGAGCGTATGTCGTGATCGGGCCTGGTGTTCGCGTCGGGCCTCATGCTACGCTGCTGCCCCACGTGGTGCTCTACCCCGGGGTGCAGGCGGGCAGCCACTTGTATGCCCATGCGCACGCGGTGGTGCGGGAGAACTGCATCCTGGGCGATCACGTGACGCTCGAAAACGGGGCCATTATCGGCGCGGACGGGTTCGGGTTCGCCAAGAATGAAGCCGGGCACTGGGAGAAGATTCCGCAGTCGGGGCCGGTGCGGCTGGGCAGCCGGGTCGACGTGCAGGCCAACGCCTGCATCGACCGGGCCACGGTGGGCGCAACGGAGATTGGCGACGGCAGTAAGGTGGACAACCTGGTGCAGGTGGGCCACGGGTCGAAGGTGGGCGAGAATACGCTGGTGTGCGCGCAGGCGGGGCTGGCCGGGTCGTCCGTCATCGGCAGCAACGCGATTCTGGCGGGACAGGCCGGCGTGGCCGGACACTGCACGTTGGGCGATGGCGTGATTCTGACGGCGCAAACGGGAGTGTCGCATGACATTCCGGCGGGAAAGATGATCTCCGGCTCTCCTGGCTTTGATAACCGCAAATGGCTGCGGGCGGTGACGATCTTCCAGCGGCTGCCGGAGTTGCTGAAGCGGCTGGACCGACTGGAGAAGCGGGTCGCGGCCAGTGAAGAGGACGAAAAGGCGGGCAAGGAATGAAGCTTCGCGGCTGGGGACTCGCGGCAATCGTGCTGCCCGCGCTGATGGCGGCGTCGGGGTGTCACTCGCTCCACATTGAGACCAAGGTCGAGAACCGCACCGGCTCAGAAATCCGCCTGCTGGAGGTGGATTATCCCAGCGCCAGTTTTGGCGCAGATAGCCTTGGGTCGGGGGCGAGCATGCACTATCGCATCCAGTTGCGCGGAGAGGGTCTGCTGAAGGTGCAATACACTGGCGGCGACGGCCACCAGCAGGAGATTGACGGCCCAGCGCTGGTGGAAGGACAGGAGGGCAGACTGGAGATCGTGCTCCTCCCCGCCGGTAAAGCGGAGTTCCACCCGCAACTGAGTTCGAAGCACTGACCCGGCTGGCTCAGGAGTCTACGCGCTCCGGTTTCCATTGATCTACGCGTTCATGGTCGATCCGGTCCTCACGATCCTCTCGCTCTTCCTGCTCACGGCGCTTCTCTCGTTCTTCGCGCTCTTCGCGGCCATCACTCATGGCACCCTCCCTATTCAGTTTACGGGGGATTCCTGCAATGCAGTGGCTGAGATTTACCCCTCCACCGTACGCTTCAACTGTCCGCAGGCCGCGTAAATGTCGCGCCCCCTGGGTCGGCGCAGATAGGNNCCGGGGTTCCAGGCGATGAGGTTGACCTTCGCGGGCAGACCGGTGCGGCGCACCAGCCGCGCCACTTCGCGCGCATGTTCCGGCTGGTCAGTGACGCCACCCAGGAGCACGTATTCAAACGTGATGCGTTCCCGCGGGCGCAGCCGCACCTGGCGCACCGCATCCACGATAGCCTCGATAGGCCATTTGCGGTTTACCGGCATGATCTCGCTGCGAATCTCGTCGTTGGGCGCGTTCAGGCTGATGGCCAGCTTGGGCCGAATTTTCGCCGGCTCCTGCGCAAAACGCTCGATCCCCGGCACGATGCCGGAAGTGGAAACCGTCATCCGCTGCGGGCTCAGGCCCACTTCGTGCACCAGGAGCCGAACCGCTGCCATGAAGTTGTCGTAGTTCAGAAACGGCTCGCCCATCCCCATAAAGACCAGGTTCACGCGCTCGCGGCCCACCTCAACCTGCTGCCGCTCGAGGACCGCCACCACCTGACCGGCAATTTCGCCCGCGGCCAAATTGCGCTGCAAGCCAAGTTTCGCCGTCAGGCAGAACTGGCAATTGACCGCGCAGCCCACCTGGCTGGAGACGCAGATCGTGGCCCGGTTCCAGCCCTTTCCCCGGCTCTCGGCCCCTTCGTCCTCACTGCCGTCGCCGGCTTCGCCTTCGTCGCCTTCGGGCATCCACACAGTCTCGACGGTTTGCGCATCGCGCACCTGTCCCTGGACCAGGTAGCGCTCCGTTCCGTCGACAGACTTGAAGACCTGGACGATACGGGGCCGCCCCACTTCCCAGCCGTCGTTCTCCATCTTCCGGCGCAACAATTTAGGTAAAGTTGTAATTTCGCTTATCGCTGTAACTCGTTGTCTATAAATGGCTTCTATAAGTTGATTTCCTCGCCATCCGGGCTCCCCGAAGTCCGTCATTCGGGTGGTCAATGCGGCCCGATCCAGCCCGAAAAGGGGCTGCCGGACTGCGCCTTCGGCTTCCGCCGGCTCTGGCTGCACGATTTGGAGGATTCTCCCGTTCACACTTGGGTCAGCATAGAGCATTTTTTCCTCGCGTGCAGCCCGTCCCGTGGCCTGAACATCAAACAACCACCGACGTTTTCATGGCCTTGGCCCCTTCGTGGCATCGTATGGATGAGTCCGCTTGGCCTAGAATCGAATCAAACGGGAGAGAATGACAATCGAACGCAACCTTCGACGCACTGTACTGCCGAACGGCCTGATCGTACTGACCGAGCGCATGGAGCACCTGCGCTCAGTAGCCATGGGCGTCTGGATCAAATCCGGGTCGCGCGGCGAGGCCGCTGAGACCAACGGAATCTCTCACTTTGTGGAACACATGGTTTTCAAAGGCACGCGCTCGCGGTCAGCGCAGGTGATTGCGCGCGAAATGGACTCCATTGGCGGAAACCTGGACGCCTTCACGGGCAAGGAAACCATCTGCTTCAACGTCAAATCCCTGGCCGACCACGTTCCGATCGCCATGGACATTCTGTCGGACCTGGTGCTGAACCCGACCTTCGCCTCCAACGACATTGAGCGCGAACGTGGGGTGATTCTGGAAGAGATCAAGATCGACGAGGACAACCCGGACATCCTGGTCAACGAGTTGTTCACGCAAAACTTCTGGAAGGACCACCCGCTGGGCAAGCCGATTCTGGGCACAACGGCGACGGTGGCCAAGCTGGACCAGACCAAGCTGCTGGAGTATCACGGCGGCCGGTTCAGCGGCGGCAACATGGTGTTCTCCGCCGCCGGAAACCTCGATCACGAGCGGTTTGTGGATGCCGTCGCGCAGAAGTTCTCCCCAGTGACCGCCGGCGAGGCAATGCATGAGCTACCGGCGCCGAAATCGAGCGCCCGGATTATCCTGCGGAACAAAAAGGCCCTTGAGCAGGTGCAGATCTGCCTGGGTGTGCCTGCGCCACCCATTACGGACGAGAACCGCTACGTCACGCTCATTCTCAACACTGTGCTGGGCGGCGGTATGAGTTCCCGGCTCTTCCAGACCATCCGCGAAGAGCGCGGTATGGCCTACTCCGTCTTCAGTGACCTGAGCCCCTACCGCGACACCGGCACACTTTGCATCTACGCCGGCACGTCGGCGGGCAAGGCTCTAGAAACGATCGACCTGATCGTGGCCGAGTTCCGCAACCTGAAAGAAGTCGAGCTTGGCGAGGAGGAGCTGACCCGCGCCAAGGACCAGCTCAAGGGCAACATCCTGATGGGCCTGGAGAGTTCAAACTCGCGTATGGCCAACCTGGCGCGACAGGAGATTTACTTTGGCCAGTTCTTCACCGCCGAAGAGATCATCGCACGCATCGACGCCGTTAAAGCTGCCGACGTGCAGGCCATGGCGCAGCGCCTCTTTGACTCCGAACGCATCGCAGTGACCCTGCTGGGCCGCCTCGACGGCATCAAGCTGAACCGGGCGCGGCTGGTGTGTTAAAGAGAAGTTGTCAGTTGTCAGTTGTCAGTTTTCAGTTATGGGTTCAATCGAGACGCACCCTTACCAGCAATAACTGACAACTGAGAACTGAAAACTGCCTTTTCGAGCGTCCCATTTCCCTCCCGCGTCCATACGTTGTAGCATTTTGTCGGATGGGTCGCCGGAGCGGCCCGTTCCCAGAGGGCTTTTGAACCCATGAAAAGCACGAATCTTCACCACTGCGAACGCCGGAATACTCGTCGGCCAGTTCAGCCCAACGGCTTTACGCTGATGGAACTGCTGATCGTGATGGCCATTATCGCCATCCTCATGCTCATTGCCATTCCCACCGTTGGCAGCTTGACGAAACGGGCCAATGACCTGTCGGCCGTCCAGTCCATTCGCGCCATCTCGCAGGCGCAACTGCAGTATGAATCGACCTATCCTTCAAGCGGCTTCGCCTGCTCGCTGACTGCCCTCGGAGGTGACCCCAAGTCCGGCGCACCCTCGGCTACCAGCGCGCAGATGCTGCAAGGCGATCTCTCCACCGGCATCAAATCGGGCTATGCCTTCAGCATCACCAACTGCAGCAAGGTGAATGTGAACGGCACGGATCGCATCACAGGCTACGAAGTGACCGCAGTTCCGCTGACCGTGGGAAAGACCGGCGATCGCGGCTTCTGCAGCGACCAGTTCGGCACCATCAAGGCGGACCCGGCGGGCGGCACCAACTGCACCCAGTCCATCCAATGAGGGCGAATTTCACCTTCAGGCGCGGCGGCCGGTTGCTTCTGGCCGCCGTTCTGCTTTCGACTGCCGCAATGCTGTGGGCGCCCCGGCTGTGCGCTCAACAGCGCTCGCCGCTTCCGCAGGACGCGCATGAGTTGGCCCAGCGGGTCGATCACCACTACAACCAGCTTCATTCGCTCAAGGCGGGGTTCACCGAAAGCTATGAGGGGCTGGGGATGCGGCGCACCGAGAGCGGCACGCTGCTGCTGCTCAAGCCCGGCCGCATGAAATGGGATTACAGCTCGCCTGCGGGCAAGCTCTTCCTGCTCGATGGCGAGTTCGCGTGGTTCTACACGCAGGGCGACCCTCATGTGCAGCGGATTCCGGCCAAGCAGCTTGACGACCTGCGCTCACCGCTACGTTTTCTATTGGGACACACCGAGCTTGAAAAGGAGTTGAACCATCTGACGCTGGCTCCGGCTCCCGACGGCCGGTTTACGCTCACCGGCGCGCCGAAGGGCCAGGAGAAGCGCATCCCGCGGCTCACCCTCACGATGACGGCAGACGGCACCATCACCGGAATCGAAATCGAGGAAGTGGACGGTGCTCTCACCCGCTTCACCTTCACCGGCGAGGAGACAAACCCGCCCATACCAGCGGGGACGTTCCGCTTCACGCCGCCAGTGGGGGTGCCGGTGGTGGATGCGATGCCACCGGTATAGAGATAAAAGCGGGGTTAGCGGAGCTAGCATTGTTGGATAATCTCATGAGCGTTAACGGGCTCATTAGAGACTTTTCTGTAATAGTGTAGACTGTGTTTGGCGAGACTCTGCGGCGAATAAAGCAATGGCGAAAGCTTATGGGGATGATCTGCGCCGTAAGTTTCTGTTGGCCTACGATCGAGGCGAGGACACGCTGGAGGAACTCGCGGATCGCTTTCTGGTGAGCGTGGGGTGGGCGAAGAAGATTTCCGCGCAACGGAACCGCACTGGGCAGGCGGAGCGGGTGGCGCACCAACCAGGGCGTAAGTGGCGGGCCGGAGCCGAGGCGCAGCGTCAGGTGGTGGATTGGGTGGCATCGAAGCCCGATCTGACCCTGGTCCAACTGCAGACCAAGCTGCATAGCGAGGCTGGCGTTTCGCTCAGCTTGGGACGGATTTGGCATTTGTTGAAGAAGTTGGGCCTGCGGCTGAAAAAAAGTCACTCCACGCGATCGAGCGGGACACAGAGGCCAACCTTAAGCGGCGTGAAGAATTCGTCGCGCGTATCCAATCGATCCCGCCGGAAAGCCTGATTTTCCTGGACGAGAGTGGTGTCACTACCTCGATGACGCGGCTCTGCGCGCGGAGCATGGGAGGCAAGCGCATCCATGGGGCGACACCTGGCGGCCACTGGAAGATCATGACCATTCCAGGCGCCATGAGCCTGCACGGCATGGTTGCAACCATGCTTATAGAAGAGCCCACCGGCACTGATATCTTCCTGGCCTACGTTGAACATCTGCTGTACCCGGTACTGAAGCCCGGCGACGTGGTGGTGATGGATAACCTGAGTGCGCACAAGGCGCCAGCGGTGCACGAGTGGATTGAAAAAGCCGGCGCGGAGGTTCTCTATCTGCCGCCCTATTCTCCCGGTCTGAACCCCATCGAGAAGGCTTGGGCAAAAATCAAACAACTGCTCCGCACGGCCAACGCGCGAAGCAAAGACGCGCTCGATCAGGCCATCACTGAGGCTCTGCCGTGCATCACTCCCGACAATGCACAGGCTTGGTTTAGACTCGCACTTAACGGTCTACAGTAAAACAAGAAATGCTCTAGTGTTGCAGTTATCAATAAAGTCCGAATGGTCTTTGGGGGTGCAAGCGGCGCGGCTAAAGCCGGGCCCTTTCAAAACAGGTTCGCCTCCGAACTTGTTCAGAAGTTCCTTAGCCGTCAACGCACGCACGATAAGCTCACCCTGTTTCCGATACTCCCAGTCCAATCGATTGCATCAGCTTCAACGCGTTGCTTGTCTGCACAATTCCCGGCTTCAGCTTGTAGTCGAAGATCAACGCTTCGCCCTCAAGCCGGTCCTCGAAGTGACAGTTGAACGCTCGTCCACCCAACCGTTCGGGAATCTGCGTCAACGCCAGATCATGCGTGCTCACGATGCCGATTGCGTGACGCTCCAGCAGGCTCCGCAAAATGAATTGTGTGCCCACCAGGCGGTCGTGCGAGTTCGTTCCCGACAGCAATTCATCCATCAGGAACAACACGGGCGCTGATCCGCTGGTCAGATCCTCGATCAGCTTGATGCGGTGAATCTCCGCGTAGAACTTCGACATGCCACCGCTAAGCGAGTCGAGCACGCAGATCGACGCGGCGACCGTGAGCGGCGAAAGCCTGAGCCGCCGCGCGCGCACCGGGGCGCCACACTGCGCCAGCACCGCGTTGACGCCGATGCTGCGGATGAACGTGCTCTTGCCCGCCATATTCGGCCCGCTCAAAATCATCAGTTGCAATCGATCGCTGAGTTGCACGTCGTTGTCGATGGCCTTGCCCGCCGGCAGCAGGGGATGCGCCAGGCCCTCCGCGTCGAACAGCGGCCCTTCGGCCACAAACTCCGGAAGCACGTAGGTGGGATGCTCATAGGCAAAGCCCGACAGCACGGTCAGCGCTTCCATCTCGCCCACTACCGCGAGCCAGCCGCGAATCGCAGGGCCGAACTCGTGCTGCCAGCGTTCGGCCCTGAAAATCAGCTGCGCGCTCCAAAACGTGACAAGGTCGAGCGGCCGCGCAAACAAACTTTGTCGCGATTCAAGCAGATCGACGATGCGGGCCAGTTTGCGAATCGCCGCCGACGGAGCCATCCCATCGTGCTTCAAAGCGGACTGCAACTCTACAAGTTTCGAACCCGAGAAGTGCTCGCGTTCAAGCAGCGCAAGTACCTCGGCCAGCAACTGCAGATCTTCCGCAGCATTTTCCAGCGAGCCAGCCGCCCTCTCCAGGCGCGCGTGCAGTTTGTGCGAGTACGCAAAGTTCAGCACCGACATCGACAGCGCAAAAAGAGGCGAACCCCACACTGCCCACACCGCAAGGCTCACAAGCCACAAAATCGCAAGCGCGGACGTCAAAACGCGCGTGCCTGTGGCGGTGAGAATCGGTTTGCGTTCTCCCCACGAAGCCAGCGCCTTGGGATGTACACCCCTGCGCACCGTCTCCCCCGTTGCAGAAAGCTTCTCGCGAAACTTGAGCCGGCTTTGGAGGTCGCGGACGGCAGCCTGGCGCGCGAGGATCTCTTCCACCGGTGCGGCGGCAAGCAACCACTGGGCCAGCATCTCTTCTCCGCCGCGCGTGCGGGCGGTGGAAAGATACTGGAACAGTGACGCGTTGCCAAACAGGTCAAGGTCGCGTGCGTAGGGGTGCGCGGGATCGAGAAACCGATCTCCGGTTTCGCCGCCTCCCGCCCAACGATCGTTGAGCCTCGCAAGCCCACGCTCATAGAAGAGAATGGCGCGGCTTCGATAGCCGATCGAGCGCAGCAGTTTCTCCTGCATCACAGTTAGCACGACGAAGCCCGCAACAGGCGCCAGCAGCAGCAGGAGAGCCGTCAGGTGTCGCGTCAGCAATGCCGCCGCGAGGAGCGTGGCCGCCGCAACCGCAAGCTTGGTGTAGCCCAGCAGGCGCTCGCGGCGCTGCTCACTTGCCTGCAGTCGCTTCAATTTTTCAAGTTGATCGGCATACTCCGCGGCAGGAGATTGCCCCCCGCCCTTCGCCGAATACACATCCATGCCGAGCTCCATCGTCTGCACTACAGACTAACGCGCACGGCCTCAATGTGGAATTGGGAGGGACGGAACCCGCAGGCGAAATTACCGCCGCATCAGCTGGCCGTGGTGGTCGGTGTCGGCGGCGGTGCCTGCTGCTGCGCCTGTTTCTTATTTGCCATCACGCTCTTGTGGTGGCGCACATCCGCGCCCTGCACCCAGAAGATCACGTCCTCGGCAATGTTGGTAGCATGGTCGGCCACACGCTCCAGGCTGCGGCTGATCATCAGCGCATTCAGCGCCTGCGGAGCACAATCGCTCTGCTCCTCCATGACCCTGGTCAGCGCCTTGTAGGCGGTGCGATTCATCGCATCCACGGCGTCATCCATCAGCAGCACAGTGCGGGCCATCTCAGGGTCCGCCTCGATAAATGCCTGCAGGCTCTTGCGCACCATGTCTCCGGCCAGGGTCGCCATGCGTGGAATATCCACCGGCAGATCGATCGCCGCCATCTGCTCCATGCTGCGCACGCGGTCGCTGATGCTCTTGGCGGCGTCGCCCACACGTTCCAGGTCGGCGTTGATCTTGATCACGCTGAGAATGAAGCGCAAATCGATGGCCATGGGCTGTTCCATCGCCAGCAGGTCGAGCGCCGCCTGATCGATGTCGCGCTCCATGCGGTTGATGGCGATTTCGCTGCGGCTCACAAGGTCACAGATGGAAAGATCGCGAACGCGATAAGCCTCAATGGCGCGCTGAATCGCCTGCTCGGCCAACCCGGCCATCACCAGCAGGTTCTCCTTCAAATCGTCGAGGCTTTGTTGAAAGCGTATGCGTGTCATCCAAACCTGCCTGTGATGTAATCCTCAGTCCGTTTGTCGCTGGGATTGGTGAAGATTTTGTGTGTCGAATCGAACTCCACCATACGCCCATTCAGGAAGAAACCGGTCTTCTCTGCCACGCGCGCCGCCTGTTGCATGTTGTGGGTCACAATCACGATAGTGTACTGCGATTTCAGCTCGAAGATAAGGTCTTCAATTTTCGCGGTTGAAACCGGGTCGAGGGCCGAGGCCGGCTCGTCCATCAACAGCACTTCGGGGTCCACCGCCAGGGCGCGGGCAATGCAAAGCCGCTGCTGCTGGCCGCCGGAAAGGCTGGCGCCCGATTTCTTCCGCAAGTCGTCCTTCACTTCATCCCACAGCGCGGAGTTCTTCAGCGACCGTTCCACGATTTCATCCAGCACGCGGCGGTTGCTGTAGCCGTTCAGCTTGAGTCCCGATGCCACGTTGTCATAGATGGACATGGTGGGAAACGGATTGGGGCGCTGGAAGACCATGCCCACGCGGCGTCTGATCTGCACCGGCTTGGCGTCTTGGTAAATGTCCAGGTCGCCGATGCGCACCGTGCCGGTGACCCGCGCAATGGGATTGGTTTCGTGCATGCGATTGAGGCAGCGGACAAAGGTGCTCTTGCCGCAGCCCGACGGCCCAATCAGCGCCGTGGCATGGTTTGCCGGTATGTTCAGATTGATGTCCTGCAGCGTGTGGTTTGTTGCATACCACGCATTCAGGTTGATGACCTCGATGCCGACGCCCACTTAGCTGGCCCCTTTCAAAACGCCGCGGCTGGTCACGTATCTTACCAGTGACACCGCGAGCACGATCAACGCAATCAACACCAGCGAGCCCGCCCACGCCATGCGATGCCAATCGTCGTAGGGTGAGAGAGCATAGACATAAATCTGCAGCGGGAGCGCGGCAATGGGTTCATTCAGGCTCGTGCTCCAGAACTGGTTGCCCAAGGCCGTGAAGAGCAGTGGAGCCGTCTCGCCCGCCACGCGTGAGAAAGCCAGCATGCAGCCGGTAATGATGCCCGGAGAAGCCGTCTTGAGCGTGATGGACAGCACGGAGCGCCAGTTGGGAACACCCAGCCCCAACGCAGCTTCGCGCACCGCATGAGGCACCATCAACAGCATCTCCTCGGTGGTGCGGGTAATGGTGGGAATCATCATGATTCCCAGCGCGACCCCGCCGGCGAAAGCAGAGAAATGGTGCTGCGGAATCACGATCAGCGAGTAGATCGCAATGCCCATCACGATGGAAGGAATGCCGTTCAGTACATCGGCCGTAAACCGGATTGCATTGGCCAGCTTGGTTCCGCGCCCGAATTCAGCCAGGTAGATGCCGCCTGCGATTCCTACGGGGACACCGATCAGGCTGCCCAGGCCCAGCAGGATGGCCGATCCCAGAATGGCATTGGCCATGCCGCCGCCCAACTCGCCCGGCGGCTTGGGAACCATCGTAAAGAAGGCCAGATTCAGCGAACTGGCTCCCTTGTAAACCACATACACGAAGATGAGCACCAAGGGCAAAACCACCAGCGCCGTGGCCAGCATGGCCAGCCCGGTCACTGCGCCATCGGTCACGCCCCGCATCCGGGATCGGAATGTGTTTTCCCCCACCTTCACCAGATACTCCTCAGTGCACCTGCGCGGGAGCTCCCCGCGTCACAGCCCACACCAGAAACCGCGCCAGCGCGTTCACCACGATCGTCACCAGGAACAGCGCCAGGCCAATTTCAATCAGCGCGCTCCGGTGCAAGTCGTCGCTGGCCTCGCTGAATTCATTCGCAATCACCGCCGCCATCGAACTGCCGTTGGCCAAGAGTGAGTGCCGAATCTCCGGGGTATTGCCGATCACCATGGTCACGGCCATGGTTTCGCCCAGCGCGCGGCCCAGGCCCAGAATCACCGCGCCCACAATGCCGATGCGTGCGTTGCGCAGGACGCCCATGCGAATCATCTCCCAGCGCGTGGCGCCCAGCGCCAGCACCGCCTCCCGCTGCGAATACGGCACCGCCGTCATTACTTCGCGGGTAAGCGACGAGATGATGGGCAAAATCATGATGGCCAGAATCACCCCGGCCGAGAGAAATCCCAGCCCCGTCGGATTGTCGTCGCTGAAGAGTCCTGACCAGCCGAGGGACTTCATCAGCCACGGATTGATGTATTCGCGCATCAACGGCACAAGGACGGTGACCGCCCACAAACCATAGATGACGCTGGGAATCGCCGCCAGCAACTCGGTCAGAAAGGCCAGACCGCTACGCAGCGCCCGCGGACACATCTCGGTGAGGAAAATCGCCAGGCCAATGGCCAGCGGCACCGCCATCAGCAGCGCTAGAAACGAAGAAACCAACGTGCCGTAGATGAAGGGAAGCGCACTGAAATGCCCGTTGACCGGGTCCCAATACATGGGCAGATGGGTATAGGAATCGAAATCGGCCTTGTAGAAGAACGCAAACCCGAACTTCTTCCAGACCAGGTCGGAGCGAAGAACCAACTCCGTAGCAATCAGCGCCACGATGCCGAAGATGCTGAGAGCGCACAACACCATCAAGCCATGAAACCCCCGGTCCGCCACCGCGGAGTTTCCGCGCGAAAGAAGAAATCGGCGAACATCGGAAACGTCGGGAGGGCCCTGCCCGCCCGGAGTTTTCAAGTCGGGAGAACCGGATTCAGGCTGAAACTGCGCTTGGGAAAAATGTATCTCAGGCACGTGAACGATCACCTAGAACAGGCTACCGGGCGAACATGAACAGGAGGTTACAACGCAACAAAATCAGATGCATACAGGCGGGGAAAGGCGTATTTTATGCAGATTTTCATTCTTTTAGGCGGTCCAAATCAACGCCCTCGAGGTTTACCGCAACCGGCAGGCCCGCCGCAAGCCCCGCCTCCCCGCATTTTTGCGGTAAGCTGATCAACTGGAACCCGATAGGCAAACATTCATGCGCCCAGTTTTGACGCTCCTCGCTCTTGTCGCCGCCTCCATCGCCCTTCACAGTCAAAGCGCACCCCAGTCCGACCCGCCGCACCACGAATGGAAGGCCGCCTGGATCACTCATCCCACGGCGCCGCTGCGCGAGCCGATTGTGCTGCATTTCCGGCGCATCGTCACGCTGGCTGCTGTCCCGGCCAACTATCCTGTTCGCGTCAGCGCCGACAACCGCTTTATGTTGTTCGTCAACGGCCACCGCGTCGGCGACGGCCCGGCACGCGGCGACCTGACCCACTGGCGCTATGAGCGGTTTGACCTGGCTCCGCTGCTTCAGTCCGGCCAGAACCTGATCACCGCCACCGTATGGAACTTCGGCGTCTACGCGCCGGTGGCGCAAATAAGCGACCGCACGGCATTCCTGCTGGAGAGCGAAGCCACCGGCGACAGTTCCATCAGCACTCCCGCGGGCTGGCAGGTTGAGGAAGAGCGGGGACAGCGGCCGTTGGATCGCTCCACTGTGAGCCTGAAGACCTACTTCGCCTCCGGTCCCGGCGAGGAGCTCGACGCTGCCAAGTACGACTGGAACTGGAACTCCCCCGCGGCATCCGGTCCCGGCTGGCTTCCGGCCGGCGATCCCATGCGCGACAGCATCTATCCGGGCACAAACCACGCGCACTCCGCCGACACCACGGGCGACAATCCATGGGGACTCGTCCCGGACCTGCTGCCGCACATGGAATACTCGCCCATCAGCCCCGGCGAAACTGTCCGCATCGTTCTACCCATCCGTAGGTTACCCCGCCGAGAAACCTTCCCTGCCGCACCGAATACCGTACCGGCCAGCAGCCACTTCCACCTGACCCTCGACCGCAAAACCCTCACCACCGCGTACCCGCAACTCACCGTTTCCGGCGGCAAGGGCGCACGCATCCGCCTCACCTACTCTGAAGCGCTCTACGACAAGGACCAGCGCAAGGGCGACCGCGATGCCGTCGGCGATCGCGTTGCCCTCGGTCTTAATGACAGCTTCCTTCCCGACGGCGGTGATCATCGCGTCTTTGAGCCGCTGTGGTGGCGCACATGGCGCTATCTTGACCTGGACATCCAAACGGCTGACGAACCACTGAAGCTCGAATCTCTGACGGCGCAATTCACCGCTTACCCCTTCGAAGAGCGCGCCAAACTCCAGACCAGCGACCCAGAACTCGACAAAATCTGGGAGATCAGTTGGCGCACCGCCCGGCTCGACGCCCACGAAACCTACATGGACACGCCCTACTACGAGCAGCTCCAGTACATCGGCGACACGCGCATTCAGGCCCTCATCTCCTACTCGGTCGCAGGCGATGACCGGCTGGCCCGCCAGGCGCTTGCGGCCTTCGATCAGTCCCGCATCCCCGAAGGCATTACCCGCAGCCGCTACCCCAGTTCCCTCCCGCAGAACATCCCGACGTTTTCGCTGCTCTGGGTGGGAATGCTGCACGACTACTGGATGTATCGCCCCGATCCCGTCCCGGTGCGTTCATCGATTGCAGGAACTCGCACCGTCCTGGACTGGTTTGGCAAGCACGAGCGCCCCGACGGCCTGCTGGAAAAGCTCCCGTGGTGGAGCTTCATCGACTGGGTCTCCTCCGGTGAAACGCCCACCTACGACGCCCAAGGCGAATCCTGCGTAACAACGCTGGAGTACCTGGGCGCCCTCAGCGACGCCGCTGATCTGGAGCAGCACCTGGGCAATCCGCAAGTCGCTGGACACTATCGGGACAGCGCAGCCCACGTCCGCTCCGGCCTCTACGGCAGGTGTTGGAGCGCCCCTCGCGGCCTCATCGCCGACAACCCTGACCTGAAAGTCTTCAGCCAGCAGGCCAATATCCTGGCCGTCCTCTACGACGTCATCCCAAAAGCTCAGCAGCAGGAAGTCCTGGGCAAGATGCTCGCCATCGAGCCCGGCACCACCCCCGACGGCGTACTCAGCGCGTCCTATTATTTCCGCTTCTACCTGGCCCGCGCGCTCGACCACGCCGGCATGGCAAACGACTACCTCAAATCTCTCGATCCGTGGCGCAAGCTGCTGCCGCTCCACTTCAGCACCTGGCCGGAGATCCCCGGCGACACGCGTTCCGACTCCCACGCCTGGACTTCGCACCCCATCTACGACCTACTCACTCTGGTCGCGGGCATCGAGCCGGCCAGTCCCGGCTTCGCCACCGTCCGCATCGCGCCGCACCTGGGCTCGCTGCCCTCGCTTTCGGCCTCGTATCCTCATCCGGAGGGCATGATCCAGGTCGAGTACCAGCGCCACGGAGCCGGACTCGACGCCACCATCACCCTGCCTGGCAAACTCACCGGCGAGTTTCTTTTCAACGGCAAGACGCAGCCCCTCAATCCGGGCGTAAATCACCTCACGGCGGAATAGGTTACCAGTGATCCTCTGCGGTAATGAAAAGGCTCGAAACGGTGTTTCCACCCGCAAGTAAATCGTGTTACAACTCCAGCATGGCAAAAGGGAAAAGTTCGACACCGCCTGGCCACGTGAACCTTAGAATGCTCGCGGAACATTTGGAACTGTCGCAGACTACCGTCTCGCTCGTCTTGAATAATTCGCCCTCCGCCAAGTCCATTCCGGCAGAAACGCGCCGACGCGTTACCGAGGCGGCGGAGAGGCTGAATTATCGCCCCAACTACTTTGCCCGGTCGCTGCGCCAAAGCAAATCAATGAGCGTGGGCGTGCTGGCCCCGGATTTGAGCGAAGGTTACTTTACCCGCGTGATGAGTGGCGTGGTGCAGGAGCTCACCGCGGCGCACTACTTTTACTTCACGGCCTGCCACGACTGGAAGCGCGAACTCATCGAGCAGTATCCCCGCATGCTGGTGGAGCGCGCTGTCGACGGCTTTTTGCTGCTGAACACTCCCGCAGACCACATCCAGGTGCCGGTTCCCGTCGTTGCCATCTCAGCGCACAGCGCGGTTGAAAACGTCACCAACATCGTTCTCGATCATCACCTCGCGGTGGAACAGGCGCTCACCCACCTCACCCAGCTTGGCCATCGCAAGATCGCGTTCATGCGCGGTCCCCGTGCCATTCCCGACTCGGAGTTTCGCTGGGAGGCCATCCAGCAGGTCGCCCGCGAAATCGGCCTCAAGATCGACCCCGCCCACGTCATTCGCATCGATTCGGCAGGCTGGTCAATGAAGACCGGCTATCACCCCATGGCCCCCGAAATCGGCTTCAAGCCCATGCAGGCCCTGCTCGAAAAGAGCCGCGACTTCACCGCCATCTTCTGCTTCAACGACATTGCGGCCATTGGCGCCATTCGCGCGCTCAAGGACGCCGGGTTCTCCGTCCCGGGCGATGTTTCTGTGGTTGGATTTGACGACATCCAGTCCGCAGCCTATTCCACTCCCTCGCTCACCACCGTGCGCCAGCCGTTATTGGAGATGGGCAAGCGCGGAGCCCAGGTGCTGCTCGACCGCATCGCCAACCGCGAGAAGGAATACCCGACGGAGATTGTGATGGAGCCTGAGCTGGTGGTTCGCGAGTCCACCGGCCCCGCGCTGGCAAAGAGCTAGCAAGTGGCCGTTATCCGCACAACGACTCAAACCAGCGGCTGAGGTAGACCTGCGCGTGCGCTTCGCCGCAGTAGTGGCGCGCTCCGGGGGCATCCGCGGCTACTTTCGTCCACTTGAACACGGTCAGTTGCGCGTCACTGCAATGGATCACGACCCATTTCACCGGATTCTGATCCTCTATGCCGCAAATCTCACATCGATAGATCGAGTTAATCATCCTGCGCTCCCGCTCCCGCTCACTTGCTGACTCTTCGATGCGCTGACTCGCTAACCTGCTGACTTGCTACTCAAGCATCTGCAAGTCCAGAGGCGCTTCCAGCAGGCAGTCCATCAGCTTCATCTGTTCCAGCGCTCGTTGCAGCGCCGAGGACTTGCAAGGCTCCACCGTCACCACGAAGGGCAATGCATGTTGCGGATAGCCGGGCTTCTGCACGATGGCGCGAATGTTGATGCGCTCCCTGGCCAGCGCGCCGGTAATCTCCGACACAATTCCCGGCCGGTCGTCCACCAGGAAGCGAATGTAATGGGGAACCTCAAACTCCGCCGCCACCGTCGCCTTCGCCGAGGGCAGCCCTACCCTGCGCGATCCATGCGCCAGCGCCAGCAGGTCGCTGACCACCGCCACGGCCGTAGGATGACCGCCCGCGCCGTGGCCGGAAAAGACCACGTCCCCGCCGTAATGGCCGCTGAGAATCACCATGTTCTCGGTTCCCCGCGACCACGCCAATGGCGACCGCGAATCCACCAGCATGGGCCCCACGGTTGCCGCCACCGTTCCGTCGGTCCTTTGGGCGCGCGCCACCTGCCGAATCGTGCATCCCAAATCCCGCGCATAGCTGAAGTCGACGGCGGAAATGGTGGTGATGGGCCGCGGCACAATCTCTTCCGGATTCACCTCTACCCGCAGCGCAAGCCGCATCAGGATCGCCAGTTTGGCGCGGGCATCAAAACCGCCCACATCCTCAGTAGGATCGGCCTCCGCATAGCCCCTGGCCTGTGCGGTCGCCAGCACGGTGGCGTACTCGGCGCCCTCCTCCATCTTGCTGAGGATGAAGTTGCAGGTGCCGTTCAGAATGCCTTCGATGCGATCGATGCGGTCGCCGGCAAGCCCCTGTTCCAGGCCCGGAATCACGGGGATCCCTCCCGCCACCGCAGCGCCATACTTCAGGTGGCCGCCATGAGCCGCGGCCAGCCGCTCCAGTTCCACTCCGTGAAACGCGATCAGCTTCTTGTTGGCGGTCACAACGCTCTTCCCCGCTGCAAGCGCGCGGCGAATCCACACGCCCGCAGGGTCGAGGCCGCCCACCAACTCCACGATGACATCCGCATCCGACGTCAGCACGGCCTCAGAATCTTCGCTCCACACCACATCGCTCGCTGCCCAATCCACCCGCTTGCGCGCCACGCCGCGGTTGAACACATGCGTCAGCTTCAACCCTTCAGGCTGCGACTCGGTCAGAATGCGCGCCACTGAACTGCCCACCGTCCCAAATCCAAAGATGGCGATGCGCAGCGGCCGCAGAACGTGCACGTCCTGCACCGGCTGCCCGGAAGGCTCTTGCGACGACAGGGATACATTCACTTCAGACACCGGCATTCCCCTTCTACTTGTGACAGAAAAAACAGGCGATGCCCCGATGATACCTGACGTAGCGGGGATTGATATCGATCAAACCTTCCGCATCCGATGTTCGTGTAGCATGAACGTCAAGATGCGGCGCGGGCTCTCCATTTCGCTGATTATGGTGCTCTGGATGGCGCCGCTTGCGACCCTGCTGCCGGGCGCCGATGAAGCGCGCCTGCCCGCCTGCTGCCGGCGGCATGGTGCGCACCACTGTTCCATGGGCGCGGAAGAATCCGCGACTGCTCACTTCTCCGGCCCGGACCGCTTCCTCACCGCACCGTCGAGTTGCCCGCGCTTCCCCGGCTTCGCGCCCGCATCCACGGCCGCGTTCGCGCTGGTCCAGTCGCCTTTGCCGGCGCTGCATGCCCAGGCGCATTCGCCCATCGCCGAACAGGCTGCTGCCCACCGCAGCCAGCCTCGCACCCAAGCCGACCGCGGGCCTCCAGCTTCCAGCTAAATCCTCCGCTGAGCCCTGGTTTCTCGCGCAGAGAAACCTCCTCGTCCCATCGCTTTTGCGAGCTTGCGCATCCGTCGAAGCCGCGCTCGCGTTCGACCGCGTTCCCCGAGGTCCTTGCCTTATGCGCTTCCCTTGCAACCCGCGGGTTCTTGGCTCGCTGGCAATTTCATTTCTGCTCGCCGCCACCACGCCCGCGTGGGCAACTGTTTTCGCCACCGTGCGCGGCGTCGTGCACGATCCGCAGCACAGGCCCGTCGCCAACGCCAAGGTCACGGTCCAAGCCGCTGATTCGGCCTTCGCCTTGAGCGCCACCACGGACTCCGAGGGAGCCTTCGAAGTGGCGCAGACGCCCATCGGTGTGTATCGCCTCCAGGTGGAAGCAGCGGGCTTCGCCACCGTCACACAGCCTGTTACCGTGGCATCGGGCACCAACGTCCTGCTGCACATTCCGTTGCCGGTCGCCACGGAGACGCAATCGGTGGTCGTCCATGCCTCCGGCGATGCAGCCGTGGCCACTGACACGGTGACGCCCACCACCCTGATCACCCGCGCGGAGATCGATGAGACTCCCGGCGCCGGCCGCACCCTCGGCATGGAGATGATCACCGACTACGTGCCCGGCGCCACCATGAGCCACGACATGCTGCACATGCGCGGCGGCCATCAGACCAGTTGGCTCATCGACGGCATCGCCATTCCCAACACCAAGATCGCCTCCAACGTGGGACCGCAGATCGATCCCAAGGACATTGACCAGGTGGAAACCCAGCGAGGCAGCTATGCCGCCGATGTGGGAGACCGCACCTACGGCGTTTTCGACGTGCTGCCGCGCAACGGATTTGAGCGCGATCGCGAAGGCGAACTTCTGCTCTCCGGGGGCAATTTCTACGGCGGCGAGAGCCAGCTTTCCCTCGGCGACCATACCGCAAAAACGGCCTGGTACGCCAGCGTCACGGGCTCGCGCTCCAACTACGGCCTGGCCACGCCCGTAGCCTCGGTGCATCACGACGCCACCAACTCGCAGAGCGGCTTCCTCTCGCTGCTGCGCAACCAGACCGCGAAGGATCAACTGCGGCTGACCGCGCAGTACCGCCAGGATCACTTCCAGATTCCCTACGACCCCGACGCCAACGACTGGGAGCAGTCGTCCAACTATTACAACTCCTACGGCCTGCGCGATGCACAAACCGAGCGCGACTCGTTCGTCATCGCCAACTGGGTCCACACGCTTTCGCCGAGGGCGCTGTTTGAAGTGGCGCCGTTCTACCACTTCAACCAGGCCAACTACGACTCGCCCGCAACCGACCTTCCCGTCGCCACCACGTGGCATCAGGCATCGAACTACGAAGGCGCGCAAGCCGACGTGCGCGCCGATATCGGCGCCAACAACTTCTCCGCCGGGCTCTACTCGTTCTACCAGGCGGAGAGCGATCTCTTCGGCCTCAAGGTCAACGACGGTTCCGGCTCTGGCGTGCCCAACACCAGCTCCGCCACCAACGCCGGACTGCTCGAATTTCACTTCTCAGACCACCTGCACCTGACGCGCTACATTACGCTGATGGGCGGCATGCGCATTTCGAATTACCACGCCGCCACAACCGAAACCGCAGCGTACCCGCGCATCGGCGCCACCGCCGAGATTCCGCGGCTGCACTGGGTCTTTCGGGGCTTCTATGGGCACTTCTTTCAGCCTGCGCCGGTTGAGACTGTGTCCCCCGCCATGCTGGATTATGTGCACGGACAAAGCGGCCAGAACGCCTTTGTGGCTCTACCCTCGGAGCGCGATGAGGAGCACCAGTTCGGCGTGCAAATTCCGTGGAAGGGATGGAATCTCGACGTCACCAACTTCAAAAATCGCATGAACAACTTTCTCGATCACTCGAATGTAGGCGAGTCAAACCTCTCCTTCCCCATCGCGGTGGACGGGGCCCTGGTGCGCGCGTGGGAGCTGTCGCTGCAGTCGCCGCAGTTGGCGCACCTGGGACGATTTCACCTGGCTTATTCCAATCAAATTGCGGAGCAGCGCGGCAACGTGATTGGAGGATTCTCGTGCGGCGTGCCGACGGATCCCGCGTGCGATCTCGGGCCCGGATACACACCGGTGGATCACGATCAACGGAACACGCTCAATACGGGCTTTACCGCCAGCCTGCCCGCGCACACGTGGTTCGCCACCAATGTGTATTACGGATCGGGCTTTACCAATGGGCTGGCGGGCTCCGGTCAAGGCCCATACAACGGCCGATACTTGCCGGTGCATACCACCTTCGATGTGTCGGCAGGCCGCAGCATGGGCGAGCGCTGGAAGCTCTCCGCGAACGTGTTGAACGTGACCAACCATCGCGTGCTCACGGATAACTCCATCACCATTGGAGGATTTCACTACAACGATCCGCGCATGGTTTCCGGCGAGTTGCGCTACCGGTTCCGGTTCTGAGGAGGCGCCGTATCGTCGCGTTGATTCGGGTTGAGTGCCGACACTGGATGTCGCCCTCCAGAGCGGCAAAAGGTCCGACCGCCGGAATAGGCAAAGGTCGCCGCGCAGATCGACGAAAGGGCGACAAATTGGCCGAAAATCCGCAACAAAACGCGAAAAGACTGCGTTTTTGAGTGCTTTTTGCGGGCATGGGTTGAGCTGGTATGCCGTCCCAAAAGTAAATTAAAAAAGTCGACGGACGGAAACGCAGGTCCTTCGACTCCATTTGGCGCAAAAAGCGCGCCAAATTCCGCAAGGATGACAGTCCATTATTTAGCGTACTTCTGGGACAGGACGCCACGTCTCCGACCGCGTGATTTCGTGCCTTGCGATGGAGGGCTGTGGTATCCCACCCTAGGCGCAAAAACAAAGACGCGCCGAGGGTGGGGCACCCGGCATTGGTACAACATCAAGCGGTCAGCGACCTGGTGTGGTGAGTCTGAAATTCGCTGCAAGATTAAAAGGGCGTGTCAGGTAGGCGTAAGTTCCGGAAACGCAGATCCTTCGACTCCATTTGGCGCAAAAAGCGCGCCAAATTCCGCTCAGGATGACAGCTTATTTTTAGGCAT
>PLXP01000212.1 GCA_003151435.1 Acidobacteriaceae bacterium
ATCGGCGCAGCCAGAGCGTATGAGCTCACAGGCGAGCCACGCTATAAGGCGATCAGCGAGAACTTTCATCGTATGGTGGTAGAGCACCACAGCTATTGCACCGGCGGTACCAGTGACGAGGAATACTGGTTCGCCCCGGATGCTGTCAGCACGCGGCTTGGATCCAAGGCGCAGGAGTGTTGCTGCGTCTATAACATGCTGAAATTGACACGGCACCTGTACAGCCAACAGCCAGACCCGGCGTTCTTTGACTACTACGAACGCGTGCTGCTGAATGTGCGCCTCGGCACACAGGACCGCATGGGCATGTTGATGTACTACCTGCCGCTGGCACCTGGACTCTACAAGACCTTCGGCACGCCCAACGACGCCTTTTGGTGCTGCACGGGTACCGGGTCGGAGGAGTACGCGAAGCTGAACGACTCCATCTACTTCCACGACGCCGATACGGTGTATGTGAATCTCTTCATCCCTTCTGCTTTGCACTGGGAAGAGCGTGGACTGCAGCTGGAACAGACCACCCGCTTCCCGAACGAGGAAACAGTTCATCTGAAAATCACGAGCGCGCCTACGCAGGCAACCGCGCTAAAAGTGCGCATACCGGCGTACGCAGAGGGAGCCACGTTGAGGGTCAACGGGAAAGCGCGTATGGTGCCGCTGACACCTGGGACGTATCTGACGCTTTCCGAGCCTTGGAAGAGAGGTGATGTCCTCGATCTGACGCTTCCGATGAAGGTACACATTCACAAGGCGCCGGACGACCCGAGTGTGCAGGCCGCCATGTACGGTCCGCTGGCGCTTGCGATGCTGATGGGCACCGATGACCTGAGTGCCTCAATGATCCATGGACCGCAGGGTCCTGACGTCGCTGGACGTCCCCACGCTATTCCTGAGGTATCCGGCTCCCGGGTGTGGGCGAGGCGTACCCAAGGAACCGCAGACAATCCGCTCACATTCGAAACAACGGGCGGAGGCAAGGTGTACAGCCTCCTTCCGTTGCACCGAGTGATGGACCAGCGCTATTCAGTCTATGTGCGCCCAACGGACGGAATCTAACCACTCTGCAGTCGTTCGGTTGCCGTCAACCACGTACTGCCCCGCCGCACCGACATGTGTTGACGAACCGTCGAATGGATTGACCCTGACGTATTGGAGAGACGCTATCAGCGATGCCGGGCGTTCCATCGCTACCTCGTCCAGCAGCGTGCCGGTGGGTGCAGGGCGCCGATAGCCTGACCGAGATACGGTACGAAATTAGGATCAAACACTGCTCGGCGTTTCTCATCGGTACCCTTGACCAGTTCAACGATTGCGTCTTCGACATAATGCCCGATTAGTCGATCTTGCCGGAATGCCCAAATAAGGGAGCCTCCGCGATCCACGATTCTCGCACGATGATCCTGGGCTGCCAGTTGCTTTAATTGGAGCAAGCCGTGCAGATCATTGCCAAACCAAGTTTTGACCGTGCTCCACGGCGGCCGGAGTTCACGATTGACAACGAGACTCGTTGCCAGTTTCTTCAAGATCGCTTAAATCAAAACAGCGGGTTCATTCATTGATGAGGCGATCGCACTCAGTCGCTCCCGCATGAAAGTACCAATGGCGTCCGAATACGCAACAAGTAGCGCCTCTTGTTGCTGTCCGAGCTGAAAGCTCACACCCTCTGGCGTTTCACAGAACGCGTTCGTTGACCTTGATGCCAAAGACACCGCTCTGGCACCAAGGTAGCGGCGTATTGAGCCACTGGGCATGTTCGTCCACCTTGGCGGAATAAGCCGTCATTACTACTGACCCGCCGTCGGAAACAAAAC
This sequence comes from Acidobacteriaceae bacterium, assembly GCA_003151435.1. GTDB lineage: Bacteria > Acidobacteriota > Terriglobia > Terriglobales > Acidobacteriaceae > Telmatobacter. Next base: position 1,812 of record PLXP01000212.1, read on the forward strand.
GGCGTAGGGCATCGGCACTCGCCTGATCCCTCACATAGTAGGCGAGCACGACCACCAGCTTGTACGCGTGAAAATCTGCATAGCCTACATGCACGATGTTCACGTCCGCGTTGCCGCGTAGGGGTACTTGAAATACTGCCGCGTGCCTGGCTGGTAGCACGCGCCGACAAAAAGTTCACCTGGTCCCGGCCACTTAGGGTGCGCCTGATCTTGCGCGGCGGCCGTGACGAGCGGGCTAAGGCAGCCTAGGAGTTATAACGAGGAGCGACAAAGGCGAGCCGCCCCGCTGCGGCGATGGCTTGCAGCGGTTTCCACGGGACGGTTCGAACCTAGAGGAGGTGACGAGTTGGCTTGGCGCATCAGACGATCTTCAGAGTGACAGCATATTCGCAGGGCTTCTGCTCGGGGAAAAGAACGGTGAGGCCCTGTTCATCCTGCGTCCAGGCCAGCTTGCCGCCATAGCCCAGCAACTCCACGTGGGAGATCTTGGGCGGCGAAAGCGGGCTGACGGTGGACAGCGGACGAATCAGGGTCAGATTTTCCGGCCAACCCATGATGAACGCATACATGGCGTTGCCCTTGGTCGTGAACCGGACCTCTTCCGCATTAAGCTCTTTACGCGATGCCTCGTTAAAGCGCGTTCCACCAGCGGCGGGCAGGGCCGTCGCGATGGGACCGTCGCCGAAGATCTTCCAGGGACGCGTTCCGTGAATGCCTTCGCTGTTGATGGCCATCCACTTCGTGATCTCCTCCAGCACCCGCATCTCCTCGTAATCCAACTCTCCGCTATTCGGCAGCGGGAAGTTCAGCAGGAGATTGCCGTTGCGGCTCACGATATCCACCAGCAGGTCGATCACGTACTTGGGCGTCTTATAGGTGACCATCCTGTTGTAATGCCAATCCCCGATACAGGTATCTGTCTGCCATGGGCTCGCCGAGATGCCGCTGGCTACGCCTCGCTCCCAGTCCAGCACACAGGTTCCCACCTCGCAGTCCGTGGTCAGCTTGCTGAAGTACAAGGCCTCGGTGTGCCCGCCGTGCTTTTGGGCGTTCAGGTTATACAGGTTCGCGACAATGGCGAGGCCATACTGCTCGAAGAAGATGTCCCCATCGCTGTACATCAGGTCCGGCTGATACTTGTCGGTGAGGTCCTTGATGCGCTTGAAGTAATGCTGCTTCCACACTTCGGGCGCCTGGCGATCATTGATTCGCTGGCCATACGGGTAGTTCGCCGGCAGGCTGTGATACAGGTCGGCAAATGCCGGGTTGTTACCGTCATACCGCACACCCGCCAGCGGCCCCGTGGTGTCGCTCGTGTGGGACGTGGAAAACCAATGGTAGCTGGGCGCGAGATGCTCGCTGACCGCGAAACGCAGGCCATGCTTATCGGCGGCTTTCTTGAACTCACCCACAATGTCACGCTTGGGTCCCGTCACCACCGCGTTCCAGCGCGGCTGGTGCGCCGAGTTCCAAAGGTCAAAGTTGTCATGGTGCACGGCCATGCTGCAGAAATACTTCGCACCGGCCTTTTTGTAGAGCGAGAGCAGGTGATCCGGATCGAAACGGTCAGCCTTCCAGAGCGGGGCGATGTCTTTGTATCCGACCTTAGAGGGATGCCCATAGGTCTTCACGTGATACTCGTACTGTTTGCTGCCCTGCACGTACATGTTGCGGGCATACCAGTCGCCGTACTCCACGCTGGACTGCGGGCCCCAATGGGCCCAGATGCCGAACTTCGCGTCGCGGTACCATTCCGGCACCTGCCACTGTCGCAGAGACTCGCGGGTGCCCTTGAAAGGGCCCGGCGCTACGGGCAGTCCGAGGACCGGGTCAGCGCCGGCCGCTGGGCCGCCTTGCGCTGGTGGCCACGCCAGCAGATCATTTGCCCAGGCCCGTCCGGCTCCAAGCATCGTGGGTGCAACTGATAGCATTGCGAGGGCTTTCCGCCGGGTGACGCTTCTCAATCCTAACTCCTCCGTGCGCTTACCTGCCACATCGAACGAAAACGAAGGTACGAGGGCCTCCTCCATTGCGGAGGGCTCTGCACACTTCAAACCCCTGGGGCGTCAGCGTTACGATTGATAGTAAACGATGACTGCAAGGTCGCGTAAGCTCTACTTCCCAAACAGTTCGGCTCTCCTTCCACGCCGGCGCAGTACTGCCCTCCCGCAAACGCGGCCTACCTTGGTCTTCGTGTGGGGACACGAGATCGTCGTGGGATAGCTTTGCCCACGCCTTCGGTGTCCGCTCATGCTCCGGGTCGGCCCAATCGTCCGAGTAGTGAAAGTCGAGGAGCAGGCGGAAGGTGCGATTGGGAAGCCAGCGATCTTGATGACAATCACGACGCGTTGCCCGCGATCCACGTTTTTGATTCTTCTTCACGCGTCAAGGCCGGCCCTTGAAACGAAGAGTTATTTCAAAGAACGTTCTAGAAGAGAGCACTCTCTGAAATTCCGATCAGTTGGCATGCTTCTCATACTCGGAAACCGTCTCGTGTTTACCATTACCGATTGGCGATAACAGCCCAAATCACTCATTGACCCCAACTTCGGCCGCAATGCAGTGATAGGTCTTCTGAAACGGGCCAGCATGCCGTGAAAGGCGACGAGATCCGGCGCGGCCACCGCGCTTCCGGAAACCTGAAGCGCAGCCGACTCCCTGGTACTCATCTGCACGGCCGGAATGGCCAGCGCGCATAAGGCCGCTCGCCGTTGTCTGAGGCGGGCTGGATGGCGAGCGGTGTGGCGGCTCAGATGCAGCGGTGACGCAGCTTATAGGCTCTCCGAAGGTAAGTAAAGACTGTGACCACAGCCTCTCTTCAACACTTCGGTTGGTTTCTTGCGGCCCTTCACGTGGAGCCGCCATCTGTTTGCGGCGAGGAAGTCAACATGGTCAGAACGTTGAAAATCTGCTTGGTCGATCCCGACCCGATGCGGACTGCTGCATTCATCCAAGTGCATCTTCGAGGAGGACTGGGGTGTCTGCTTGCCGCCGAATACTATCCGGCCGGCTTTGCCGGAGTGCGGATCTTCAGGAGCAGACAAACTCCCAGCATGTTTGCGCTGATCGAAACCTGGACTTCGACTGAATCCCTGGACGCGGCCAAGCGGACGCCCGCCTATCCGGTGCTCGAGCGCTTCGAGCGCAATCTGACACTCTCGACCGTGAATTGTGGCGCCTTCGCCGTTCCGATCGCCGGAACCGATGACCTGGATCATCCTGCCGATCCCGCAAGACCGGGTGCTCCTGCCCCAGTCACAACACCCTGCACACAGCCGCCGGCGTTCGGTGCGCCGGCCCAAAGCGGTCCCGCATTTTCAACGCCAACGTCAGTTCGATTACCACCCGTGGAGACCTTTTATGAAGTTCGCGAACTTCCGGTTCGTTTCCATCGTTCTGTTGAGCGCCGCATTCGTTAGTGGCTGCAGGTCCACCGGGTCCGAGTTCCTCGGCAAGTGGACAAACAAGCCAAACCCCAGCGACAGCTTTCAGATGGTGCGTAATAGCGACGAATTCCTCATTGTCAGCCCGGGCGGAAAGGTGGGAGCCGTCTATAAAGATGGAACTCTCGAGGTCAAGGCTTCTCTGTTCTCCGCGAATCTCACCTACGTAAAGCAGACCGACACTCTCCTCGGTCCGGGATTCTTCGGCGAGATCGAATACAAGCGGCAGAAGTAACCAGATCGGGTCCGGTCCGGGCCAGTTCCCAATCACCCCACCCACTCCCATTCTGCTGACGGCGTCCGCGAAGCACGGTCCAGGCGTGCGGCCGCGGCGCGCCGTCACGCGTGCCCTTTCGAGATCACCAAATCCACTCACTCTATT
>PLXP01000087.1 GCA_003151435.1 Acidobacteriaceae bacterium
CCAAAAAAGGAGGCCAATGGCCACGATCACAATGAAGGAGCTGCTCGAAGCTGGTGTTCACTTCGGGCATCAGACCAAGCGCTGGAACCCCAAGATGAAGGAGCACATCTTCGGCGAGCGCAACGGTATTTACATCATCGACCTGCAGAAGACGCTCAAGCTGTTCAAGGACGCGTCGAAATTCGTCACAGAGCTGTGCGCAAGCGGCAAGACGATTCTCTTCGTCGGCACCAAGCGCCAGGCCCAGGACGCCGTGGCCGAAGAGGCCACCCGCGCGGGAATGCCGTACATCAACCAGCGCTGGCTGGGCGGCTTGCTCACCAACTGGGTGACGGTGCAGAAGTCGGTGAAGCGCCTTCAGGAACTGGATGAGATGGCTACGGATGGCCGGTACGAACTGCTGACCAAGAAGGAAGTGATTCGCCTGGAGCGGGAGCGCAAGCACCTGCAGGCGAACCTGGCCGGCATCAAGACCATGAAGCGGCTGCCTGACGCGCTCTTCATCGTCGACTCCAACAACGAAGCGATTGCCGTGAAGGAAGCCCGCAAGCTGGGCATCCCGGTGGTTGCGGTGGTTGACACCAACTGCGACCCGACGGTGGTGGACTACGTGATCCCCGGCAACGACGATGCTCTGCGCGCGATTCGCCTGTTCACCTCGAAGATTGCCGATTCGGCTGCCGAGGGCGCGAACCTGGTGGGCGACAAAGCCTTCGCCGAGGAACTGCCCGTGCCCGCGGCTGAAGAGGCCGTGGCAGTGGAAGCTTCGGCTCCCGAAGAAGTGGACCTTGAAGCGGCCCTGGGCGGCGGAATTCGCAAGGCTCCCGCGGCGGTTACGGCCCTGCTTGAAGATGCGCAGACGGCTGAGGGCGGTCTTTAATCTTTCTTGCGCATGCGAGTGCGCATACTAAGAACAGCGTGGCCGCGAAAAACAGGCGCCACGCTTTTCTTATGCCAGCACCTGCGGTGCGGCCACGATTCGGTTGGTTAGCCCGCGCGCGATGCGATGCGAGCAAGCCGGACGGCACGGAACAGACAGGCAAATCCTGGATTTGCCCAAATGAGAGAAGAGAGATGACCACGGTGACTGAGAAGATTGATTCCAAGTTGGTGAAGGAACTTCGCGAGAAGTCCGGCGCGCCCATGGGCGACTGCCTGAAGGCATTGCAGGAGACCAAGGGCAACATTGAAGATGCGTTCGTTGTGCTGCGCAAGCGCGGCATGGCATCGGCACAGAAGAAGGCGGCCCGCACCACCAACGAGGGCGCGGTGGGCACCTATATCCATGCCGGCGGCAAGATCGGCGTGCTGCTTGAGGTGAACTGCGAGAGCGACTTTGTGGCCCGCACGGACGACTTCCAGGAGCTGCTGAAGGACGTCGCCATGCACATCGCTGCCACCGATCCGCGTTACATCAAGCCCGAAGATGTCACTCCGGAAGACCTGGAGCGCGAGAAGGAAATCTTCCGTGCCCAGGCTGTCGCGACAGGCAAGCCCGCGCCGGTGATCGAGAAGATCGTCGACGGCAAGATGGCCAAGTTCTATGAGGAAGTCTGCCTGCTTGAGCAGCCCTTCATCAAGGACCAGGCCGTCAGCATCAAGGAACTGATTGCGCAGAAGGTGGGCAAGCTGGGCGAGAATATCACTGTTCGCCGCTTTGCACGCTTCAAGGTGGGCGCGCCGGATTGGACCGTGTCCCAGACCAAGGCCGTGGAACCCGCCGCAGCCGAGTAACAGTCGCACTCTTTGCAATAAGTCGGAGGCCCGGAGTATCTGCTTCGGGCCTTCGCTTTTTTGAAGGTTGCCGAGCTGCATCGCACGCGGTGTTGTTCCATTCGCCTCTTCGGAAGTTCACCAAGCTGTGACTGATGGATAGGCCACGAACCGCTCGGAACTCAGTAAGACCATTCGCGGCTTGGCTGAATGAGCGCATTGGGCTGTTGGCGCCAGTGGACGACTACTTTCAGCTTGCCGGTCGTATGCCCGGAATGGAAGACATAAGTGGCCGGTGATTCTGGAAAACCTTCGCATCAAGCCATCTGGACGCCTTCTGTCCCGACATAAAGGGCGTAAAGAGACTGGCTCGCAGTCATGAACAAGCGGTTTCTCTTGGCGCCACCGAAACAAAGGTTGGCGCACGTTTCAGGTAGATGAATCTTACCGATCAGAGTGCCGTCGGGGGCGAAGATATGCACCCCGCTGAAGCCTTCCCCGCCCCACCCGGCAGCGGACCAAACATTGCCGTCCACATCGCAGCGAATGCCATCGGATCCACCCGGCGACATGGTCACAAACGTGCGCCCGTTCGTCAGCCTCACGCCATCCACAACGTCATACACCCGAATCGGGTGCGGACCATCCGGTGGCTTTGGAATTGCGCTATCAACGATGTAAAGCAATTTCTCGTCAGGAGAGAAGCACAGGCCGTTCGGCTTTTCCATATCGCTAGCCACAACTGTTGCCACGCGCGTCTTCGGGTCCAGCCGGTAAACGTTGGCCGGGAGTTCGAAAGCAGCTTTGTGCCCTTCGTAATTCGACATAATGCCGTAGCCGGGATCGCTAAACCAGATGGCCCCATCGGAGTGGGCCACCAGGTCGTTCGGCGCGTTCAGCTTCTTGCCTTGAAAGGAATCCATCAGCACTGAGACGCTGCCGTCATGTTCGGTCCGCGTCACACGGCGGGAGTCGTGCTCGCACGTGATCAGCCTCCCAACACGATCACGGCTATTGCCATTGCTGTAATTCGAGGGGCTGCGGTACACGGTGACCTCTCCCGTTTCCTCCAGCCATCGCAGCATACGATTGTTGGGAATGTCGCTGAAGAGAAGGTATCCGCCGTCGCCGATCCACACCGGACCTTCTGCCCAGCGGGCACCCGTGTACAAGCGCTCTACCGCCGCGCTGATGATTCGATATTTCGCGAACCGAGGATCAACGACCTCTACCGCCGGATCGGGATAGGGAACCGGACGTTTTGGTTCCTGCTCACTGGCAAGAGCGCCAGGCTTCAAAGCGAAGGCCATTGTCGCGCCCGCCGCCATGCTCACGAATGTGCGTCTCTGCATCGGTCTCACTCTGGCAGAAGAATCCGCTCCGGGAACCTTATCACGTCCTTCTGTGCAGCCGACAACCGCAACCTTGACTGAATTCTCAATCTGCATTTCTGCCGGGTTGTCGGCAAGAACGAAGCCGCAGGCGCCGCGGACGCTCGGTTGTGCCATACTCGGAGTGTATGGGCTTGCAGAGTGCGCTTCATCGGCAATCGTCGTTTCGTGCTAAATATTTGATTACAGGCTAGTTTTGATTGAATCTCCATAGACTCACCGCATCCGCGGCAAACACCTGCGGCTTCCTTCTTGCCTCCAAATCGAAAACGACTCGCACCAGCACCTCGCCCTCCTTGCGCATCGCGCGCGAGTCGTTTCCGATGTTGGCTAGCGGTCATCCGGAAGTAATCCGGCCGCCAGCTCAATTGTTGACAAATCGCCGAGTCACTCATCGAGCCCGCGTAGGCACATTTGCACTTCCGGGCGAGTGACCGGCAACACGAAATTAACCCCAGTTGCATAAAATATCCAGCCGCCAGAGCACAATGGCAATTGGCAGGCAACGCAGCCAACAGAAGGTCAATCGTCCGCCGGACACCCTGACGATTCAGACCGGTTCCACCCCTGACGGGTGTTCCTTATNNAATTGTGCTCGCAAGAATCGCAGCTTGATCGTGCCTGGAACTGGCGGCGAACGTCCGGGAACAGCGCTATATGCGATACTCGGGAAAGCATGTATAAAAGGATTGTTCTAAAGCTTTCAGGAGAGGCACTGGCAGGCTCGCGCGGGTTTGGCCTGGATGCCGAAAAAGTCGCAGAAATCACCGGAGAATTAGCCGAAATTCATGCCATGGGCGTTGAAGTTGCGGTCGTCGTCGGCGGGGGCAACATCTTTCGCGGCGTGGCCGAGCAGGCCAAGGAGATGGACCGGGTGAGCGCCGACAACATGGGCATGCTCTCCACCATCATCAACGCCATCGCGCTGCAGGACGCTCTGGAACAGCGCGAAGTGCAATGCCGCGTGATGACCGCGGTGTTCATGAATCAGATCGCGGAACCCTATATTCGCCGCCGCGCCGTGCGGCACCTGGAAAAGGGCCGCGTGGTCATCTTCGCCGCGGGAATCGGCAATCCGTTTTTCTCCACCGACACCGCCGCCAGCCTGCGCGCCATGGAGATCAAGGCCGACGTGTTGCTGAAGGGCACCAAGGTGGAAGGGGTCTATAACGCGGATCCGGCCCTCTTCAAAGATGCGGTGAAGTACGACGAAATCACCTACATGGAGATTCTGCGGCAGGGCCTGAAGGTGATGGACCTGACGGCGGTGAGCCTGTGCAAGGACAACAATCTGCCCATGATCATCTTCAACATGAATCAGCCGGGCAATATCCGGCGCGTGGTGATGGGCGAGAAGGTTGGATCGCTGGTGACGGCGTAAAAGCAGTTGTCAGTCATCAGTCATCAGTTGTTCGCGGGCCCCGAAGACTGTTTGGCTTAGTTGGCTGCATCATGCGGACGTTCGGAGACGTCTAAGAATCAAGTGGAGATACGCAAGCCAGACCGGCTGAACGCGCTGACCGGCTTACGCACGTTCGCGGCCATCAACATCGTCTTCTTCCATTTCTCCAATCCCCAATGGTTTGGGCCGCTGGCGCCGGTGGTCAACGCCGGCTATGCGTCGGTGAGCTTCTTCATTCTGCTCTCAGGGTACGTGCTGGCGTATAACTATGCGACCCGGGCGCGCGCGGGGCAGTTGGATACGATGCGCTTCTACAAGGCGCGTTTCACGCGGCTTTACCCCATCTACCTGCTGAGCCTGCTGTTGAGCTGGCGCATGCTGCCGCAGGAGTACGCCTCCCATACGCACGGAATGTTCTGGACGGGCATCGTGCTGGCGCCGCTGCTGATGCAGGGCTGGATTCCTTCCATCGCCACGTTTCTGAATACGCCGGCGTGGACCATGTCGGCTGAGTCCTTCTACTACCTTTTGTTCCCGTGGATGGCGCGCTGGAAGCGGCCGGAGAGCGTGCAGCCGATCCTTTTGCGCCTGGCCGGAGTGTGGATGCTGGGGATGATTCCGGGCACACTGTATATCGTCTTCAATCCGGACGGGATTCCGCACCCTGACCGGTTCAGCTATGGGCCGTGGCTGCAGGCGCTGAAATACACGCCGCTGCCTCACCTGGCGAGCTTCGTGTTCGGGGTACTGCTGGCCGAATTGGATGAGCTGATTCCGCGTGCGGCGCGGCTGCGTTTCCTGCTGGGCACAGGCGGCTTTGCCACCATCTTCTTCCTGCTATGGCTGGGATCGGATATTCCCTATGCGATCATCCACGACGGGCTGCTGATGCCGCTGTTTGGCTGCGTGATCCTGGGGCTGGCAGGGGACAATCCGCTGGCGCGGACGCTGGGGATCAGGCCGCTGGTGTTTGTGGGCGAGGCCAGCTATTGCCTTTACCTGCTCCACTACAACTTCTGGAACCTGGTCCACGATACCCACGTGCTGAATCGGCTGGGCCTGAGCGGGCTTGACCCGTGGATCAGCTACGCGATCCTGGTGGGAATGGCCCTGCTGGCGCTGTACTTTATTGAAAAGCCGGCGCAGCGAACGTTGCGGAAGTGGATGGGAGCGTGAGGACAGTTNNCCGCCTGCGTGAGCCCGTTGTGGATTGCACCTCGAGGGCCTAATTGAGCTCCCTGATCCAGATATTCCTGTAGCTGATGGGCTCGCTCTTGTCGCCGTGCGCCTGCAGCTTGATGGGTGCGCTGTCGTACTTCTTGTAGAAGGGCTTGCCGATGTAGAGGGTTTGACCTTTCAACTCGAAGTGGTTCTGCACCAGGACGCCGTTGAAGAACACCGTGACATAGGCGGGAGTCTTGAGCGAGCCGTCGTCAGTGAAGGTTGGCGCGGTCCACGCGATGTCGTAGGCCTGCCACTCGCCGGGTTTGCGGCTCGGGTTGGCCAGCGGAATGGCCTGCTTGTAGATGCTGCCGGCCATGCCGTTCACGTAGGTCTTGTTGATGTACGAATCGAGTACCTGCAGCTCGTACCCCGCATCGCCTGGACCGGTGGAGGCGAGAAACACGCCGCTGTTGCCGCGCGCCTGGCCGCTGCCGGTCACGTTTGCGGGTACCTTCCACTCAACGTGGAGCTGGTAGTTTTTGAAACTGCGTTTGGTCTCGATATTTCCGACACCGGGCGCCTTTTTCACGGTCATGACGCCGTCGGCAACGACCCACTGGGCCGGCGTATGGTCCTGGGCCGACACCCACTCGTCGAGGTTCTTGCCGTCGAAAAGGACAATGGCGTCGGAGGGCGGCGCCGCCTCGGTGGGTGCCGGTGTTACGACTTTGGGCTCGGGGGTCCAGATCTCAGTGTCTTCAGGTTTTGGCGCGGCAGGCTGTTGAGCGGCAAGCGGGGCGGCGATGGCAATCAAGGCGGCGAAAACGAGGAACTTCGAATTTTGAATGGGCATGATTTTCAAGGTCGATACACCTAAAGGGTTCGATACGGGTAGGGCGGGATCGAGAGGCAACGGGCTGCGGCGATCAAGTTGGCGAACCTCGATTGCCGATCGATTCCGGTTAGAAGGATGGGGTTCACTTACCTCGACGGAAGTATACTGCATGGCCCTTTCCACCTTAACCGCAAAAACAAGGACGCGGGAAGGTGAGCTATCGGATTCATGTGTCCCACCGTTGCCGCGATGAAGCTGCGTCAAGGATGGGGCCGGCTTTGTGGTTGATCCGGGAAAAGGCCCGGGAGGGTGGGAGACCTGCCGCTTCCATGAATCCCACCCTTGAAAATCCAAGGGTGGGGCACCCAGTTTTGTGGTTGATGCGGGAAAAAGCCCGGGAGGGTGGGAGACCTGCCGCTTCTGTGAATCCCACCCTTGAAAATCCAAGGGTGGGGCACCCATCATGAGGCCCTGCGAGAATCGCTCCAGGGCAATAAAAAGCCCAGCCTTGCGGCTGGGCTCATTGAGTTGCTCTGCGAATCTCCGCTACGGCGTTACCGCTTGCAGGGAGTGGTTGCCGTGAGGAATGGTCACGATCGCAGTGGGCTTGGGATTGGACGGGAATGGAGTAGCCTGGGCCACGGACAGGCTGCCGGCGTTGGGGTCGAGACGGAAGCCGGAGATGGAGTTGCCCAGGAAATTTGCGGTATAGACGAACCGCCCCAGAGCGGGGTCGATGGTGATGGCTACCGGCTGGGTGTCGGTGGAGTTGATGGAGGCTCCGGTGGTACTGACGGCAAGGGACGGGGTGCCTGTGGCCAGGTCAATGGCGAAAGCAGACACCGTGGAGTCCAGCGCATTGGCAACGTAAATGAACTTGCCGCGGGGGTCGATGGCGATGGCAGACGGTTCGTTACCAGTCTTGAAGGGCCCGTTGATGAGGAAGTTAAGTGAGTTGCCGGACTGGATGGTGTAGCCGATGAGCTGGTTCGAAGCGTAATCGGTGACGTAGATAAATCGGTTTGTCGGGTCGGCCGCCAACGATGTGGGCTTTACGCCGGCCCTGTAGGGGCCGCCCAGGGTGGGAGCCAGCGAGCCGCCCGATCCGGCGGTGAACCCGAACACCCAGCCGGGATTGGCCGTGCTGGTCGTGGTGCCGCCGGGATTGTAGGCGGACTGGTCATACGCCGTTGCGTATACCCCGCTGTTGTCGGCCAGCGCAAACACGCCGGTGGGGACCACGGTATCGCCCGCATTCCCGGGGACGGTCAGCGCCTCTTGCGCAGCGACGGAGCCGATGGCGCCCGACGAAAGCGAGTAGGCCGACAGGGTTGCGGAGGTGGTTCCGGAAACCACAAACAGTAAGGAATTTGCCTGGTTGACCACCAGGGAGACGGGAGCCGCGCTCAGAGTCACGGAGTCTTTCTTGGTGAGGACGCCGTTGCTGGCAATGGCGAAATGCACCACCGAGTCATTGTCCCGATTGGCCACGTAGAGGTTGGCGTAGTCAGAAGAAACGGCCATGGCTACGGGGGAGGTTCCACCGGAATTGGCGCTGGCAGCAGCCATACGCAAGGCTCCGGATTCGGAGTCGACGGCGTACACCTGGATGGTGTTGTTGTCCTTATCCGGGGAGCCGGCCAGGAAAACATAGTCAATCGTCACCAACTGGCAGGCAGTGAAAATGGTGGCCACTAGAAGGCCGATCATAGAGACCAGAAAAAGCTGGCTCAATTTGCTGAACTTCATGCGCTTCCTTCGTCGTGGGCCATGATCTTAAAGCCCAATGAAAACTGTTAGGTTGCCCCATATGGATTGTAAAAGCCCGCTACGGGGTGT
>PLXP01000188.1 GCA_003151435.1 Acidobacteriaceae bacterium
TGGTGCCGGGAGGGGGGGTCGAACCCCCATGACCTTGCGATCGGCGGATTTTGAGTCCGCTGCGTCTGCCAGTTCCGCCATCCCGGCCTAGGGTGGGTGGGCAATTCAAAGTATCGCATACGGCTTGCGCCCGACGCCACACGCATGGATTTGCTTGCGGTCGCCTTCCCCCATCTCTTGTCAGACCCAGACCTTGCTGAATGAGGGGAGCCGCTGCAAGGCTTGGCCCGGCGACGAGTAACGCCCCGGGGCGTGTCGATCCCAAGGCGGCTGCAAGGCGAGCCCAGATGCCACTCGATCCCTTCAATCGGGTATGGCTCACGCTCTTCCACTGGGTATCCAAGCCTGACGACATCAGCGGCCTGTCGCTGAAGAGCGCAAAGAATAGAATGATGAGAAACTTCGCCCCAGGGGAGACGACCGCCGGATGGATATCAAGACGTGGGTTCAATCGCACTCGCCGCAACTGGGCACGATCATCACAATCGACCATCCGACGATCATGGAGATCGCGAAGCTGGCAGGATTCGATTGGCTTTGGATCGACGCGGAACACGGACGCTTCAACGAGGTGAGTGCTTCGCTGTGCTGCGCGGTCAACGCGGGCGGTACCCCGGCATTTGTGCGGCTGCCCGACCGCTCCGCCACATCGATCAAGCGGTTCCTCGACATCGGGTGCGATGGCATCATCGTTCCCCAGGTGTCTTCGCTTGCCGAGGTGGAGGAGATTGCGCGTGCGGCCCTGTATCCGCCCCGCGGCGAACGCAGCATCGGCATCGCTCGCGCGCAAGGCTACGGCACAACATTCGCTGAATATCTCAAGACCAAAAGCTACGCGATCATTGTGCAGATTGAAACGGTGGCGGGCGTGAAGAGTGCGCAAGCCATCATTGAACACGAATCCGTCGATGCCGTGCTGATAGGACCCTACGACCTGAGCGGATCGTTCGGCATACCGGGACAGGTCGATTCTCCGCAGGTGGTGGAGAGCATTGCCGCTGTGCTGTCGCAAAGCAAGAAGGCAGGCAAGCCGTGCGGCATTTTCGCGGCAACGGCGGAAAAGGCCCGCGAGTATGCAGAGGCCGGCTTCGACTTCATCGGAGTGGGCATGGACACAACCGTGCTGCTGAGTGCGTACACGGCTATCAAAAACAGCCTGCGCTGATGCCAAGGCTATTGCGGCTGCCAGATGCGGAACTCTCCGCTCAAATGCATGAGGCTCATCAGGTAGAGCATGCCGTCGTAGTAGCGGTTCTGGCCCGATGGGACGGGCGTGTTCCATAGCGCCTCAGTGAACTTCCTGGCTTGCGCGCGGTCAGTGGCTGCGAGGCCGGCGACCGCGTTGGTTCCCGCCAGTCCGGCGGGGTGATCCTCGTGCGTGAGCCCCGGCGTTGCCCCCCTATCTTTGCCCTCGAGTGTGTAGACGGGGCCGTAGTTGTCGACGCCCTGCGCGGCAAAGAAGGCTTGAATGCGGTCGCTGAGTTGCTGTTCCGCGGGCGCCTTGTGCCACCATGACCAATCGACGGACCAGTTGCTGGCGGTGCGCCAGGCGTCGTAGCCGAACTCGCCCGATTGCGGAAAGCGCGTGATGTGCGGTGTGCCGTCAAAGTTGGCATAGCTGGGCGCAAGGCTCGTTTGCGGATTGGTGGTCTTGACGAAAAAAGCGCGGCTCGCTTCAGCGGCGCGAGCCCAGAAGGCGCGGTCCTCGACCGGTCCCCACAGCGCCCACAGGTCGTAGAACGCGGGCAGATGATAGGAGGGATCGGTGAAGGGCTGCGGCATGCGGCCGGGGACGAAGAGGATCATGGCGTTCTGCTCATCGACCTCGGGGCCCACGCTGCGCTTGCCGAACTTCGTTTGCCCGGTCATCACTTCGCGATGGCGCATGGCGCTGAGCAGTTTTTCAGCTTCAGAGTGGTAGTCGTAGATACCGTGGCCGCCGGGCCAGCGATTGCCCGCGAAGAGCAATGCCATGGCAAAGTATTCTTCACCGTCGGGCGCGGGCGTTTCTTCATTCGGCGTGCCGTCGGTCTTGCACGACCATGAGAAATATCCGTAGGACGGATGCTTCGGGTCGCCGATATACATGAAGGATTTGGTCCAGTTCCACAGCGCATCGAACTCGGCCTTTTTGTCGAGTTGGACCGTGATCATCATGCCGTAGGACATGCCTTCAGTACGCACGTCGTGGTTGGCCCAATCGGTGACGTACATCAGGGGGCCGTTGGCGTTGCTGCCGGCGGCGAACGCAATGGCTTGCGTCTGCGGGTCGCCATGGAAGAGCTGCTTGTAGGCCGCGTCGACCCTGGCCTGAACTTCGCGCTTCGAGTGGCCGTCTTCCGCGAAGAGGTTGCGGTACTTGCCGGTGGCGTAGGCTCCCGCACTTTTTGGGGACGCGGGTTGGGCCGAAATTCCTGGCGCCAGGGCAAGCACCAGCAAGGCAGCGATCAACGACAAATACATCTTTGTTCCTGATTCAGGCACAGACATCTCCCCGTGTGAAGCGATTTAGTTCGCGAGAAGAAGTATCGCGCCCATTACCTTGAGCAAGCAAGGATTTGATCGGATGAGATGATTCATTTGGGTTGGTGGCAGCCCACCCGACCGATCGTCACCAAGTCGTCAATGAATATGCTTTCGAAACGGCGGCTTGTCAGGATTGCATCAGCGGATTGCTGATTCTATTTCTGATCAGCCTTAGCCTGTTTGGCGGCTCGATCTGCGGCGTGTGCCTCGGCATCGAGACCATGGGTCGGATCCTTATGCAGAAACTTGCGTGAAATGTCGGGCCAAAACTCGTTGAAGACAGCGCCGACGGTTCCTTCGCCAGTGACGATCATACCGTTACCGATCGTCAACCCGATTCCCGAATCATTGGAAGGGTAATACAGATTCGAGAGGGCGCCCGAAGCGACGTTGCCCAGGACGTTGGAATAGTTGGGCTCCCACTTGCCCGTATTGTCATGTTTGCAGATGATGCTGGTTGCGGCGGAATAGAGCAGCCGGTGCGTCGTGGATCCATGACCGAGGCGGAAATAACGCGGGTCCTGATGCAGCAGCGCAGGCAAAAAGCCGTTGCCGATCATGGTGCCATTGAATGCGTCAAGATAAGCGGCACCCGAGCGCTCACCGAAGCCCTTGGCGCCCCACGGAAACCCAGCGTCCGAGTCGGCAGCTTCCTTGTATCCCGCCACAACAATTGCGATCGCAAACGTGACCGGATCGACAGCAGAACGGAAGGCGAGACTGATCTTCTCCTTCGCAGTCAACGAAACCGCATCGCCGCGATAAGAAGTATTGAACGCCGGAAGGATACCAAACACGCGCTGATGTTCCTGCTCCTTGATTTGCTGCGCAGCTTTTTCGCGCTGCTTCTTTTCAGAGGTGGATTCAGTGGCCGGAGTCTGAGAACTGGAGCTGTCTTGTCCCGTGGGGGTCTGACTGGCCGAAGAAGCAGGCTGTTGGTCCGGCGAATCAGGCAATGTGACCGCAAATTGCGGTTGGGGAGCTTCGGGGTAGGTTACCGCCGATTCCAGGCGAGGAGCTGCAACTGCTTCCTGCGCAGATAATTGCGGAGGCATCCCAATCGATACAAAGCCAATCGCGTACAAAACATAACAAAGACGAGAACTCAAGCGCATCCATTCACCAAGCGTGGAATAGGCACCCCCTATACCGGATCGAACCAGATCAAACGGACCGGAAAGGGCTGCCTTTA
The DNA here is from genome assembly GCA_003151435.1 of Acidobacteriaceae bacterium. GTDB lineage: Bacteria > Acidobacteriota > Terriglobia > Terriglobales > Acidobacteriaceae > Telmatobacter. Next base: position 3,719 of record PLXP01000188.1, read on the forward strand.
CAGAGATTCACTCAGGCGAACACCGTCTGTTTGGCATGCGCTCCGAAGAGAGGCTTGATCGTGCGAACCCCAAACCTGTCTGTTAGAACCTGTCCAGAAACTAAGGT
>PLXP01000224.1 GCA_003151435.1 Acidobacteriaceae bacterium
GTTCTTAGAGGGCCGGTGCTCTATCCGATTGAGCTACTCGCCCCACGCTTTCTCATTGTAACTATGAAGCGGCGGGGATGGGATGGATGGATACTGTCAAGGCAGCCAATCCATGGGCGAGTATGGCGTTGGCCTCCGCTGAAGTTGGACCGCAGGCCGTGAGGTAGGCGGTAATGCCAAGGCCCTCCAACACGGGCGTGATGTGCGCCCGACGAATGACCAGGTCGGCGCGGCAGCAGCGCAAGGTGATTGGGCGCAGACGGCCACACAGAGACTTGCAATAGATGGCGGCGGATTCGGGCGAGTTCCATTGCTGGTCGCTTACGGGAAGGAGATCGACATAGCAGGCAACGGCGTTCGTCGCGGCTTCGCTGGGCGCGTCGAGTTCATCCGGATCGAACTCAGTCACGGGCCAGACGTCGCATTTGGCAGTCCAGACGGGCGAAGACAGCGCGTTGAGGCGGACCAGTGCGTCGGTGAGAGCCGGAAGCTGGGCGGCCTCCGGCACCTGGGCGGCGCGGACGGGAGTGAGGCGCAGATCGACGAAGCCCGGCCAGTGGGCGTCGATGACGGGGGCTTCGCCGCCGATCTCGACCTCCCAGTCAGCTTCCATCGGCGGGGCCTGAGACCTGGAGCAGGAAACGGACGACAGAGGACTCGGCCCAATGGATTTCGTCGCCGGCGTCCTGACAGAGATAGGCGCAGTGGCCGCCGTGGGGCGTTTCAACCAGCGTGATCTGCGGGTTGGCGACGAGTGCCGCGCGGGTTTCGGGGGTGAGGCGAATGAACGGATCGTCGAGGGCGCGGAGGATGAGGGTGGGTACCGCAATGCGATCGACGACGCGGGCGCTGGCTGCGCGGTAGTAGTAGTCGGCTGCGTCGCGAAAGCCGCAGTAGCGGGCCACGATCTTGTCGTCGAACTCCCGCAGGGAGCGCACGGGGCCCACGCCGCGGGTTTCGTAAATGTGCGGAAAGAGGGCGGCCTTGCGGCGGAAGCGACGCATGAGGCGGCGGAGAAAATGCCACTCATAGAGGCGATTAGCGGGCTCGTGCAAGGCGTCGGACCCGGCCGAGAGGTCGATGGCCGGGCAGACGGCGGCGACGGCGCAGATGGGCGGTCGCGGGCCCGACTCGCCGACCAGCTTGAGCACCAGGTTGCCGCCCATGGAGTATCCGACCAGCGCGACGCGTTCAAGGCCGAAGCGCTGAGTGTAGTGCTGGACCACGGCGCCCACGTCACCGGAGATGCCGGAGTGGTAGAGGGTGGGCGAGAGGGCATCGGAGTCGTTGCAGTTGCGCATGTTCATGCGCACGACGTTGCAACCGGCGGCCCAGGCACGCATGGTCAGGCCCTGGATATAGCGGGAGTCGGACGAACCCTCGAGCCCATGGACCAGAACCAGGGTCAGACGCCGGCCGACTTCAGGGCCGGCTTCGGTTTCGGGTTGCCAATGGCAATGGCACACGACGCGACTGCCGTCCAAGGTGTCCACTTCCACGGCTTCTGTTTCGAAGGGGAGCCGGAAAGCGGGGCGGGGAAAATAATTGCCGACGATGGTCTGGATGTGGCCGTTGAGCAGGCCCCGGCGCGGCGTGAATTCAGTGAGCCACGCAAGAGAATCTTCGGACTCCAAGGATATGGGCGCGGAAGGCTGCGCAGGTTGGTCGGGTAGATTAGGGATCACGAAAGCCTTGAAATGTGGGGAGATGGGTGGCTTGTGCATCCAAGAGAATTGGGGCGGCTAGTGGGGATCGAACGTTTTAAGTATCTTTGTTTTCTTTAAGTTACAGAAACAAAGATGCCATGAACGCAGGAAATACCATGGTTGCAGGCGACCATTGCCCGCTATTGCCCGCAGATCAACGAACGACCTCCGGGCCGCTGATCAATTCTAGCGTGTTAACCATCAAGTCGAAAAGAAAAGACTTCTGAGGCAGAGGACGCCACCGTACCGTCGGCGACGTTGACTCCAGGGTGAGCCAAGTCACTACGCCGGTGGCCCAGCCCGCGCCGCGACTTCGGTGAGTTTCAAAGAGAAGAGTCGCCGGTGAGACGCCTAGAAAACTGAGAGCAAAGATGACGCGCTGCCGGGAGCATGGCATTTGCGCCCAGAATCGAGCGCGGCAAGACGGCAGCGTGCCACGCGAGCCAGCACGGGTTCGACCAGCCGATCAGCGCAATTCGTTCGCCAAGGACGCTGCCACACTACCGTTTCATGCCCGTATTTATTGGGGAAATGTGATTCCTTGTTGATAAACTTGCCCCAAAATCTACACCAATTTTGCCAAGGATGCTCATGGTGATACCTTTGCAGGCCCCTCGGCGACCAGTTCCCCAAAATCCTGGCAGGTCTGCAACGCCATTACCGCCACCATCCCGTTCGCAAAGTGGCGGCTGACCGGTTTTTAGAGCAGGATTGGATTCGAACCAACGACCTCTTCCGTGTCAATCTGCATCTAACCTTTACTTTCAACAACTTATCCGCACACGGAATACCGCCTAAGCACCTGTATTTACGTGTAAGCCGTCTCAAAATTGGGTGAATTCTTGGGTGACTCCGAAGACCACGGATCATTCTCTGCCGTCCTCAGATCTGGTAATGGATGCGGTGGGACGGGCTGCGAGAAGAATATGGACTAAAGATGATCTTGAGAGGCCCAGGGATGTGTTCGGACTTGAGAGTAGTGGCCAGAGACGCTACTGAATACGCGTCTCAAATTCAAATTGCAAGCACAGAATTCTTTAAAAATGGGCATAATATACAAAACCTTCCGCGTTCGTTCGCAGACGTTCGGCGAGAGTTGCCCCCAAAGTTGCCCCCAATACTCGGGCGATGACCGATTGGTCGCTGGAGGATTGACCAGGCGCGACCTTAATCCTGGACCCTGGGGCGTTTCTCAGGACCAATGCTGCTGATTTGCCCAAATCGTCTTAGTGAGCGCTAAACCCGTTGGCAAGAACCGAGGAGGAGCGGGCAACCTTGGCGCCTGAGAGGCTCTTCGCTTCTGATTCTTCTGGCAGGTCAGTCTCGGCTACGATTGCTCCGGTATTTCATCCCCCTCCTCTGAACATGCGCACTAATCGTCTGCGTTCACAGAGCCATTCTCGTGATGGAAAGGACGCCGGCATGACGGATATTACCATCTTGTCATCTGGTTGCTGAAAAGCATGCGCAAAGTAACACAGGTTCCCTGGCCGGGCTGACTGGCGATCTCTGCGCTGCCACCGTGAAGAGTCATGATGCTCTGCACGATTGCCAGCCCCAGTCCTGTCCCGCCCGAAGTCTTGGAGCGTGAGGGATCCACGCGAAAGAAGCGGTCGAATACCCTCGGAAGTGCTTCGGTTGGAATGCCGATGCCCGTATCGGAGACCTTGATGTGTATCTCCGCATCTGTGGCGGACGCCGCCAGAGTCACCGAGCCTCCGCATGGCGTATGGGCGATGGCGTTTGAAACCAGGTTGCTCACAGCTCGCAGCATCAGAGCACGATCCAAGTCGGCGGTTATGGGTTCGTCTCCGGCGGCTGTGACGAGGTATACCCCGCCGTCCGAGGCTGTGGCCTCGTAGTAATCGCGCACAATGCCGAGCAACTCATCCACGTCGACTCTCTGCCGGTGCAGATGTGTCAGCGGGCTTTCTGCGCGGCCGAGAAACAACAGGTCTCCTATCAGTTCCGAAAGCCGGACGCTCTCTTCCAATGAAGACTCCAGCACATCGCGGTACTCATCGACGGTCCGCGCCCGTGCGAGAGCTACTTCGGCTTCACCGCGAATATTATTGACCGGCGTCCGCAGGTCGTGCGCGATATCGGCAGAGAATCTCGAAATCTGCTCGAAAGATTTCTCAAGACGGTCCAGCATCTCATTGAAGGTTCCCGCTAACGACGCGAGTTCTGAAGGATACCCTTCCGCCCCGATCCGTTCCCGCAGATTGGTCGATGTAATGCTTCGGGCGGTTGCAGCGATCTCTTCGACCGGGCGGATGCCATGGCGCGCGATCTGGTATCCCACCAGGGGAAAGAGAACCGAAGTCCCCAGCAGGATGGCCCAGAACCAGAATCGGTAGCGCGTCAGCAATTGTCCTTCTTGGGAAATATCGATAGCGATTTGAATTGTATCGTTGCTCGTTGGCGGATTGCCGACCTGTGCGGTGGCACTGCTCACGCGAAACGCCTGTCCGTGTCTCCCCATCATGGGGATCGAGCGTTCGGGGCGGCTCCGGGCTTGACCGGGAAGTTCCGCAAGATCCAGTTGCTCGGCCATACCGGGCGTCGTAAGGATCGGCACGCCATGTTCGTCGAGAAGGCGAATGTAAAACTGCTCATATCGACGGGCTGCTGATTCCAATTCAATCTCTTCTCGCAGTCCATCCTCGTCGTGGGGGCGTTCCCGCAGCATGGTCCGCAAGACCTGTAGCTTGTCGGCAAGAAACTGGTCTGTGCTTTTGTCCAGCTCTGCGCGCAGCACAACATAGAGACCGGCCGTGGCCAGGAGCACCAGCAAGAGGCCTCCTAGCGAGTAGGCCGCTGTCAGGCGAAAGGCGAGGGTCGTGCGCAGGCGCGGCGCGGCCGATGTGCTACTCTCCGGCTTCAAGGACATAGCCGGCGCCTCGAACTGTGCGAATTAATTTGACGGGGAAGGGATCGTCCACTTTGCTGCGTAATCTGCGGACGTTCACATCCACTACATTGGTATCGCTGTTGAAGTTCATATCCCACACCAGTTCGGCGATCAGCGTCCGGGACAGCACTTCGCCGGCGCGGCGCGTCAACAGGGTCAGCAACAGAAACTCCTTTGCAGTCAGGTCAAGTTTATGGCCGGCACGAGTGGCGCGGTGACGCAAAGGGTCAATTTCAAGATCGGCCATGCGGATGGTTTCCTCGGATCGGTGGGCTGATCGGCGAAACAACGAGCGCACTCGGGCGAGGAGTTCGGAAAATGCGAAGGGCTTTACCAGATAATCGTCAGCGCCCAACTCGAAGCCATGCACGCGTTCGTGCACAGCATCCCGGGCGGTAAGAAAGAGAACAAGTGTCTGTCTACCTGCCTGGCGCAAACGGGCCAGCACCTCCCATCCGTCCAGAGCCGGTAGCATCACGTCAAGGATGATGAGGTCGACATCGACCTCCATGGCCAGATGCAGACCTTCGATGCCATCTGCGGCAACATCGACGACATAGCCGGCCTCGCCTAGTCCTTTTTGGAGGAACTTGGCAGTTTTTACCTCGTCTTCGATTATCAGGATCTTCATTGCCAACCCAGGCCAACGGCTAGGACTCGCCGACGCGTAAGCCTACTTGGACGCGCGCTGCGGGTGCTGATAGAAAAGAATCTGCTTCTCGCCATTAGTGCGCTCCCGGGTCCTCTGGATTGTTGCGCCGTTGTCGATGAGCGACCATGTCTCGGTCGAGCGAAGAATGCCGCCGCCTTCGTGTTCCTCGATTGAGAACACAAGGCTCGACCCCTTCCAGGCCACCGCTGTGTCGAATTCGTCGCCGTCCGCTCCTGTCGATATGGATGCTCTTCCGTCGGTCGCATAATTCTGGATCGCGCGCCGCGAGTTCACCGAGTTATATGAAATAGATGATTCAATCTTGAGTTCAGGGTCGTGATGCTCTATACGCAGGGTTACAACGCCGCTGCGTTTCGGCAGGCAGCGATCGTTATCCTGCTTCCACAGTCCCGAGAAATCCGGCGCGGACTGTGGCCGCGCCGCAACCGTTATGGCCAAGAAGAGAAGGATGCTGAGATAGAAACGCATGCAAAGATGAGTCAACTTCCGGTTCTTTCTCATTCGCAATTCACCCTCAATCTACGCAGCGGCTCCACATGCCGCTTCCGGCAGTCGATGGACATCAAAATCCAATCCGCACAGCGAACTGCATTTCACGTGGCGTTCCCGATCCAACCGGGCTCACAGGCGTTGTCGTGTTCACAGTCTGGATAATGCTGCCGAAGCCGGGAATTCCGGAGGTGGCCTGCGGCAGCCCATACTGCGGATGGTTGAAAATGTTGAAAAACTCGGAGCGGAACTCGAGCCATCCGCTCTCCCCCAACTGAATCCGTTTGGCGGCGCCAACATCGATCTGCCACGCTCCCGGGCCGCGCGCGATGTCTCGCGGTGCATCCCCGAATGCTCCCGCAGCCGGCATCGCAAATGCGGCAGGATTGATCCACTGTGCGATGGTCTTGCCTCCGGGCGGAGTTAGCGACACGCCAGGCACCAGGTCAGGACGTGGACTGCTGCTGTTGCCGTCCGGCACACTCGCCGATGAGCGATTGACCAGCACATCCACGGGGAAGCCGGTGCGGGCTAATGCCGTGGAACTTAGTTGCCACCCACCGGCGACGATTCTCAGAATTCCGGGCTGGTTCAGATATGGTTTATTGGGCCCTAATGGCAATTCATAAATGCCGCTGGCATTGAAAACGTGGCGCGTATCCCAAATGCCGCTGGCGCGTTCGCACTCTGGACAGGCCACAGTTTGCGGTACCAGCGAGTCGCCGTCACCGCTGCCGTCTGAACCGTTGTCGATCTCATGCGACCACATGTAATTCGCCGTCAGAAGGAATCCGCGCGAAAACGACCGCTTCACCGCAGCGGAGAATCCCTGGTAGCTGCTGTTGTCTTTATTGCCGCGCCAGCTTACCTGGCCGAAATTGGGATACGGACGAACTCCGGTGGCCGGATTGACCACGTTCACCTCGGAGAGCGTCAGGAGGTCGACGCCGGTACTTCCGACGTAGGAGAGCGTGCCCACGATGTCCGCTGGCAGCGCGCGTTGCATGGAGAGACCCCACTGCTCGACATAAGTGTCCTTGCGCCGCCGGTCATCGTCGCGCGGCGAAACGATCCCTGTCGTATTGGCCAGAAACGGATCAATCGGATAGCTGAGGTTTGGAATCGTCTTGTTCGACAACGAATACGCGTAGACTTCGTTGCTGATGGGCAGATTCTGGTCGTCCAGCTGCCCGTCTTCGTGGTAAATTCCGAATCCGGCGCGAATCACCGTGCGCTGGTTTTTCCTCGGCGCCCACGCGAATGCCACTCGCGGGTCGAAATCTCCGTAGTTGGGCTGGCCGAAGCTGGCGCCCACGCCGCAGAATCCCTGCGGCCCGCAGGTTGCAAAATCGAACGGATTAGCTCGTCCCTGCACTTCGTGGAACAGGTTGAAAAAAGTGTAGCGCACGCCCAGATTGATGTTGAAGTTGGGCTTCCACCTGAATTCATCCTGAACGTAGCTATAGAACTGTGTCTTGCGCAGCCCATTGATGGACAGGGCTCCATTCAGGGTCGCCGTGCTGACATGGTTGGCATCGAAGCCCGCCGTCGATGCATAGGCAATTGTGCCGCTCTCTGTGTTCCCCTGGTTCAGCTGAATCCGCCGTATTTCGACTCCGGCCTTCATCGTGTGCCGACCCTTGGTCCACGTCAGATTGTCAATTTCCGCAAACGAGTTTCCCACGCCCGTGGAGATGCGGTTGTTGTTCAGAGTCGAAAATCCCGACACCGATACCGCATAGGGAATATTGGTTTGGTTGATGTCGATGGTGTCGGCGGTGCTGCGGTTGAATCCGAACTTGAACTCATTTACCAGGTTGGAATTGAAAACGTGCAGAAGCTCGATGGCGCCGTTGACGGGAGCCGAAGTTAGCTGCTGGCGGCCGTTAAGATAACTGCCCGAGCTCGCCAGCGGCTGCGTGTTGACGGCGCGGTCAATATTGAATCGCACAAACGCCGTGGTCCCGTCTGAGAAGTGTTGGTCGAGCCGCAGCATCGCCGAGTTCTCGTTGACCACCTGCGTGCCTTGGCTGGTAAATTGATCCACGTCGGGGTCGCTGGTCTGCGTCTGGCCGAGCGGATATGCGTTGACAATCGGATCCAGCACCGGCGAATCCGCCAGAACCTTTGTCCGGAATGCGCTGCTCGGCACATAACCACTAAGCGGAAATCCCCAGTTCTGCCGGTATCCTTCGTAAGCGACAAAGAAGAATGTCCTGTCGCGCACGATCGGTCCGCCCACTGAACCTCCGAATTGATTCATGTGAAAGGGCGGCTGCGGCGCGGTGGTCACGGGCACGGGCTGCGGCGCGTCAAAGTAGTTGTTGCGCAAATACTCGAATGCATTTCCGTGCCACCGATTCGTGCCTGAGGGGGACGTAACGGCGAGTTGCGGTCCTCCCGACGCACCGGCCTCCGCGGTCGCCAGCATCGAGTCGATGCGAAACTCCTCGATCGTGTCCAGCGGAATGGCCAGCCGCACATAGGGCTGTTGCGGTTGATTGATGATGTTGGTCGCGTCGATGCCATCGTATGTAAAGTTGTCGTCGTCGCGGCCTCGTCCTGCGAACCGAATCGACCGTTGGTTGCTGCCTCCGGTATCCACAGCGCCGGGTACCAGCGCGGTCAGGGTCGCCCAGTTACGCCCATTGAGCGGCAGCTTCTCCGCCTGCGCTTTCTCGATGCGCCCGCCGAGCGCGTCGGTGTTATCGTCCATCTGCTCCGAACTGGCCGAGACTTGCACCCGCTCCTCGCCGCCCGCTACCTGCATAGTCGCATTGAGAGTGCGCGTCCTCCCGATGACCTGCTCTACATCGACAAACGTCAGAGTCTTAAAGCCGGGATGATCGAAGGTGATTGTATAAACGCCAACCGGCAGCTCGGGAATGTCATAGTTCCCGTTGGAGTTTGATACGGCTTCACGTCGCAGTTGTGTCGCGTTCTGCACCGTCGTGATGTGCGCATGCGCCAGGAGCCGGCCCGAGGAATCTGTGACTGTGCCCGATAATCCGCTGCGGTCCACCTGCGCATAAGAAACACTTGCAACCAAAAACATTGCGATGAATCCGATCGAGGCACAAAGGCTTCGATACACAACAGCCTTACCGGCAGATTGGAGATTCTGCTTCAAATTGCGATGCATACGTCCTCCATATAAAAATCTGACCTAGGGGGATGAATATCCTGCGTGCTATGGCTCTTCCGGCGCTGGTCCTTCCGGGGCATCGCGCGCCCCCGACCCGGAATCGCAAAGTAGTAGCTGCAGAGGTTGAGAATTCTGGCGTTCTTTAACGGGTTAGAAGAGAAGAGTCCGACGCCTCATGCCCCAAAGAGCTGGCACCAATCGTCGAGGGGAAGCTTCCATCGTGTTCATTGAAATAATTCGTTGCCTCTCGAGAAGAAACACCTCGAAGCCTCAGATGACAAATTTGTAATCTCACGCCGTTACCGCCGCGTCACATCCACATTAAGGTTCCGAAAAAAACTGGACGGCTTCGTAGAGTGCACACAAAGGCGGTACCTGTCTCGCGAACAAGGTGACAAAACTGTAATCCCGCCGTAATGCTGCTGTGCGGGACGCGTTTCTAACCTCACTTCCAGGGCGCAGTTCGTCCGCGCCGATCGTCATTAGCTCGTTACAGGTCCTCTGTAAAGATTGGTGACCCCGATGTGCAGGGGTCGCTGGTTTCCCCCCTTCAATCGCACCCCATTCCGGTTGCGTGATGAACAAGTCCAAGAAGGAGAACGATCCATGTCCCGAAGAATGTCCCGTCAAAACGTTCGAAACAAATCTCGCATCAACCGTCTGCGCCCGCTCGCCAGCATGCTCGCGATGGGGCTGATTGTTCCGGTGCTCTCCGCTCAGTCCGTGCCGTTCCCGACTTACGTCACCGGCCCGCAGCCGAACGGCTCGTGGGTCGTTAGCAGTGGCCAGGTCATCACCCCAGCGGGCAAGCAGGTCGACCTCGGCATCCGGGTCCGCGCCAAGGCCATCGCGCTGAACCCCAATGTCCGCAGTCACACCGCCGCCGTCCTCACTATGGGCGCGTCGGAAGCCGTCGAGGTGTTCGACACCAAGACTGGCGATGTCCTGCAGAACTACATCCCGTTCGGACAGGATGCGCACGGCAGTTATAGCGGCATTTCCTATTCGGCGGACGGCAAGTACCTGGTGTTCAGCCAGGACAGCAGCAACGTCACCATCGCCAAGGTCTCTCCAGAGGGCCTGCTGGCGGACGACGCCCAAGTCAGCGTGCCGCCAAACAATTCCTTCATCAAGTGCTTCCCGAACAGCCCTCCGGGCGATGGCGCACCGTGCGGCACGTTCTTTTCGCCGAGCACTTCTTATCCCGGCGGGGTCGCGCTTTCCAAGGATGGCAAGAGCGCCTACGCCCTGCTGAACCAGAACGATACGCTCACCCAAATCGACCTGACCACGAAGCTGCAGGGTACCCAGATCCGCGTCGGCAACGCGCCGCACAGCATCGTGATCGACAAGACCGGCACAACCGCCTACATCAGCAACGAGGGTGGCCGGGCCGCTACAGGGGGCGACTTCCAGATCTACTCCGCCGGCACTGAAATCGTCGCCGACCCGGTAGTTGGCTCCGCGATTACCGGTACCGTTTCTGTGGTCGATCTGACCTCGATGAAGGTCAAAGCGACGATCTCGACTGGTCTGCACCCGACCGGCATGGCGTTCTACGGACAGTTCCTGCTGGTCGCAAACACCTATAGCGACACCATCTCGGTCATCGACACGGGCTCCAACAAGGTGGTGCGGACCATCGACCTTGCGCTGCCGATCGGAGTGCCCGGCGAACGCAAGGCATCGTACGGCGCCGCGCCCAACTCGATCGCGGTCGATGAGAGGGGAGGCGTTGCCTACGTCGCGCTCTACAATGCCAACGCGATCGGGGTGGTCGACCTCAACAGCTACCGGAGGAATTCCGTGATGGGCATGATCCCGGTAGCCTACGCGCCGAACTCCGTGGTTCTGAACGCGGCTGATAACAAGCTCATCGTTGCCAACGACAAGGGTATCGGCGCGCGTAATTCGTTTGAGACCGACTTCGGCGTCACCGACTACAACACTCATCAGGACAATGGGACCGTCAGCATCGTTCCCGTGCCCAATGGCAAGACCCTGGACGCGATGACGAAGCAGGTTTTCGAAAACAACCACTGGGATCTGAAGGAGAATATCAAGTCCGCCGCCGGCGGCTCCCATGATGCCAGGCCGGTCGCAATCCCGGAGAAGATCGGCGATCCGTCGCTCATCAAGCACGTGTTCCTGATCATTCGTGAAAACCGCACCTATGATCAGATGCTGGGCGACGTGGCCGCCGGCGACGGCGACTCCTCGCTGGCAGTGTTCGGAGGCAAGGTCACTCCGAACGTGCACGAGTTGGTGAAGCGCTTCCCGCTGTTCGACAATTTCTACGACCCGAGCCGACAATCGGCTGACGGTCACCAGTGGATCACCGAG
>PLXP01000275.1 GCA_003151435.1 Acidobacteriaceae bacterium
CGCTGGAGTTGAATAGCTGATCGATGAGATCCGCCTGGGTTCTCATGCCCCGAATCACGATGAACCTCAAGAAAAAGGTGGAGAACTTATGTTCCTTCTGCAGAACGCGGAGTATTTCCGCCGTCGCGATCCTAAGGACCGTACAGGCGGTGATGGCTGAGGCCGTGACGGTTCGCAGCGTCCCCGCTCCGNNTGGGAGAAGAAAATCTGCTTTGCCGTGTGATTCCTGATGCTTCGTCCTGGCCCTTTTGCTGCGAGAAAAGCAGCGATATTAAAAGGCTTCCTGGTTACTCCACCCATCTAGACGGCCTCTTCCGGATTCTGGTCTGGTCGCGAATAGTCCTCGTCATCGCTGCGTGGGGGACAGCGACGGGGTCATCATTCTGTTCCACACCGCACGATTCTTCTCGGGTGAACATAGCATCGCAACTGGTAATTGTCTGTTCCGTTTAGCACACGCGCGGAATCGAGCGGATTGGTGAGATGCTGGGCGAACAGGTCACGGCTTCCGTGCTCGCCACGGCAGCTCGCATGGCGTCTGCACTCGGATAAACGCCTCTACGGAACGAATCAACGCCGGTTCGAAACTCAACCTCGTATCGCCTGCAAAAACGGTGTTCCGGCCGGAACGTCGATGGGGACGATGCCTTGTCTGCTTCGACCGCTCAGTTGTTGAAAAACGCCTTTCCACTCAGGGAGCACTGCAGGGTGCTGTTGGCGCCGAGTCTTCCGATTGCGGGGCGGATTATCGGCAAACCGGAACTTGTCCGGTCGNNAAGGAATGGAGCGAAGGCGAAGCGCTGGAAGTGCGCTCTCCCTGGGACCAGGGGCTGGTGGGCCGCGTCACCGTCGCCACCCGCGCCGACGCGCGCCAGGCTGTGAATCATGCAGCGGCCTGCATACGCCGCACCCGCGCCCTGCCGCGCTGGAAGCGCAAGGAGATTCTGGAAGACGTGGCGGGCGCGCTCATCGAACAAAAGGAGCGGTTCGCGCAGCTGATTGTGGCGGAGGCCGGCAAGCCCATTCGCCTGGCGCGCGCGGAGGTGGAGCGCTCCATCCTCACATTCAAAACCGCCGCCGAGGAAGTATCGCGACTGGGCGGCGAGACCATTCCGCTGGACCTGAGCGAGGGCAACGAGGGGCGCTGGGGACTGGTGCAGCGTTTTCCTGTCGGCCCGGTGCTGGCCATTACCCCGTTCAACTTTCCGCTGAACCTGGTGGCGCACAAGTTGGCGCCCGCGATGGCTGCCGGCTGCCCGTTTCTGCTGAAGCCCGCACCGCAGACTCCGTTTACCGCCCTTGCCCTCGGCGAAGTGATTTTGAAGGCGGGCTGGCCGCAGGAGGCGCTGGCCGTGCTGCCGCTTTCCAACGCCGACACCGCGTGGCTGGCGGAGAAGGAAGATCGCATCAAGCTGGTCACATTTACCGGGTCGGCGAAGGTGGGTTGGGAGCTGAAGGTTCACTCCGGCCGCAAGCGCGTGCTGCTGGAGTTGGGCAGCAACTCCGGCATGATTATCCACGGCGATTGGCCCGATCTGGACGATGCAGCCGTTCGCACTGCCCACGCGGCCTTTGGTTATGCCGGGCAGTCGTGCATCAGCGTGCAGCGCGTGTTTGTGGAGCGCCGTATCTTCCAGACCTTCCTGTGGAAACTTGTGGAATACAGCGCCAAACTCGTCACGGGCAATCCTTCGGATGAGGCAACCGATGTGGGCCCGCTGGTCCGGCCCAGCGATGCCGATCGTATCGATGCCTGGGTGAAGGAAGCGGTGGAAGGCGGCGCCAAGCTGGTTGCCGGCGGCGAACGTCACGGCTCGGTGATCACGCCTGCCATCCTCACGGGCACCAAACCGGGCATGAAAGTGCGCGACGAAGAGGTCTTCGGACCGGTGATTGTGGTGGAGCCGTACGACGATTTCGAAGAGGCGCTGGCCGAGATGAACCGGTCAAAATATGGCATGCAGGCCGGGCTGCTGACCCGCGACGCCGGGCGCATTCTCACCGCCTTCCGCGAGTTGGAGGTTGGCGGCCTGATCGTGGGCGACACGCCCAGTTGGCGCCTTGACCCCATGCCCTTCGGCGGCGTGAAAGAATCCGGCCTTGGACGCGAAGGCATCCGATCCGCGATCCAGGAGATGACGGAGCCGCGCATGCTCGTCATGGCCGGGCTTAACTAAGTCCCCCAGAGGCTGGGGACGGATGCAACGGGCGAGGCGCAACAGACAAGGGAACCGATGGATCTGGGACTGAACGGCAAAGTCATTGTGGTCACCGGCGGCGGAGCCGGCATTGGCGCCGCCATCACGCGCGCCTGCCTGGCCGAGGGCGCCCGGGTTGCGGTGTTGGCAAGGCACTCGGCAAGCGTGGATGAATTCATGGCGGAGATGGAAGCCTCCGGCGCGCGATGCGAGCTGGTCGAAGCCAATCTTGAAGACGCCCGGCGCTGCGAACAGGCCATCCGCGAAGTTGAAGAGCGGTTTGGCTCCATCGACGGCTTGGTGAACAATGCCGGCAACAACGACCGTGTGGGCCTCGAATCAGGCAGCGTGGAGCAGTTTGTGGCGAGCCTCCACCGCAACCTGGTCCACTATTACGCGCTGGCGCACTATGCACTTCCCGCACTGAAGCGGACGCAGGGCTCCATCGTCAACATCAGCTCCAAGGTCGCGCTCACCGGCCAGGGCGGCACCTCCGGCTACGCAGCCGCGAAGGGGGCGCAACTCGCACTCACCCGCGAATGGGCGGCGGAGCTGCTGCCCTATGGAATCCGCGTCAACGCCGTCTTGCCCGCGGAGGTGATGACGCCGCTTTACCGGCGCTTGCTCGACGCAACGCACGACCCTGAAGCCGAGCTGAAACACATCACGGAAAAAATTCCGCTGGGCCGGAGGATGACCCTGGCTTCAGAGATTGCCGCGGCCACGGTGTTTCTGCTGTCTGCCACCCAATCCGGGCACACCACCGGGCAACACCTCGTCGTGGATGGCGGCTACGTTCATCTGGACCGGGCGCTGACTTAAGGTTCTCCGGGCGCTCGCCGCACGGGTTCGCGTCCGTGCCCGCGCTGATCTGTGCTCGCTATAGCACTTTCACAGATAATGGAAGGTCTCGGGTGCCCCACCCTCGCCGCGTCTTTGTTTTTGCGGCTAGGGTGGGATGCCACGACGCCCGCACTACGGGAACCGTGAAAACGTCTGAACGGAAGGTTATCCGCCAACGCCAGCGGCAAACTGGCCCTGAAGTTCTTCTCCGGAGGGCAGCCGGCGCGGCCAGAGCACCGTGAATCGGCTGCCGTCGCCGAGCTTGGACTCCACCGTAACCGTGCCGCCGTGGCGCGTGACAAGCTGCTTGACCAGCCACAGTCCCATGCCGTTGCCTCGTTCGCCCTTGGTGCTGGTTCCAAACTGAAACAGGTTCGACAGCACGTTGGGGTCGATGCCCGAGCCCTCATCCGCAACCAGCACACACACGTCGTCAGCCCTGCCTTCGAGGGTGACGGTCACTCGCCCGCCACTCTTCGCGGTGGCCTCGCACGCATTCCGCACCAGGTTCAAGAGCACCTGCCTGGTCTCAACGGCGTAGGCATTCACGGTGCAATCGCCCGTGCTGTCGATGGCCAGCTCCATGCTCTTCTGGCGCATCATTGGATCAAGCAACAGGCGTACCGACTCGCACGACTTTCGCAAGTCCACCGGCTCCGGCGTCAGGCTGAGGCGGAAAAAGCCCAGGGTGGAACGGGTAAGTATCTCAATGCGGTGCACTTCATCCATGGCTTGTTGCACCATGGCTTGCACGTCCTGACTCGTGTCCGGGGTCAGTTGAATGAGGAAAAGAAGGTTCTGGATGGCGGCCAGGGGGTTGTTGATCTCGTGCGTCACCACGGCCGACATGCGGTTCCACTCCTCCAGCTTTCGGGCTGAAAGCAGACTTTCCTCAATCTCCGCCTTTTCGCTTTCAGTGTGCGACAACCGTGCCGCGTAATCGTTGATCCCAAAACCCAGTTCCCCCGCACGGCGCGCAAATTGCACCGCAACGTAGGCCGAAAAGATGGCCGTAACGATGTTCGTCCACGCGTCGATCCAGAACACCGGAATCCAGGTGGTAATGACCTCCATCAGGTGGGTGGTGCCGCACGCGACGATGAAGACACCGAATCCGATGAGGAAAAATGCCCAATTGCGGGCAACGGACCCCCTGGTTTTTCGGACAAGATAAAACAGGCTGACACAAATGCTGAAGTAGCTGAGGAATGTGATTGCATTTGTGACCGCCATGGTCCAAATGAGACGTGGATCCTGATTCCAGCAGACCGCATGAGGCATCAGCGATGGGGACATGTGTGTTCAGCCTCGCACTTTGGTGCGTGTGGGACTTGAAAAGGGTCGAACTGCCGCCCCATCAACGCAATCGAACGATGTGACCGCAGCTTGGTTTTCGTGACGATCGGGAGCGTGGAACCGGCTGCGAACAGTTTACGGGAAGGACGGTTAAAGCTCCGATCGAGCTCGAACAGTCTATCGCGCCGCCGCCTTTGAAGGCAGATCAATCGCTTCACGATTTCTTTTATCAGCGAAAGTCTTGTGGATGCAAGGGCGGCAAGGTGCTTGCGAATCCAGCCGCAGTTGAGGAAGCACGGCAGCTTCTTAAGAGGCCGGACCCCGAACGATCGAATTGAGGCCAGACAAAAAAGCGCCCCTCGGTGAGTCCTGTCTGGATGCAATCCAGATCTGGCAAACGAGGGGCGAGGAGCCGCAATCACAAGAAAATGCGCCTCCGGCGCGGGTACTACGAGGGAGAATTGACCACCCCGCACACCTTAGCTTTGGCTCATCTTCTGGACCGCAACCGAATATATTCGCTCTCTTCGGCCGACAATAGGTTCCATCGGGTACCACATGAGCAGAAACCCTGCTAAACCTTTAGCAGGGTTTGGCTTAATCGATTCTGGACAAGGTCATAAGGCCCACGTATGATACGCGGTGCGACTGGTTTTGGCTCTTGCTCCCGGCCCAATTCCGGGGTCTACACTGAAATCACGCAACTTCCAGTTCTATTTGACGCGGCTGTCCGTGATTCGCCTTTAGTTCGCAGAAGTGACGCGACGATCCGTACCTTGCAGACCAGCCGAAGGAGTGGGAATGCCCGTGGCTTCAAAATCCGGAGCGGAATCCACGGATCCTAACCCGGTCACCGAAGCTCCCAGAATAAGGGAGCAGTTGTCGCGGCTGGTCGCGCACCCACTGTTTGCGAACAGTAAGCGTTATCCCGCCCTGCTGGCCTATGCAGTGGAGCAGACGCTGCTGGGCAATGCCGCCGACCTGAAGGAACGAAGCATCGGGGTCGAAGTTTTTGGCCGCTCTCCCAGCTACGACGCCAATGCCGACCCCGTAGTGCGCATCACGGCCGGAGAGGTTCGCAAGCGGCTCACCCAGTACTACTATGACAGCGCTCATCGGGGCGAGTTGGCCATTGAGCTTCCCATCGGCTCCTACGTGCCCCTCTTCCGCAGTGCGGAACGGCCGCCGGAGCCTGACATTGTCCTGGCGCCGCCCGAAGAGGCCACCGAGCCGATCGAGGCTGCCCCACCGCCGCCCCCCCCTCAGCCCTGGTCGCGGTTGTGGCGGTATCGCTGGCTTGCCGCGGCAGGTGGAGTCATTCTGATTGCGCTGGTCGGTGCGGCAGGCTTGCTGGCCGGCCTGCGGTACCACGATGAGCCGCAGCCCCTCTCCAACATCGACCGATTCTGGCAGCCCGTCACGGACAGCATCAATCCCACCACATTTTGCCTCGGCGAACCGGCGAAGAACCTCGATGTGGGATCAATCAACTCGTTCGACACCCCGGTCAACAATTCCAAGCCCGAGCCGCTCTACTTCCGCCTGCACTACTCGGGGAACCTGGCCCTGGCGGACGTGATCACCCTCACCCGGACCGTGGCGGCGCTGGCATCGCGCCATAAGGCGTTTCGCGTAGTGCCGGCCTCGGAGGCCAGCTTTGCCCAACTGCGCGAGGGCCCGTTCGTGCTGGTCGGTGCCTTTGACAACATCTGGACGTTGCGCGTGACGCAGAAGCTCCGCTTCGGATTCGAATCCAAGGACGGCGTGGCGCTCCTGGTCGACCGCAACAGCAAGACGAAAACCACCTGGGCTACCGCATGGGATCTGCCGTATCAAAAGCTGTCGCGCGACTATGCCATTGTGGCGCGCATCCATGACAGCACTACCGGCCAGCCCGTCATCATCGCGGCAGGCATTTCAGAGGAAGGCACCGAGGCCGCGGGCGAAATCCTCTACAACCCCATCTATCTCGAATCGCTGCTGGCCAAGGCTCCCAAGAACTGGGAGCAGATGAATATGGAGGCGGTGATTGAGACGCAGGTGATCGAGGGCCATCCCGGTCCGCCAAACATCCTTGCCGTTGAGACCTGGTAAGAGCGTCAGGACTCTGGCCGCTCAACGCGTGTGATAACACGTACACACGTGGAAAGGTAGACCTGCCTCTCCAAAGTCGCTGGATGGGCGGAGTGAAGGTAGCTTATGTTGCAACACTTGTTGGTTGCAGACTTGGATCTCAATCCAAGCCGGCGCCAGGCGAATTATTTTCGGTGCGGCGCCGCGGGTTTCGAAGGTACACAACTTCTTTACCGCTCTATCAACATCAGGCCCGTGCTTCAACTTTGACTAGAGTCGCGTAGATTATGTCGCCGACTAATAGCCCCGTTTAGCGATGGGACACGTGTCTGCCGCGCATGGTGCGGAAGAGAGTGGATGAACTGTTGAAGCGTGTTACTTGGTCTTGGCTTTTTGAGCCGCCCAGCGCTTGCGCTGTGCGTCGGCGATCCGCTTGCGAGCTTCAGGGCTCAGTACGCGGGACTTCTTGGCTTTGGCAGGCGCCTTCCTGGTTTTACGTTCTTTGACGGTAACGACGGCTGCGGATCCGGAGCCGGCCAACAGGGAACGAACCTGAGTAAGCCTTGCAATCTCCGAGTCGATTTGAGCAAGAATAGAATCAATAGCCATTAGTCAAGAATAACTCACCCATCCACATATTGACTATTGTTTCCCAAATCATTCGTTCGACATAGCCGTGTCTTTCGTACCTTTGCTTACTCCGGCTTACCGATCGTTCTCTCTTTGTACGCCTTTTGGAGAACATAGAAAGCAAGCTTCTTCTGGCCTTGGTCGGAGATCAGCCCCTTGCGATTGAACTCATCCTGGATGCCTGCGAGCGGTCTGTTCGGCGAGCGAAAATCCATGAGGACCCACGGGCTCATGCCTCTAAGTTGCGGAATCTTGTTCAACATCGGCAGTTGATGGCGGTAGATATTCGCTTCGTACTCTTCCGTCCAGCGCTCGTTCTCATTGCCATGCAGTCCGGCTTTGGCTCCGCCGCCAAACTCGCTCACAATCAGGGGTTTTTCGTAGTCGATGCGCCACTCGGTAACGTCGGCTGTCTCAGGATGGCCCTCATACCAGCCGATATATTCGTTGACGCCGATGACATCGAGCGCCTTGCCGAGCGGATCGTCCACGACCTTCGTGTGGCCCTCGGCTCGAACTAACAGCGCGGCGGTAATCAAGCGTGACGAATCAAGCGCACGTGCGCGGCTGGCAAGGGTTTCAATAAAGTGCGTGCGCGCATCTGTGTTCGGCGTTTCATTGGCCATCGACCACAGGATGATGGCCGCGTGATTGCGCGATGTGCCGATCTCTTCATCCAACTGTTGCTCCGCTTTTGCCAGCACCTTGGGGTTGTCGAATTGCAGGGCCCAGTACACCGGGTTCTCCGACCACACCAGCAGTCCCATGCGATCTGCCGCGCGCAACATGGTCTCGGCGTGCGGGTAGTGGGCAAGGCGCACGTAGTTACAACCAAGCTCCTTGGCCCAGCCCAACAGCGTCTCCGCATCCTTGTCGGAGTAGGCGCGGCCGGTGCGGTAGGGCGCCTCGGCATGGATGGCTACGCCGCGCAGGAAGATTGGTTTGCCGTTGAGCAGTATCTGCGTGCCGCGCGTCTCGATGGTGCGGAAGCCCATAAGTTCGCTGACAGAGTCTTCGCCCGCGCGCAATGCGACCTTGTACTGCTTGGGGTTGTCAGGGGACCAGCGCTCCAGACCCTGCACGTTGACATGAATCGCGGCGCGCCCCGATTCGTCCACGTTGGCTGCGGTCTTCGCGTGCAGTTCAGGGATCTCGACCTCGACTGCCGCACCCGCCTTACCGCCGATGACATGCACCCATCCTTCAATCGCGTTGTCCTCGGTGCGGCTCAGGTGCAGGTCGTATTGATCGATAAATGCATCGGGAACAGTAATGAGTGAAACCTCGCGAATCAACCCGCCATAGTTCCACCAATCGGTTTCGAGCGTGGGTACATTGTCTTCGTGGCGGGTGTTATCCACCGCTGCAACCACAAAGTTGCCGCCTGCATGAACAGCCGCTGTCACGTCGCAATTGAATGCGGTGTAACCGCCCTCGTGCTCGCAAGCCTTTTGTCCATTGACCCAGAACCACGAGCGATAGTTGGCCGCGCCGACATGCAGAAAGATGCGCGTGTGTTCCTTGGGTTGATAGGTGAAGTCGTGCTCATACCAGACGGGTCCCTCGTAGAAGAGCAGCGACTCGCGCTGCGTGTTCCAGTCGCCCGGCACCTTTAACTTGGGCGCCTTGCTGTAGTCGTACTCGGTAGGAAACGGATCGCCCGGCTTGGCCTTTTGATTAAGAAACCAACCGTTGGTTTTCTCCTGGTGATGGAAGCTGAAGAGACCGGAGAAGTAAGGATCGACGATGGAAGCCCACTCGCCATCGAGAGATTGCGCAGGACGCCGATCGGCGCCGGTGAGCACAATAGGCGCTGCTGCCGGTGCCGCGGCGAAGGCTGCGGGAATTGCGAATGAAAATGCGGCTAAAACGACGGTGAGAGCACGGAAGGGCGGGCAGGCTGACAGATACTTCATTCGGAGTCCTTGTCCATTTGTCCAATTGATTTGAGTTTTGGGAGCCATCCACAGCGTTTCATCGCAGGTGTGTGGCTCTCTCGGGCGGACTGGTCATCTTATCGCTCCGCGCATTGGCCTGTACATTCCGCATTGAGTCTTCGAGTGCGATCTAAATGACAAAGGGGACAAGCCACGTGGCTTGTCCCCTGTTTCGCAATGACCTTCCATGGCGCGCGATCTTATTGTCCCAGATATTGCACGTGCGTATAGGTGCCCAGGCGCGTGTTATAAGCCAGATACCATCCGGGATGATCGGGATCGTCGTAGATGACAACGTCGTCCGCGTCCCAATTCCAGCCGTCGACAAAACCCATGTCATAGGGTGCGACGCCGAAGTAGAAGCCATTGAACCCGAAACGGTTTGGACCGCCGCCGCTAAGTCTCCAACGATGGCTCGGTCCAAACCCTCCGGTGAAGCGGCCATGCGCATATGGCTGGTCCAGGTGGTAATTCGGATCATCGCGTCCCGTGTCGTGACCGACCCATGTTCTGCCGTTATCGACGTGCGGGGCGTTTGGATGGCCCGGCCTGTCGCTGTAGTTGCGCTGGTGGTCGCCCTGCTGAGGATTTACCTGACCCTGATGCTGATTGCCCTGGTCCTGGCGGGGGCTGGGCTGACCCTGGCGGACGTTACCCTGGTCCTTGTGGGGGCTGCCCCGGTACGGAGCTGGTCCGCGTTTCGGGGGGGCCTGCTGGTGCTCGTTCCGCGGAGCCTGGCGCTGGCCCCCGCGGTCCTGTCTGTCTTGCTGGGCAAATGCCGGCATAGCTGTCATCAGCAATGCTGTCAAAGCTAATTGCGCTGCGCGCATGCGTTCCTCCTGGATACCCTCCCGCACATCCAGCCTGGTCGGCTGCAATGACTGCGGGGCATCCTTCAACCAATCCAGTTAGATGCAACTCGGTCGGCAGGCGGAAGTCGCGGCAATGTCAATTTCGGACGGCCGCGCCAGCCGGGCTTGTCCCTCACCCGGCACCGGCGCGTTGACGGCGATCTCGCCTAAGCATTCACCGCGGCAGGCGTGCGCAGCCATGCGTACAGCGGGAACAGGTTCGCCATCTCGGCCACTTCGCCGCGAATGCGCTCCAGCGCCGCGTCGTCGTTGCGAAGCTCCAGCGCCCTGGTGATCCACGCTGAAATCTGCCGCATCTCCGGCTCCTTCATGCCGCGCGTGGTCAGCGCCGGCGTGCCGATACGAATGCCCGAAGGCTTCAGCGGAGGATTGGTGTCATAGGGAATCGCATTCTTGTTGACCGTGATGCCGGCCTTGCCCAGCGCCAGTTCGGCCTCGGAGCCGAGAATGCCCTTCTCAAACACGTCCACGAGAATCAGGTGGTTATCCGTGCCGCCGGAGACGAGCCGATAACCGGCCTCCTGCAGGCTGGTGGCAAGCACCTTGGCATTGGCCACAATCTGCGCGGCATAGGTTTTGAACTCCGGCCTCAGCGCTTCTGCGAATGCCACGGCCTTGGCTGCGACGATGTGGACCAGCGGTCCGCCCTGCTGGCCGGGAAACACGGCCTTGTCCACGGCAGCTGCCAGATCTTTGCCGCACAGGATCAGGCCCGCGCGCGGTCCACGCAGCGTCTTGTGCGTGGTGGTGGTGGTGATGTGCGCGTGAGGCACAGGCGAGGGATGCACGCCGCCCGCCACCAGGCCGGCGATGTGCGCCATGTCGAAGATATACACGGCGCCGACCTTATCGGCAATCTGCCGCATCCGCGCAAAGTCCCACATCCGCGGATAGGCACTGCCGCCGCCAATGATGACCTTTGGCTTTTCGCGCTCGGCGATGGCCTCAAGCTCGTCGTAGTCAATCACCTCGGTGTCGCGGCGAACCTGGTAGAACGTGGGCCGGTAGAGCTTGCCGCTGAAACTCAGCTTGTGTCCGTGGGTCAGGTGGCCGCCATGCGCCAGGTCGAGGCCGAGGATGGTGTCGCCCGCCTGCAGGACCGCCGCGTAGGCCGAGGCATTGGCCTGCGAACCGGAGTGCGGCTGCACGTTGGCGTGTTCGGCGCCAAAAATCTGCTTGGCGCGATCACGCGCCAGGTTCTCCACCACGTCGGTATACTCGCAGCCGCCGTAGTAGCGGCGCCCAGGGTAGCCCTCGGCGTACTTGTTGGTGAAGATCGAGCCGGCCGCCTCCAGCACCGCTTCTGAAACAAAGTTTTCGCTCGCGATCATCTCCAACCCCTCGTGCTGGCGGAGAGTCTCGTGATCGAGAGCTGCGGCTACGTCGGGATCGGCCTGGGCGAGGGAAAGGGACATGCGATCGGTCATAGAAGAATTCTAGCGCCATTGCCGGCCCGTTGCCGCATTCGCCGGCTGGATTCGATCCCGTTGCTCGCTCGCCNNTCGCCAAGGTTCTTCCGCCGCGACCCCTGCTGGCTCTTGTCTGCCTTTTTACCGCCGTTCTGGCTGCTAACCTGGCGCGGGCGCAAGCCTCCCCTGTGACGCTGACGCCTGCGCTGGTCCAGGCCGGCTCACCCGAGTTGATTCGCGTGGAAATCCCCAATGCCGTTGGCGTGGACGGCGAGTGGATGGATCGCAAGCTGGAGTTCTTTCGCGCCCGGGACGGACACACATGGTTCTCGTTGGCCGGCGCGGATGTTGAGGCTTCCGCGGGGTCTTCCACTCTTCTCATTCACGTGAGGCTCACCGGCGGAGACACTCGCGACCTCACCCGCACTGTAGAGATTCATCCCGCCCGCTACCGCACAGGCGCGCTCAGCGTGGCGCCCAAATTCATCGAGCCCGGTCCCGAGGCACTCAAACAGATCGACGCCGAGAGCAAGCTCAAGGCGGATGTCTTCGCCCACAGCGCCGCACAGCCCCTGTGGCAGGGCAGCTTTCATGCGCCCGTTACCACGAAACCGACAGACAGCTTCGGCACCCGACGCATGTTCAACGGCAAATTGGCCAGCATTCACAAGGGTGCCGATTTTCGCGCCGCAACGGGCACACCCGTACGCGCGAGCAACAGTGGCATCGTTGTGTTGGCGCGCCCGCTCTACTTCGAAGGCAATTGCGTGGTGATCGACCACGGCCAAGGGCTGTTCACTTTGTCAATGCACTTCAGCCGCATCGATGTGCACGAAGGCCAGCACGTGAAAGCCGGGGACCGTCTCGGCCTCAGCGGCGCCACCGGCCGCGTGACTGGCCCGCACCTGCACTGGGCCGTCCGCTGGCAACGCGCCTATCTTGACCCCGTAAAGCTGCTTCAGCTCAACCTGAATGCTGTACCTTAACCCGATGTCGAGTTTGCCTATGAGGTGCGTGACTCTCTGGGCAGGACCTCAACTTATTGGGAAGAGTTATAGATCCTGGCCAGGGACAGCGATCGTTCCCGAGGTTCATCCCAAGTCGGGTGTGTAGTACCTCACCCCATCCTTGCCGTCGCGCTTTACAGCGTACATCGCGCTATCGGCCTGGTGTATCAAACCGGCTGAATCTGTTGCCCCCTCGGGAAATACACCAATTCCGATGCTGGCAGTTATGGCGATACTATGACCTTCAATGTCAAACGGTTCTGAAATCGTGCGCAACAACTCCCTGGCCACCAGCGCCGCGTGTTCCTTGTCGGGGAGATGTGAGACCAGCAAGGTGAACTCATCGCCGCCCATTCTGGCCAAGGTATCGGACTTTCGAACCCGCGTGAGCATATGAGCCGCTGCGTGTTTCAGCAGGAGATCTCCGACCGAGTGACCATGGCGGTCGTTGATCGGCTTGAACCCGTCGAAATCAAAATAGAGCAGGGCCACGACATGCCCTTCGCGCTGAGCCATGGCGAGGGTTTGGGACAGCCGCTCGGCAAACAAACGGCGATTCGGCAACCCCGTCAGTTCGTCGTAGAGAGCCTGATGCTGCAATTGGGCCCTGCTTTCGTGCAGCGCCGTAAGGTATTTCTCCTGGTTATCCTGCATCAGGGAACATCGGACGGCATAGGAGAACAGCACAACACTGGTCGCGAGCAGCCCCACGATGCGCGTCGAATCGATGACGCGGAACCCAAGAATGGCGCTGCCGAGCACCATCGCGGCCAGTGTGAGGTTAAAGCACAACAAAGCTGCGCGCCTGCTGATTCGTCGCGTTATTGCCTGCTCTTCGGCCGGAGGTTCCCACGTGAGGGCCAGAACCGCTCCAGCAAGGTAAATGACGATCCAGATGAGGTCAAACGAGTCGTCAATCGCGGGGAAGTAGGCATCCACAGTGCTGGTGAGAAAGGCAACACTTGAATAGGTCAACAGATAAATCGTCTGCCGCTTGAAAAGGCCGTGCAAGGTGCCTCGCGGTGAAAGAAAGTAACGCGCCGCCGCCGCCAAAACCAATATGGCGTTGACAAGCGCCGTCGCGGTAATCAACTGCCAGATTCTCGAGTCCTGGGCGGCATGCTCCGCCATCTGAACCTGGTACATCGTCAGGCCCACGAGGCCGACAACGATGCTGCCATCGAGAAATGATTCGAACTTGGATGAACTGCTGTCGTCCGAAAGGAAGAGAGCGATGGCAATGGGCCCGGCATAGAGGCGGTAGAACAAGGAAGGAAAGATTGCGCCATCTGGTACCGCAACATGGAAATAATGGAAGTAGGCCCAACTGGCATCCGCAATCAACTGCATGGCAAAGCTGCTGGCAAAGAGCAGCCAGAAGATGCGAGACACGCCCCTGCCCCGCATCGCGGCGGCGAAACAACTTCCGATCGCGAGGGAGCTTGCCAGGACGATGAAGACATCCAGAAACAGCCTTCCACCCGGACCGGTCCCCAGAAAAAGGAACCCGATTCGCTGCAGGACGAGGATGCATACAACACCGCCAATCACCTGCATCCGCGATGGTCTGAATGAGAACACGTGCACATCTCTCTCAACAGCAGAAACCTTCTACATTCGAGGTTCGCGCGCTCCCGCGGCATGCGGGACTGCTTCGCGTCCGACACAATCATTCTACGCGGGACATAAATATTGTCCGGACTCGAAGCCCGCACGCCTGCCCCACCCGCCCTTGCAGCACAGAATGGACGCACGGGTGGGTGCAACCGATTTAGTAACGATCCGTTGGGGGTGGAGGCATCCCGGACCATGCTCAACCGATCGAAAACTCCGCCCCTATCGCGAAAGAACTTCTTCTTCCGCCTCGCTGGACTGGATCGCGGGTGCGTGCCCGCCGGCTGCCTTCTCTTCGCGCAGCGCTTTGAACGCCCGATACACGAACGAGCCCATATACCAGCCGTCGATGAACTTGTAGGGCGTTTCGCCGGTGGTGTAGTGGCCGCAGGGCAACACGCGCGGCTCAAAGTTGAGTCCAATGCGCTGGAACGCATCCACCACCTGCAGGGAATACTCCTTGGGAAAGGTCAGGTCGTAGTTGGCATACACCACCAGCACTTTTTTCTGCGGTCCGCCGGCCGCGGGGCTCGCGATACGGGAGAAGTAGCTGACCGGGCTGATGGCGGACCACAGGGCGCGCAGCCGCTCCTGCGTCAAGCCGGTCTGCTCCAGCGCCTGGCGGATGTGGCGCGTGCTTTGCCCCGCCCACGCCACGTCGCCAAACGACGTCGAGGCGTGGTTGAAGGCATTCACGCGGATGCGCGGATCGTGCGCGCTGGCCAGGAAGGCATAGCAGGAGCCAAGGCTGGTCCCCAACACGCCGAAGTGCTCGTAGCCCTGCTCTTCAAGCCAGTCGATGCAGCAGCGAATGTCCACCACCGCCTGGCGGCAGGCCGAGAGCGTGCGCCCGATGTTGGAGCTGACGGCGTAGTCGCTGCGCTCCAGCTCGGTGGGCCGGCGGATGTCGTGGTAGGGCTTGGAGAGCCGCAGGGCCGAGATACCCATGCGATTGAAGATGCTGCACAGCGCGTTGTGGCTGAAGGCGTCGGCGTTCCACTGCGGCAGCACCACAATGGCCTGCTTGGGACGCTTCGGATCCTTGTGCGCGGGCGCCGGATACCAGCGCGCATTCGCGAGATCGTTTTCAGGATACGGCGTCCGCTCCGGCGAGGTGAAGCGCAAAAACTGCGCGCGCGGGATGCGGCCCTCCTCCGCCTGCTTGCGAAGCGCCGCCTCCTGGGCCAGCGTCTCGGGACGCACGTTGGTGGGAAAGAGCTGTGGAAAGCGCTCTTCCAGGCGGAAGTCCGTCGGCCGCTCATAACCGAAGAACTCGTCGCTGTGGCGAATGAGAATCTGGTTGATGCGGGTGATCGCGGCTTCAGCAGCCGCGTCGTCGAGCGAGTCGGCGTTGCGCAGCTCCGCCGCGCCCAGGTTGTGCGCCTCGAGGAACGGCGCAATCCAGTCGAATCCCCACTCCAGCGGCCGCACCACGCGATTTTCATCACGAGTGGTCAGCCGCGTTTCCCACCGGTACATCCAACGCGAATAGCTCTTTTTAAACATCGGGTCAGCTCAATTTTATCAGCGCGCACGGCTCGCCCCGGTTAAGGAGCATGATTACGGGACCATCGCGACCGGGCCGCGGACCCTCACTGCGGCGAATTGGCGCGCCGCAGTCGCCGATGGTCCGCCGCCAGCCATCCAAGGCTGAGCAGCGTAATCAGCGCGATGATCGTTTGCGACGTGACGCAATAAAGGCACCACACCTGCAGCGCGAATTCTTCAATGAAAGTAAGCCGGAGGGCAAAACAGAATCCGATGAACGCGGCCACTACCAGGACGAAGCGCAACCGGGCAAATGCCAGCCCGCCGAGCACCAGGTAGCCCAGAATGCCAATGGTGGCCACCGGGATGTGGCCGACCTCGGCAAACGGGCTGTGGTTCACGATGCCGCAGTCCCATCGCTCGTTGATGGAGCAGGGCTCAGTCGCCGTCGAATAGTGAACCTGCAATGCCAGCGCGGAAACCACGACGCCGGCGAGGGCCAGGAAAGCAATCAGGTATCGCATCGTCTTGTGTCCGATGCTAACGCATTACCATGAAGCGATGATCGGTGAAACTGCAGAGGCCGGCCGGGTGGCGTTTTTTGGGGGCAGTTTTGACCCGCCCCACCTGGGCCATTTGACCATTGCGCGGGCTGCCCGCGCGGCCTTGCGGCTGGACTGCGTTCTCTTCGCGCCGGTGGGCGCACAGCCGCTCAAGCCGCAGGGATCGACGGCGCCATTTCCCGACCGCTGGGCAATGACGACGCTGGCGATTGAAGNNGGGGGAGTGCTGTTCTGCCTGATGGGCGCCGACTCGTTCGCGGGGCTGCGCCATTGGCGCGGCGGGGCCCAGATTCCCTTTGCGGCGGCGTTGATCGTGGCTTCGCGCCCCGGCCAGCGGCTCGACGACCTCAAAGCCTTCCTGCCCGAAGGCGTCACACTCGAGCGGGAATTAATGTACACCGAGGCGGGCCTCACCGAGCCCGTCTCCTACGTAAAGAGGCGCTCCTATCTGTTGCGTAATGCGGCCGGGGAGACCGCCCACTTCCACCTTCTGCCCGGATTGGAAGTGGAAATCAGTGCGTCCAGAATTCGAGAACAGGTCCGTGGAGATTCCGACGCGCAACCCGCGGGACAGGAACTCCTGACGTCCTCTGTCGCAGCATACATACGGGCCCATGGCCTGTATCGCTAAGCGCAGGCTTGCCCATGTCTCCAGCGAACGACTACGATGAAACACGGAGAGCTATCCTACCGAATGCCGACAAGCCAGGCCCACCAGCAAACCCGCATCCTCGTTCAGGCCGCAGCCGCGGCCTGTGAAGACAAAAAGGGCGAAGACACCCGCATCCTCGAGCTTGACCCCATTGACGCGGGTCTGTCCGACTTCTTCCTCGTCACCTCGGCCACCAACGATCGTCAGGTCATCGCCATTGCCGATGAGATTGAGTACCGCCTGAAGAAGGAGTTCGGGACCTACCCGAACTCGGTGGAGGGACGCCGGGAGGGAACTTGGATCCTGCTCGACTATGTGGACTTCGTTGTCCACGTATTCCTCGCGGAGCGCCGCGCCTTCTATGACATCGAGCGCCTGCGAAAGTCTGCCCGGCCTCTCACGCCGGCGGAGTTCGACGCGGAATTGAAGGCCGCCCTGGCGGAGAAGACGCTCGCCGCCCGCAGCAAGGCCGCTGCCAAGTCAGCGTCAAAGGCCGCTAAAGCTAAAGCCAAACCCGCACCCGCCAAAACCAAGCCCGCAGCCAAAGCGAAAAAAGCGGCAAAGAAGGCTGCGGCCAGGACTCCTGCCCGGAAGACCCCCGTGAAGGCTGCGGCGAAGAAGACCGCGGCAAAGAAGGCGTCGCCTTCAAAGAGGAAGTCCACTTCAAAGGGCTGAAGAGTCGATCTTCCGAGAACGAACACTCGGAAAAACGAAAAGGGTGAGTAGGTATTCATCCCTGCGGTCCGCCGGGTTTGGCATTCCGATGGGGAAGTCAAAGGGATCACTGACCCGGAACATCGAGTGGTGTCCGCCACGCAGATCATCTTTTAACAGTTTTGAAAGGGCGCGGCTTCAGCCGTGCCGCAAAGCGCATGATGGTAGCCATTTCTTATGCTGATTGGATGATTCGTGTCTCTTTGAAAATAAATGACTTGCAAACCAAGAAGTTAGAGTGAAACCAAGGCGCGGATATGAAACAACGGATCACTTGCGGCCAATATCTCGAAAACGGGGAGGGTCTCTTGTTTTTGGGAATTGACCCAAACTTCTGCCTGGTCGGTGCGGTATCCTCCTCCTGATGCAGCTGACCCTGGCACATATCGGCGCCCGGCCCGGATCGGGCGACGCATTCGAGGGGTTGACCCAGACCTATTTTCAGCGGATGGCCGCCTTTGCGCGGTGTGAGGCTGCCGCGTTCAAGACCGAGCAGGCCCTGCTGGACTGGATCGACAAGCAGCAAGGCAGGACGCCCGCGGTGGCAGTTCTTCTCGACAGCCGCGGCCGGCAAATGACATCCGAAGCCTTCGCGGGCTGGCTCGGTGAGCGGCGAGACGCAGGAACGCAACACATCGTGTTCGCGATCGGCCCCGCCAGCGGCTGGGCCGACGCTACACGAAAGCGCGCCCAGTTGCTGCTTTCCCTGGGTCCGCTCACCCTGGCCCACGCCCTGGCCCGCCTGGTGATGGCGGAGCAACTCTACAGGGCATGTACAATTCTGGCTGGGCACCCGTACCACACCGGCCACTGATGGACCAGCCGTCCATGCGACGTTCTTCAGCTTGCGGCTCAATCGACCCGCGCTGACAACCGGCAGGCCGTAGCATTCAGAACTGACAACAGACAACTGACAACTGTGAACTGTGAACTGACAACTGTGATGACCGACTCCCGTCGAGGACTGATCCTGATCAACACCGGCCCGGGCAAGGGCAAAACGACCGCCGCGATGGGCACAGCCCTGCGCGCGGTGGGGAACGGCATGAGGGTTCTCATGCTCCAGTTCCTCAAGGGCTCGTGGCACTACGGCGAGCTCGATGCCGTCAAGGCCTTTGGGCCAAACTTCGTTCTCAAGCAGATGGGCCGGGGGTTTGTGAAAGTGGGGGGCGCGGAAACCGACCCCGAGGATATTCGCCTGGTTCAGGCGGCGTGGGCCGAGGCCAGCGCTGCCATCGAATCCGGCGACTGGGATATGGTCATTCTGGACGAGATCAACTACGCCATCGCCTACGGCATGCTGGATGCCGAAATGGTGGCCGACGCCCTGCGCAAGCGGCCGGAGATGGTGCATGTCATCCTGACCGGCAGGAACGCCCATCCCGCGCTGGTGGAGCTGGCCGACACGGTGACGGAAATGCGCGAAGTGAAACATGCCTATCAGAAGGGCATCCTCGCCCAGCGCGGCATAGAATATTGATGCGGCGGAATACGAGAGGCCGGGCCTGCCGGCTGTGAACGAGCAGGGTCGGGCACAAACAGGCCGAGAACTAATCTGCCCCAAGTTGAAAAGAGAGTCCTGATGTCCTGGTTCAAGCGAGAGAGTGGCGATTACGAATCCGACCCCAACCCCGAGCGCAGCGGAGACGCCGCCGAGAAGCGGGTTCGCACCGACGGCCTTTGGGTCAAGTGCCTGGGTTGCCGTCAGGCGATCTTCAAGGCCGACCTGGCGGCCAACCTCAACGTCTGCCCCAAGTGCCAGCACCATTTCAAGATGGGCGCCCGCCAACGCCTCGATCTATTGCTCGAGCCGGGGTACGAACTGGTCGACGGCGGTCTGCGCTCCACTGACCCCTTGAATTTTGTCGACGTGAAGCCCTACAAGCAGCGGCTCCGCAAGGCCCAGGAAGAAACCGGCCTGGACGACGCGATCCTGAACGCAGTGGGCCGGCTCGGGCCGCACTCCGTCGTCGTCAGCGCCATGGAATACAGCTTCATCGGCGGCTCCATGGGCGCCGTTGTGGGCGAGACCATCGCTCGCGCCGTCGATCGCGCGCGTGTGGGCCGCCAGCCGCTGATCGTGGTGGCCGCCTCGGGCGGAGCGCGCATGATGGAAGGCGTCGTAAGCCTGATGCAGATGGCCAAAATCTCCACCGCGCTGGCACAGCTCGACGACACCGGAGTGCCGTACATCTGCGTTCTGACAGACCCCACCACCGGGGGCGTCACAGCCAGCTTCGCCATGCTCGGCGACCTGAATATTGCCGAACCGGGAGCGCTGATCGGCTTTGCCGGCCCGCGCGTGATTGAACAGACCATCCGCCAAAAGCTGCCCGAGGGGTTCCAACGGTCCGAGTTTCTGCTCGAAAAAGGCTTCCTCGACGCCGTCGTACCTCGCCGTGATCTGAAGAATTACCTGGTCCGCGCGTTGGAGTTCATGGCTGTTATGCCACAAGCCTCCTGACGCGACCCTCGTTTCGGAATGAATAAATGGCTTTACGGAAATATACAGATTTTGGTATTAAATCGGAGATCGTTTCCTGAATTAAGATAAACGAGCTCGTCCGGAGCCCGTTCACGCCCCTCCAAAAGTTCGAAAATATCCCCTTAACTCGCTTTTAATGAGCGGTGTGCGAATTTTTCTTTCGAGTCGCCCTATTTGGTCCCGGAATTGCACACTCGTTTATATCCGGTTTACTTCCACGACGGTCCGACCGCCTGCCATAGTTCAGTGACTGACGGTCTCCGATCACTTCTTGCCGCGACCGTCCGTAGCCGATCCATATTTTGACACAACTTTACGCTTGGGGAGAAACGACTTGACAGCATTCAGGAGAATTACATTTGCGATGCTCATGTTCTTTGTGGGCGTGGCCGCTGCGAGCGCGCAGACATCGAATGGTACCGTGATCGGCGCAATTACCGATACCACGGGCCGGGCGATCGTAGGCGCGACTGTGACCATCGTTTCCGCCGATACGGGCGCGGTGCGATCCACGGTGACCAACCAGGAAGGTACCTTCCGTATCGAGTCTGTTTCGCCGGGTACCTATGACGTTTCAGCCGCCGCAACCGGCTTTGAAACGACTGTTAACAAGGGACTTCTTGTCCCCGGTACCACGATCGTCAGCTCCAGCCTCGTGCTCCAGGTCGGCAAGGCATCTGACAAGGTCGAAGTCACCGCGGACAATGCCGTGCTCAACACGGATAACGGGCAGATTGACGGAACCATCAGCGAGCAGGAAATCAACAGCCTGCCAATCGCCAGCCTCAACCCCTACGAACTCGCTCTCACCCTCCCGGGCGTGATGAACACCCAGCAGGGCGGCTTCAGCAA
Organism: Acidobacteriaceae bacterium; assembly: GCA_003151435.1. Classification (GTDB taxonomy): domain Bacteria; phylum Acidobacteriota; class Terriglobia; order Terriglobales; family Acidobacteriaceae; genus Telmatobacter. The sequence goes on from PLXP01000275.1 coordinate 20,634, forward strand.
CGGCGTCGACTTCAACGTCGGCGGCGGCCGTCCCCGCGCCAACAACTTCCTCATTGAGGGTCAGGACAACAACGACGCCGGCATCCAGGGCCAGGGTCTGCAGCCCGGTAACGACGAAGCCGTCAAGGAAGTCATCATTATCGAAAACGCCTACACCGCAGAATACGGCCATGGCGCGGGCTCCGTTTCCAACCTGATCTACAAGAACGGGACGAACGACTGGCACGGCGCAGTCTATGAGCGCCTCCAGAACTCCTCGCTCGACACCGTCGACCACTCAGAGAAGTTCTTCGGCACCAACAACGTCACCAAGTACCGCGAAAACATGCCGGGATTCCGCATCGGCGGCCCCATCCTGCACAACAAGGTCTTCGGTTTCGCGTCGTATCAGTGGGACTTCTATCGCACCACGGCTGACCTGTCGACTTTGACGGTTCCAACGGCGGATGGCTTCGCGGTCCTCAATAAGTTCTCCTCCAACCCACGTGTGGCCAACTTGGTCAAAGCATATGGCGGACTCCTGGGAACCAATTGCGCCCCCGTAGACCCCGCTTGCACCAAGTCAACCCCGAACGCTATTCCCCTCGGTCCCGACCCCACCACGGGTGTCGATCGCGGCACCGTCACAATGGGTACGGTAAAGCGCAACCTCGGCGCCTCTGATAACGCTCCTGAAATCGACCTCAAGGGCGACTACATCGCCAGTCAGAAGGATACGGTCAATCTGCGCTACATCCGCAGCCGGTTCATCGCGCCTTTCGACGTGTGGAATGCACCCGGCCAACTGCCAGGCTTCGACTCCGACCAGGACGGCGCCTCTCACAACGCCGGAATCGTCGAGACCCACGTCTTCAGCCCGTCCGTCGTCAACGAGTTCCGCCTTTCCTACGGCCGCATCGGCTTTACCTTCGGACTGCCTGCTTCCACAACATCCAACCCGCTCTACAATCAGCCCTCGGTCTCCGTTTCCGGCATGACCGGCTATGGCATCCCGGGCGGCATCCCACAGGGCCGCTTCCACAACACCTATCAGCTTCAGGACACGGTCAGCTGGACCCACGGAAAGCACTTCCTCAAGATCGGTGAGGACATCTCTGATACCCGCGTTCGCGACGAGATTCCCTTCAACTTCTACGGTTCCATCAGCTACGTGAGCGACACAAAACTTACCCCCAACGTGCCGGTCCCCGGCGGCGACGGAACACAGTCGGTCAGATACAGCGGCTTGGCGAACATGATTGACAACTTTGGCGGCGCCGGATCGATCAGCCAGAATTTCGGCAGCCCGATTGCCCAGCCAAGGCTCCTCAGCCAGAATTACTTCGTCCAGGATACCTACCGTCCGATCTCAACCCTCAGCATCGACCTCGGCTTCCGTTATGAGTACAACGGCGCCCCGTTCAATGCCACCGGCACCCCGTATCCCGGCATCGATGAGACGACTATCGCATGCTTCCCGACGGCTGCCGTGGCTTGCAATACGAAGCAGCAGCCGGATGGCAGCCAGTGGGGACCGCGCACCGGTATCGCATGGAGCCCAACCCTGTTCGGACAGCACAAGACCGTCATTCGCTCTGGTTTCGGCGTGTTCTATGACGTGGTCTTTACCAACATCATTGACAACATTCAGGCCAGTGCTCCGAATGCCGCCTCGCCGGTCGTCAACAGCAACCCCGCTTCCAACGGCAACCGCGGCACCAGCAATTGGTCTTCGCGCTTTTCCGCCCTGAACCCGAACCCGCTGCCCCTCAACACCGCGGAGCCGATTGCCAATCACCTGCTCTCTCCCCGCACCATGCACTGGAACCTGAATGTCGAACAGGAACTGCCCTGGGCGACNNTCGTGCGCGACAACTCCGACGACTCGGAATACACCGGCCTCTGGTCTGAACTGGATCACAAGTTCAACCACCAGTTCCTCTTCCGCGCCTCCTACACCCTCGGCAAGGGAATGGACGACGGCTCCGAGATCTTCACCACAAACAACCAGTCGTCTTATCAATTCAGCCGTTATCCCACGCCGCGCGGAAGAACGGATTGGGGTCCATCCTCCTATGACCATCGCCAGCGTCTCGTGATGTCCTACATCTGGACCCCGGCTGTATGGCACACCGAAAGCGGGATGAAGGTAATCGGCAACATCGTGAATCGCTGGGCCATCGCCGGCGTAACCCAGTTACAGTCGGGTAGCACCGAAAACGTCGAAGACGGCTTCGATGTTGACGGTGACGGCATCGGCAACGATCGTCCCAACCTCGGGAACCCCAAGGCTCCCCTGAACACCTACGCGGTTGACAATGCCTGGTTCACCGGCGTCTCGGACGGTACGGTCTGTTCCGGTCCGACTTTCTGGTACACCTCGTTGGATTGCCAACCCGTCAGCAGGGACTCCGTGCACTGGATCATTCCCGGTTATGACCAGTACGCCACCAAGGCGGTGAGCCGCAACTCGATGTACGGTCCCGGCTTCCAACAGTGGGACATGAACATCCAGCGCTCCTTCAAACTGCACGAGAACATCACCCTGGACTTCCGCGGCGAACTCTTCAACGCGTTCAACCACGGCAATTTCGGTATTGAGAACACGACCCTCACCAGCGGCATCAATACTGACGCCTTCACCAACAACGGGACGAACACCTTTGCGGATAAGTATCCGACCGTCACCGGCCACCGCCACGCCCGTATCTTCATCAAAATTTCCTTCTAGGGAAATCCTCAACCCACCAAAGGGCGGCCCTGCAATGGGCCGCCCTTTTTGCGCCTGAGACAATACTGCACTCATCTGGTTTGGATGTTCTAGACTGTTGGCTTTGAGCCGCACTCAAAGGACACCATGATCGACAACCGGATTTCCTCCTTTTGCAGGACCTTGTTCCTGTTGCTTGCCGTAGCTTCCGCACTTCACGCCCAGGCCCCTCTTCCGCCCTTCACCTCCATTCCGCCCGTGGCGTTCTCGACCTCCGGCCCCGTGATCCGCGCGCATACCGAGGCGCAAAAGCCCTTCACCGTCGCCGGCGAGCGCGGCGTTGTTCTGGGACAGCAGGACGGCGCCTTCGAAGCCTGGCTGCTGCCGGTCAAGCTGCTCAGTCATCTCACCATCCAGGCGGATGTCGAGGGCTACTCCGTACCCATCGATGTGAACCAGCAGTCCGCGGAGATTGAGGTGCGGCCCGATCGCACCGTCATCACCTACGCGCACATCGCGTTCACTGTGCGGCAGATCATGTTTTCACCCAGCGACGCGCCCGCCGGCACCGGCCCCGTGGTCCTGTTCGAATTCGATTGCCTGCACCCCACCGACTTCACCCTGCGCTTCACCCCCGATCTGAGCTACATGTGGCCGGAACGTAATGAAGGCGTCCCCGGCGCGGAGTGGGTGGCGCCGCCGCCGAATGCCTCCGACAACCCGGGCGGCTATTACGTCCTGCATTCGGATTATCCCGACCTTGCCGGTGCCATTACCATTCCCGGCGCCCGGCCCGGCATCCTGGCGCCCTATCAGGAGCGTCCCCAGGTCCATCCCGTCGAACTCAGGCTGCACATCGACCCCGCCCGCGATCACGGACGCCTCTTTCCCCTCCTCATGGCCGTTGGCACGGACAAGGCATCGGCCAACACCGCCGCCCTGAGCGCGACCCTCGCGCGCTTGAACGCCGGCATCGCGGCCACCTATCTAGCGCACGCCGAAAGCTACAAGAAGCTGCTGGCCAATTCGGTTTCCATCGAGACCCCCGACAAAGCGCTCGATGAAGCGTTCCAGTGGGCCGTCGTCTCCATTGAGCAGCTCAAGACAAAAACGCAGTCCACGAATGAGACGGCCCTCGTGGCCGGTTACTACGCCTCAGCCGACTCGGCGCGGCCGGGCTTCGGCTGGTTCTTTGGCCGCGACGCGCTCTACACGCTCTACGCCGTCAACGGCTATGGCGATTTCGCGCTCTCGAAGTCGGAGCTTGAGTTCCTCCTCCACCGGCAGCGCGACGACGGCAAGATCATGCACGAGTACTCGCAGACCGCAGCGGATATCGACTGGAAGGCGTTCCCCTACATGTACGCCGCGGCCGATGCGACGCCGCTGTTCCTGATGGCTGTGGCCGACTACGTGCGCTCCAGCGGCGACACGGCCTTCCTCACCGCCCATCGCGACGCCATCGAGAAGGCTTGGGACTTTGAGACCAGCCACGCGCCCGGCCCCGACAAGGGCGGCAACGGCATCTACGACAACATGCAAGGCACCGGATGGGTGGAGAGTTGGCCCGGCGGCATGCCGCACCAGGAGGTCTACCTCGCTCTGCTCGATCAACAGGCTTCGGGCGCGATGGCCCAGATTGAGAATCTGCTCCAGGACAAGGACAAGGCCGCAGCCGCCCGCCAGCGCGCGGAGACCGTCGCGAAGACCATCGAGGCCCAGTATTACGACAAGGAAAAGGGCTGCTACGCCTTCAGCAGCAACACAGACGGCACGCTCGACCGCACCACGACCGTGTATCCGGCCTTGGCGTGGTGGAGCGCCTTGCCGGGTGGGAAGCCAGCGCTGGCTCACTCCGACGAGTGCCTGAAGCAGNNCCGGCTGGGCCGCGCTGGCGGAGTATCGCGGCGGGCAGCCCCTGGCCGGCTACCAGATGCTGATGGAGAACGCCAACCTGACCCGCGCGCAGGACCTGGGCGCCGTGACGGAGCTGCTTTCCGGCGACTTCTTCATCCCCTTCGGCCGAAGCACCAGCCACCAGCTATGGTCCAGCGCCATGGTCATCACGCCCACGCTCCGCGGCCTCTTCGGCATCGACATCGACGCGCAGACGAAGACGATCACCGTCAACCCGCACCTGCCGGCGAGTTGGAAACATGCGGAGGTCCTAAGCCTGCAACTTCCAGGTGGTTCGACGTCAATTTATTTCACCCGCAATGGCGACCGCATCGAGGTCAAACTCAATCCCGCTGAACAAGATGAGTGGCATCTGCGAAGCGACCTTCCCAACGCGACCCTAGGACCTTTGGACAACATGCTTCCCAAAAAACTTCGTATGCCGCCACAGCAGGGCCTTCGGATTCCAGTTCCCGAATTAGAAGTTGAGTATTCGCTGGAAGGCATGAATGTGATTGAGAGTGTCGAGGCGGTGCTACCGGCCAGACCGCCGCTGCCCGGAGCACGAACTTCCAAGTTCCGGTTTCTGCAGGCCGAATACGGGGATCGCAAGCTTGTCCTGAGGACCGAGGGGCTGGCAGGTAGCAATGCAATAGTTAGCCTTGTCCGGCACGGCCATTTCGTTCCGAAGGTTCAAGCTGAACCTAACGCAGCACCCGATTCGCAGAGTCAGTTTGCGAGCATCTCGTTTCGCAATTGCGATGCCGATCCGTACGCTTGCACTTCATTGCCACTAATCCTTGAGTTTCCCCCCGGCGAAGGCTGGAAGACCATCACCGTCACTCTCACCTGGTGACCTCAACGCACGCGTCATCGCATGAGACGCGAGTGTGGTATCTCAACCTAGACCAAAAATACGTTGTCATCCTGAGCGAAATCTGGCGCGCTTTTTGCGCCAGATGAAGTCGAAGGATCTGCGGTTCAACCCCCTCGAATGAGGAATCCCAACATGACCCCTTCGCAACGCATCATCGCCTCCGCACTCGCCGTGCTCTCCCTTGCCTTCCCCTGCACGCTCCACACGCAAGGCACCCAATCCTCCATCGACCACGACCTGCTCGAAATCACCATTCCGCATCTCGAACAGCTATATCGCGACCACAAATACACCGTCACCCAGGTTGTGCAGTGGCACATCGCTCGCATCCGCAAGTACAACGGCGTCTACGGCGCACTCGAAAACCTCGACGCCAAAGGCGCACTGGCCACCGCGGCCCGCGAAGACACCGAAGCCAAAACGAGCGATGCCAAGCGCGGCCCGCTGTGGGGCGTCTCCATCGTCATCAAAGAGAACACCAGCGTGCAGGGCCTCGTGACCAGCGACGGATGGAAGGGCTATGTGATCCCCGGGCACGAACTGATCGCCTCGCGCGATGCCACCATCGTGGCCAAGCTGCGCGCAGCAGGCGCCGTCATTCTTGGCAAGACCAACATGCCCGACTTTGCGGCCAGTGACACCAACCGCAGCACCTCCTACGGCCGCACCGGGAATGCCTACGACGTCCGCTTCAGCCCCGGCGGCTCCTCGGGCGGCACGGTCACCGCAGTCACGGCGAACATGGCCCTGCTTGGCAACGGAACCGATACCGGCAACTCGATTCGCATGCCGGCGGCAACCAGCGCAGTGGTGGGCGTGTTTCCCACGCGTGGGCTGGTCAGCATTGCAGGCATCGCGCCGCTCGATTGGCTCCTCGACAACACCGGCCCCATTGCGCGCGACGTAACCGACGCAGCCATCGCGTTAACGGTCATGGCCGGCGAAGATTCTCTGGACCCCGTGACCGCCGGTTCGGCCGCCAAGGCCCAGCCCGGCCCCTACACCAACTATCTGAAACGGGATGCGCTTAAGGGCAAACGCTTCGGCGTTCCGGCCTTCATCCTTTATGGCACGGGCGTTCCGTTCCAGGGCATTCCCGCGGCGGAGACCGACAAGCAGGCAGCAGCCGATCGTGAATACGCGCGCCTGGCCCTGCGACCTGAAACGCGAGCAGCCTTCCTGCGAGCCGTTGAAGCATTGCAGGCTGCGGGCGCAACGGTGGTCTTCGATGATTCCATTCTGCCCGGCAACTTTGCGGAGACAGTCTCGCGCGTCGGCACCATGCCCTACGTCCGTGAGGGCACGGAGAAATTCTTGATGGACTTTGGTCCCGCCCAGTATCACTCCCCGCAGGACTACGAGAAGGCCGTCGGATCCGCGCTGCCGGCCACCATCATCGGCGGCGCAAAGACCGATCCGCAGGACCCGCGCCAAGTTCCGACGCAAGCCCGGTTCGAAGATAACCCGCAAGCCGTTGCCGACGTGGTGACTCCGCGGCAGCGTGCGCGCGATCAATATGATGAAACGCTAGACCGGCTGCACCTCGATGGATATGTCTATCCTGCCATCCAGATGCCGCCGCCCGACGAGACCATGCCGCAGGATGGCGTTGTGAGTACGGGGCCGCACAGCGCCACCGGCTGGGTCAACATGATCGGAGTGCCCGCGGTGGTGGTGCCGGCGGGCTTTTACCCCAGCGGCCTGCCGTTCGGGCTGGAGATCTCCGCGCGGCGATGGAAGGACGGCGACCTGCTGGGCTGGGCGTACGCCTTCGAGCAGTCCACCCACCTACGCAAGCCTCCCGCGCTTGTGGAGAACGGCCTGCTGCCCATCAATCCGTAGCGGATGAGAGGAGCTTGTCGTCCCGGCTCTGCGAAACCTGATCCGGCCGAAGGACCACAGAAACGGCGGTGCCGCCAATGCCAGAGTCATGGTCGACATCCAACGCGACCTCATCTGTCACCTCCAGTAAGCGGCAAGTTCCCGTCAATCTGTAATTGTCACGCGCCTAGAATGCCCATCGAAGTTAATAACCCAGTTCCGCAGAATGTCTCTGCCAATCAGAATTGCGTAGTGTCGTTCTTTCGGGAAATCGACTGAGACTATGCGAGTGGGGTCCACTCGCCGCAGATTGGTGCCGGGAAAACTTATGGCGTCGGCGTGCTCCCCACACCGGTGCGTAGCGCCTATTGCCGTTATTTCGCTACCCTCATTGGTTTGAAAGAGCTTGCAGTGGTTGGCAAACGTCTTGCTTATTACGGTGACAGAAGCACCGGTATCCAGAAGCGCTCTCATTCGAAGAGGTTTTGGATATTCGAGGCCAAGAGCGCGCCCCCGCCTCAATAACATCACTTGAATTCATTACGATGACGTCAATGCACGGGCCTGGATCGTTCTGATCGAAAGGATCCCATTCAAGGCAAACGCGGGCCATACTAAGATACGCAATAAACAGGCTCAGTCATCCATACCTGCTTCACAAGAAATTCGTTACGGACGCCAAACCTCTTCAGGCCAGCTTTGAGAGCATCTGTATAGGTGCTGAAAAAACCCTCCGCTACGGCGTCGCCTTGAATGGCCACAAACTGGCCGGGGTGGGAGCGCGACCACTCCTGGCGGTGTAGTTCAAACACCCTCAACTCTTCCGAGAACAGGCCAGCGGAATCCATTCAAGTCTCCTCCAAAATCATACTGCGTAATCACTCAGTATCAATGCGGCGAGGGGCAGGCTTGACTCCGCAGCGATAAATGTCTAAAATACTAGACGATATAATATATTAGACTTCACTGCAAATTGCAAGTAAGATCGACCGATGACGCGTTCCTCCCTAAACCGTGAGTTTCTCGCTGAAATCTCCCATCAGCTGCGCGAGGGATTGGAGCGGCGAGATCAACTTGCCCGGCGAGAAGGAGGGCGATATACGCGCACGGACGCCGCCAGAGACTTGAACGTGTCCAGAGCTTCCTTGCAGTTTTATTTGGCTGGAACCCACATGCCGTCAAGCGATGTGCTTCGCCGTGCGATGGAACTCTGGAAAATCGAACTCACCTATCGAGCTCACAAGCTCACGGTTCTCGATCTTCAATCCCAAGCCGGAGCGGACAAACCCTTGCCTCCCCAACCTGTCCAACTCTTGCTCTGGGACTCCATCAAAGGACTTGAGAATAACGCGTTGTCGGTTAAGGTCGAAAAGAAGGGTCCTCATTCGATCACTCTCCAGGTCGAAATCGGATTCAGAGCTGATAGCAAATAGGTTTGTAATAAGGAATCACAAGCAAGCCCCAAAACACAACGGCCCAGCATCAAGCCAGGCCGTCTTTCTATTCCCTGTTCCCTATTCCCTGCTTTTTCAAATCCGCATCGGCATCAGCACATACCGCGACCGGTACTCGGCGTCCGGATCTTCCGGCCGCATCTGCCCGGCGGACTGCGAGTCCTTGAACTCCAGGCGAACCTCGCCTTCGTTCCCAAGCGCCTTGAGGAACTCCAAAATATAGCCGGAGTTGAATCCCACCACGATGGGATCGCCCGAGTACGGCGTATCGATGGTGTCTTCGCTCTCTCCGGATTCGGTGGAGCTGGAGCTGATCTTCAACTCGTTGCCCTCGAGGCGCAGGCGGATGGCGCCCGAACGCTCGTCGGCGAACTGGGCCACGCGCTGGATGGCCGCGGACAGCTCGCTGGACCGCACCACCGCGAACTTGGTGTTATCGCGAGGCATGACCGCCTCAAAGTTCGGGAACTGCCCCGACAGCCTCCGCGTGCTCAGCGTGCGATGGCCTACGCGGAAGAACAGCGTGTGCTCGTCGTCGGCAAACTCCACCTTTTGGGCGTCGGAGGCGGAGAGCAGCCCTTGCAGCTCCTGCAGCGCCTTGCGCGGAATCAGCACGCGCTTCTCGCCGCTGATGCCTTCGAGGGACTCGTTGGGCTTTTCGACAAACGAGAGCCGGTGGCCGTCGGTGGCAACCATGGCCAGAGACTCAGCCTTGAGCACCAGCAATGCGCCGTTGAGCGTGTAGCGCGATTCCTCATTCGAAATCGCGAAAATAGTGCGCGCGATCAGCGTCTTCAGCGCCACCGCCGGAATGCTCGTCACCGCGACCGTCGGGAACTCCGGCACCTGCGGGTAGTTGGCGCGCGCCATGCCCACCATCTTGGTATTCGAGCGGCCGCTGCGAATCTGCACCCAGTGGTTGTCGAGCAGCTTGATCGAAATGTCGCCATCGGGCAGCAGCTTGATGTAGTCGTAGAACTTGCGCGCGGGAATGGTGCACGAGCCGGGCTTCTTCACCTTGACGGCGGCACTGGTGCGGATGGCCTGGTCCAGGTCAGTGGCGGTAATGTTGAGGCGGTCGCCATCGGCCTCGATCAAAAAGTTGGAGAGAATGGGAATGGTGGTCTTGCGTTCCACCACGCTCTGCGTGGCAGTGAGTTCCTTCACCAGTTCCTGGCGGCTTACGGTAATCTCCATCGCTGCCCCCTGCGCGGCCGGTTGCTCCACTTGAGTTTCCACGATCGACATAGACCCACCCTCGTTTTTCTGCTCTTTTGAAACGCGTGAAACCAGCCTGTTTGCGCTGGCCACACTCTACAACACCTGGCCGTGCTGCGGAAACGGCTGTTCTGGTTCTTCCTGATTGTATTCACCTTTGAGGGGAAATGCTTGCGTGGAAAACAGGGGACGGTCTCTGGATACCGCGTCAGTAAAGCGATCCGCAGGCGCCAGACACTGGCTTCGATCGCATGCGCGCCGGCCACCAGCGAAAGCGGAGAGGTTTGACCAGCGCTGCGAAAGTCGCGACGGTGAGTAGGAAAAGTGTAGTTAAGGTAATAACAAAGCTAGTAGTACCCGTAGTTCACGCAGGAAAAGTGGAAAAGAGGCTGAAGTAGTTTGTCCCTAAGCATTTGATCCGTGTGCCGGTTTTCTAAATCCGGGCTGTGCAATTCAGGAGTTTTGGAAAACCAGCAACCGCGACCCTTAAGGTGACCCGTCTTTCCCACGTCTTCCACATGGGGTCTTGAAGTGCCTGTGAAAAGCCGGTGCGTTATGTGAAAAGTACGTTCCCAACCGCATGAATAAAGGCGATCGAACGCACCGGTCCTGCACAGATACCGCGTGTTCCACAGCTTCCACACCTACGTTCGCAGCTGCGGAAAAAGGGTTGAAATTATCCCCAATACTGTTCCCGTCCAGGGCGCTCTACATCAAGGTTCCCATTCCAGCACCCATGCACCGGACACTTTAATGTTTGCTGAAGCTGTGGCTGGGCAGCGCTCCTACACTAGCATTTGCAAACACAGTGCAAGCAAATGCAAAGGAACGTGGGCGATGGCGATGGACATTGGACGACTTGAAGACGAGCTTCTACAAATGTCCGTCATGGATGCCCCTGGACGTGAATTCTGTGAGTCGATTGCGGAACTCGCCCGTACCGGGCGCTTTGCGCAGTTGCGCGATGTGCTGCCCGCGATCGTGTACGACGAATTGTGGGCGCGCTATCAGGAAGACCCCGCAGCCTTTGTGGCGGGCTGGCGCAGGTTGGCCCACGACATGCGCCAGGGATTCGTCCAGCATTCGCGGCAAAGGCTTACATCGCTGACACGGCTGCAGCAGGCGGGCGAAACCGCACCGACACCGGCCTGGCAGGAGATTCAACGCGCCCTCGACAGCCAGCAAAACGACCTGCTGCGCGCAGCGTTTGCCTTGGAGTTGCTGGAGTTGATTGAACCGGCGGTGATGCGCGCGACCTATCTGCGCGAATGCGTGGTGGCTGCCGCCAGTTCAGAGGACGCCGACCGCTATCTCGACGAGGCAACGCGCTGCTACTTCTTCGGTCTGTATACGGCCTGCGCCGTGATGTGCCGCTCCGTGCTGGAAGAGGCGATCAAGCAGAAGCTGCCCCCGTCGCTGCTGCGGCTGGTGCATACGCGCTATCGCAACACCGCCACGCTGGGCAACCTGCTGCACGAGGTAAACAATAATCTGCAACTCACCGGAATCGACGCTGATTTTCCCCGCATTGCCAACCAGGTAAATGACACCGGCAAGAAGGCCGTGCACCAGGGGTTGCTGTCGGAGGATGAAGCACGGCAATGCCTGCAGAGCGCACGCGAAGCCCTCCAACTGCTTCTTCGCCCCTGACCCCTGATCCCTGTTCCCTATTCCCTATTCCCTATTCCCTCGTCCCTCTATACTTGAAATATCCATGACTTACACAGCAGCCATCGATGAATTGAACGCCATGGTGCCGGAGCTTTTCACCAGGCCCGGTCAGCCGCGGCGCAAGTTCTCGCTTGAAGAGATCGGCGTGCTGCTGGGGGCGTTGGGGGATCCGCAGAGCCGCTTTCCTTCCGTATTGATCGCGGGCACCAACGGCAAAGGCTCCACCGCCGCCACCCTGGCCTCGATCCTTGACCAGTCGGGGGTGCGGGCCGGACTCTACACTTCGCCGCATCTGGAGCGGCCCAATGAGCGCGTCCGCGTGGGCCGCGTGGAGATATCGGACGAGGCCTTTGCGCGCCGCTACTTCATGGTGCACGACACCGCGCAGCAGTTGGTGCTTGCAGGCAAACTTTCGCAGTTGCCTAGTTTTTTTGAGACGCTCACGGCAATGGCGTTTCTCCATTTTGCCGAGGCCGGCGTGGAGATCGCGGTGCTCGAGGTGGGCATGGGCGGCCGGCTCGACGCTACCAACGTTGTCCATCCGCTGCTGTCGATCGTTACCGACATCTCGCTTGACCACACGGAGTGGCTCGGTTCCACAATTGCCGCAATCACGCGCGAAAAGGCCGGCATTCTGCGGCGCGGAGGCACGCTGGTCACTCTGCTACAACATCCGGACGCCAACCAGGTGCTCGGCGAAGTGGCCACCGCGCTGGATGTGCGTGGCGTGAGCGCCACGGCCTACATGCCGCCGATCGGGATTGCCGCGGGCTACGAGATTGAGGTCTTGGGCGCGCCCATCGTCGTCGAGTCGCCCCTCACCGGTGCGCACCAGCATCGCAACGTGGCTTTGGCCGTGGCCGCGGCTGCAGAGTTGGCGGAGCACCACGGATTTCCAGTGACACCCGCGTCGATTGCGGCTGGAATTCACCGGACGAGCTGGCCGGGCCGGATGGAACATATCAGGATTGGCGCGGCGGAGTGGATTCTGGACGTGGCGCACAACCCGGCCGGCGCCTGGGCCTTGCGGGCGGGGCTGCGCGGCATTGGCGACTCGGACCGTGGTCCAATGACGCTGATCTTTAGCTGCCTGCGCGACAAGCCTCTGGCGGAGATGGCGCAGATTCTCTTCCCACTGTTCGACCAGGTCATCTTCGCGCCTATTCACAGTGCGCGCGCGGCCGCGATGGCCGATCTAATGGCGGCCGCGGCTTCGACGGGGATTGCGGCTGTGGCTGCGCAATCAGTGGCTGAGGCACTGAATCTGGCAAAGGAGCGCGCCGGGGAAGGAGTGGTGGTCGTCTCCGGATCGGTCTACCTGGTGGGTGATGCGCGCAGTCTAATAATGGCGCAACGTATTGAAAATAAAGGTGTTATACTTTGATTCGCCGCCCCGACCCCATGCCGCGCCTTCACCGCTGGCGCACCAACATGATTCAGACGCCGCTCTTTTTTCTGGCGACTGCTGTGTTCGGGTCCGTCTCGTTGCTGGTTTCGCTTGTTGACAAGAGCGGCCGGGCGCAGCACCGCATCGCTCGCGTCTGGGCGCGTGCTTGCGTCTGGGCTTCCGGATCGACGCTCATCATGCGTGGGGCGGAGAATCTGCCCCAAAACTCCGCATTTGTGTGTGCATCCAACCACACCTCTTACATGGACACGCCGGTAGTTTTTTCGGCATTGCCGTTTCAGTTCCGCATCCTCGCAAAGAAGGAGCTTTGGTCTATACCCTTCATAGGATGGTACTTAAATCGGTCAGGACAGATCCCGATCAATACCGAAAACCCGCGTGCGACACTCTCCAGCCTGGGAGTGGGTGTGAAAGCCCTGCGCACCGGCATGCCGCTGTTCGTCTTCCCTGAAGGTTCGCGCACACCCGATGGCGAACTTCAGCCGTTCCTCTCCGGGGCCGCCTACCTGGCGATTCGGGCCCAGGTTCCGCTCGTGCCCATCGCGCTCAGCGG
>PLXP01000223.1 GCA_003151435.1 Acidobacteriaceae bacterium
TGCTTATCAAGGTGAGATTTCTTTCCCCGCCCTACAGTAATTGTTGAGGGGCTACTTGTCTCTCTGATGTTGGCACAGAGGGTTCCGCCACTGGCAGACCATGTTACCGCGGAACTGTAACTGCCCGTTCCCTGGACCGTTGCGCTGCACTGCGATGTCGCGCCGACTACGACGGTTGCAGGACTACAGGCCACTGCCACCGAAGAGACGGCAGGCGATACCGGAGGAGGCTGGCTGACACTGCCGCCGCCACCTCCGCAGCCCGCGACGGCAGCCACGCTTAAACACGCACTGAGGGCAAACGCCAGAGAATGCTTCACGCTCTCGCTCCTCAAATTGCGCCGCTTCCCGCCCGGTGCAAGATGGCGGCGCGCTCCTTCCTTTGGCTCTCTTGACGATCAGGCTTCCGCTCACATCGAGTCGAAGTTTCGTCGCGGTTCATCGGCCTACCGTGGAACCGGGCTCAGGGTAGGCGTAGATAGCTGTGTGCCGGTACCAATCTGTTCCATCGGCAACTCCAATGCAAAAACTGAAGCGTTCCCTTGATCCGCATGAATCCACACGCCATGAAAGGCCGCCTGCAACTCAGGATGTTGCACCAGCAGCGCCGTCATCACGTCGATCACCTGCTTGCGCGCGGTCGATGGATCGCGCAACTGGGCTGCCTGCGCAACGTCCGGAGTGTAGTGGACCTCGAGATCCAGCGGGCCCAGCGCGACCGTCGTGTCAATCGCCGTTATGTTATAAACAGCGCCCTGCGCAGTCAGCGGCATCGGCTGCGCCCCTGGAAAATTACTGGGACGCGTGCTGTCCGTTTCATGCCGCAGCTTATCCAGATTGGGGCTTGACAGGAACTCCACCGGATCCAGAAGATCGGTGGCCAGGCGGTAATAGAACCAGGCGTCCCAATTCATATTTTTCTGTGCGTATTTGCGCGCCGAGTCCCAATACCACAGGCCATCGTGACCTGCTTCGATCATGGGCTTGCTGAAGAAGCCCGCAAGCATCCAGTGATTCGCTGCCGTTTGCGCCAGAATCAGTGAGATCTGCTGCGGCTGCGGAACCCCGGTGGCATGAACAATGGCCAACGCATACGTTCCCGGCGGCAAGCCGTTAAAGTTCAGCACCACCAGCGGAGTCCCACAGTAGAAATCAGTCCTCGCGGCGCCTGCGGGCTCGGTCGATGCGTCAAGTTCGTAAATAGCGTCGACGGTGATCGTTGCGCGCTGTACAAGAGGCTTCAACGTAGTGACAGAAGCTGCAATCCCAGCAAAATTCGCCGCCACTTCGGGAATCGTGTTTGCCTGAAGGGTCTGCACGTCCCCGCTTTGCACCCCCGCAGCCATGGTGCGAGCTGCGTTGGACAGTGCATCGCGTTGTGCCGGAGTCATTTGCGACCCGGTCTTGCAGGAAGCGGCATCTGCGCTCGGTAGTAATAGCGCGCCCGCATACGTCACAGACAACAGCAGCAGGGCACGTTGCATATTTCTCGATCCAAGTAACATGGCTCCAGCCTTCCAGGAGGGGGGGTTGGCCAGCAGAATAAATCCCACTGGTATGATTACTATGATGCTGGACGTTCGCCCCCAGCACACTACGAGGTACCTTTGATGTTCTGCGGAATGGGCGAAAAGACTCCGGTGAAGCTAGGCGGCGCGCTTTGCAGTTGCTGTGCGGTTTGGCTTTGTATCGCCGCTGCCTGTTGCGCACAAGGCGCACAACCTGATGGCGGCCCGCCTCATCGCTCACATGCAGACTCGGCACCCTCCGCCGCCTCTCCGACTGCCACGCATTCAGCCATCGCCCCCAGACTCGCCTCCCGTGCGCTGAGCAAGAAGAGCGCGTTTCCGAAGGACGCGGCTGCAAAGCCCGCCAGTGTGGACCTCACTAATGGAAAACTGACGATCCAGGCCAACAACTCCGACCTGGGCCAGATTTTGCGCGATCTGGCGAGAATCAGCGGCATGACTATCGACGGGCTCACCAAGGGCCCTCGGGTCTTCGGTGTTTATGGGCCTGGCAATTCGGGCGAGGTCCTCGCCGATCTCCTCGTTGGCTCCGGCTACAACTTCATCATGGTGGGTGACGTAGCCACTGGCGCTCCCCGCGAACTGCTGCTTACTCCGCAGAGCAGCCGCGGTCCGGCGCTCACCTCGGGTCAACCAGGTTCAGCAGCTCCCGACGGGGGTGAAGAGTCCAATCAGCCAGATGACGAGATGAACCCCGCTGCGCAGGAACCGGCAGCCCCGGACCCGTCTATCACCGACCCGTCTGCCCCTGGTCCGTCTGCCACCGACCCATCTGTAGCGGAGCCCCTTGGCCCGGGTGCCATTCCTCCGGCTCCATCCCGCGATTCCGAGCCGGACGACAACAGGCGAGTGCAGCAGAACTTGCAACGCCTGCAGCAAATGCAGGAACAACAGCAGCAAACAGCTCCTCAGTAGTCGCTTCGCCTAATCAAAAGTCCCCTGGTTCTGGTGAGGGCTGTTCGCGGAAGCGGTACTTAGGTAACCGTCGATCTGGCGGGTTGCTCGCGCTCATGGTCCTTAACGAGAAGCGTCTTCTCCTTGTTCTCGGATACCTTGCTGATCCCCTTCATTATGTATTAGATACACTCAACAGACTTGTTCGAACGCTCTATTCAAATGGTCAACAAGCCTTGTCCTATAACGCCTAAGAACTATAGTAACCATTTGCCGAGTGACCTTCGTCACAGTAATCCCCCAAATCCTGCCCTAGCATCCCATCAACACTCCAGAGAACTGCGGATCCTGAAGATCTACTTGCAAGATTGCATGGGGAGGTCTCCCTTCGAGGGGCAAGATCTTTTCCTGTAAATAGCTTAGGTCTCGTACGCCTGAATTCGTGTGCTCGGAATGCATGACTCGAGGCAGGTAAAATGAAGACTTTTTGTTCTACTAAAGCTCTCTGCTCCACCATCTTTGCGCTCTTCTTCCTCACGGCTTCCGTTTGGGCGAGCGTCACCGTCAGCAGCCCGGCAAGTGGCGAGACCGTCGGCACGTCGGCCCACTATGTAGCCTCGGCTACAACAACCACATGTTCCCGCGGCGTCGCTTCTATGGGCGTCTACGTCGATAACAAACTGATTCGCGTCGTCAACGGCACACACCTCGACACCAACATCGATCTCGCTCTTGGCAAGCGCCAAACGGTTGTCGAAGAGTGGGACTACTGCGGTGGCGCTACATTCACCCCGATTGACCTTACAGTCGCCAATCAGGGCGGCGTCTGGGTAGGCTCACCGACCCCCAACAGTACGATTAACAGCCTTGCGAATTACACTGCGACGGCCACCAGTAGCTGTTCCAAGGGTGTGGCTTCCATGGGGGTTTACGTCAACAACAAGCTGCTTTACGTCCAGCAGGGCGCGAAGCTGAATACGCAGATGACCTTGACTCCAGGCCCTCAGCACACCGTCGTGGAAGAGTGGGATTACTGCGGTGGGGCTGCCTTTTCAACCATTGATGTCAACGTCCTCAGCAACCAAAAGAAGATCTCCAATATCCACGCCAGCAAACGATGGAACAGCTGGGGCCAGTTTGCCCCGGACTATGTCGACTGCGCGCCCTGCGACGGGGTTGCCTGGGCAATCACGCCCGGAATCGCCTCACCGTCCACAACTGGAAATGCAACCCGCTTCGATATCGCAGGAACCAGACCTTATGGGGACGTTCTATTTTCCAACCCACTGATCGGCCAATTCTCCACGCAGGGGCTCCCCGACTCCAATCACACACTTCTTCCCACCTTGCACAACTTCGTCTATGACACTGACTTTTATGTGTCGAATGCCTCTGTCACCCAAGTGCTCGAGTTCGACGTCAACATGTATATGAACGGCGTCGGCATGATCTGGGGAACCCAGTGCAACAACCTTGGTGGAAAAGGATGGGATATCTGGGACAACGTCAACGCCAAATGGATGTCCACCGGCGTTCCCTGTACGCTCATTGACCATGGATGGAACCACGTCACTGTTCAAGTGCAGCGGGGAGCCGATAACAGCCTGATTTACCAGTCGATTACTCTCAACGGAGTGATCGCCAACATCAACAAGAGCTATGCGCCATTCACCGTTCCTCCCAGCTGGTACGGCATCACCGTCAACTACCAGATGGACGGAGACCACAAAGCCTCTCCCAACACTACATACCTTGATAATTTCAGCCTCACCTATTGGTAGATCGATCTATAAACCTATATATAAGAAAACTCGGCGGGGATTCCATTTGGAGTCCCCGCCGGGTTTTTGTCGCACGGAACGCCCGTGAGAGACACTTCCGCCACGCTGAGGTGGCAGCAAATACCACGTACCTCGACAAATTCAGTCTCACGTATTGGTAGAGGTCATGTGCCCGCAGATATCCACGCGGGCTCCACTCAACTCCAGAGCGCTCCCGATTCTGGCGACTCAGAATGCAGCTGGACGGACCTGGGGCCCGTCCAGCTGCGTCGCTTCCGGATCATGATGGCCAGGAATCCCGCCCCCGACGTTTTCCATCTCGAGTGACAGCTCCCTGAGAGCGTGTTCCACGACTTCTCGCTTCACTTGCTCGATTTCATTGGGTGCAATGACAGTCAATCCGCCAACAAGTTCGCTCAGGGTTAAATACGCTTGACGATTGCGATGGAGAAACTCCAGGGGGTATTCGGGCTTTCGCGCTCGTGCTTTCACCGGATCCGCATCCAGCACATAGCTGATATCAGGCTTTGGAACGAACGCCATGATCAACCGAACATACCCGCAAATAGCGGGACTGCGCAGATTCAGGTTCGCGAGTTCGTCGTACGTATAGCGATCAAAGACCACAACGTCTGCGTCTGATCGCAAAGCCCTCTTCACCACCAGCCGAACCGATACAGCATCAAGGAAATAAAGGAACAGCCGCACCCCGGTCATCAGCGGCGACTGTACGTTCTTGTCGCGCCGGTTGATGGGTGCGGAAGGCGATCCAACACCCTTGTCCCCTTTGAACACCTTGTGCCCGGTGGTCTCTCTGACACCGGTTAACGTCGCTACGTCA
Source organism: Acidobacteriaceae bacterium (assembly GCA_003151435.1). Taxonomy (GTDB): domain Bacteria; phylum Acidobacteriota; class Terriglobia; order Terriglobales; family Acidobacteriaceae; genus Telmatobacter. The sequence goes on from PLXP01000223.1 coordinate 5,046, forward strand.
TCCCAAAACCTGATCAACTCGACGCGCAGGCCATTGTCTTTCAGCCGCGCGCAAAGGTTATCGATCTGGGTGCTCTTCCCGGCGCCATCAATACCAGAGAAACTCACAAATTTAATGCGGCTTTTCTTACCCATGACTCTGCTCCACGGTTTCTCGGGAATGCCTATTGGCTCAAATCAGTGTGGCCGGCTCGGGCTCGCTTTTGACAGTCCCGCAACGGTTCCAACAGCGACTGCCGCTCCGACGACGATGGCAACGCTGATCACGATTGCGCGCTTGCGTCGCTGTTTCGCCGGCGCAATCGCCGCTCCGGCCGGNNGGTGTCCGAGGCTTGGGGCTGACTCTGCTGCGAGGGCGCGGTCTGCGGCTGCTGGCCGTCAGTTGCTTGTTGCGGCCCAGTGGCTGCTTCTGCCAACGGCACCATCAAAAGCACCACCAGGCAGCCGGCGATCTGTCTTGTTAGCCATTTACCCGTCGTTCTCATCTTTCCCCCTCACCGCCTCCAAGCACGCTGCAGAATGCCCGTACAAGACGGTTACGCTGCGAGCTCGGAACGTTGACCCGATGTGTCGACAAAGCGCGTAAGCGCGGCCGCGTCGAGTTTGTGTTGATGGAAGCTGTTAACACCGTCAGCATTCGTGTCGAAGATTTCAAACAGGCGATGACCTCCGATCATTTCCAGAACGTCCCTTGCTCCTTGAGGTACCGCTGCAAGTCTCACGTCGCCATTGCGCTTCATCGCTTCCTCCAGGCAACACAGCAGCAAGTCGAGAGTCGACCCGTCCATCTGGCGTACCTTTGAACAATCGAGGACGATGCAAGGGCGGTCAACATTCATTGAGCTCTCCAGTTCGCTGAAGAACGCCCGCCTCTGTTTAATGTCCAATGTTCCCGGCAACTGCTTCACCACCACTGCGTTCGCTCGAAGTCTCATAATTGCTTCCCACCTTGATTAGTCTCTGTGCATCATCCAGTCTTCAGACCAGCACAGGCAATTGCTCTCGTTAGTGTCTTTTCCCGTGTCTTTCCATCAACTCGTGCTCTGTAACAGACGCGCAAGCTCCGCTTCCGGATTCCGTACAGAGTGAGTCAACACGTTCCTCCCATAGTGGAAGAGGGTCGTAAGATTCGTGTTGTACCAACAGCACTCTGTCATTTGGGGAGATAATCCGCACAAAAATCTGAGCTTGTCCACCCTGTTTGGCGACTCAAGCATGGCTGCTACCAGTCGATGATTCCCGTCCAGAACCGTGAGGGGCTCCCTCTCATTCAGGCCAATCAGGATCACTGCACCACGTCCAGTCTCCTCATCGAAAAAATGGTCGCGGATGGAATTGATCTTGGATAGAAATGTGGCGTCGATTGCGTTTTGACGCTTGCGCATGCCTTCCAGAATGGCGTCGATCGAAAAATGTCCCCCCGCGATCTTTCGCCATTGCGCTCGCGGGAAAACCCTGATGCCGCCAAGACTCGCGCTGTTGACCTCCACCTCATACCATTCCGTCCCAACCGGAATCTCCTTCCACAGGGATAGGTGGCGAATGAAAAGGAGAGCCCGGCGTTTGGCGTTCTCGGCGGCGTCCTCGATATTGGGCCTGGCGACGAGATTTCGCAAAGAATCCTGGTACTGACGAAACGCAGGATAGTGAAAGTCGCTCTTCAAAAACTCCGCAATCACCTCATCTTCTGAAACTGGCCGGATCACTCTCAGTGGACGCCAGCTCCCCGCTCGCAGCAGATCCTTCGGGTCTGTCAACGAGTTGACAAGGAATGGGAATGCCACAAGAACGAAGAGAACGATCATTAAGACCAACTGAACCAGGATGACCTGCTGAAGAGTCGAATGGAATGCGCAGATGCCCGCGATCAGCACTCCACTGAAGGCCAACTGCACCCAACTCGTGTTCGCGATCTTGTAGGACATCTCGTACGTGATGATCACGACGCTGAGCGAGTAAATCACAGTGGTGATGGCGTACATCGCCAGCAGGTACGGTAGGCTGTACTTCCCAGCGAGTTCAAACCCGGATCCAAAGAACGTTGTCCATACTGCCGCAGGTGCGATGCGGAGGCCGAAAGCCAGAACCGAGCCGACCCCCAACACCAGCGTGAGCGACGTCGCAATGACCGTAAGGTCTTTTCTCTCCTCTTCGCGACCGCCTGCCACCAGTGGAAACATGCTATTCACGACCGCCGAGGAAAATGAGTAGATCACGCGACCTACCATTGCCACGGCTGCATAAACCCCGGCCATCTTCGAAGGGAAGAAGTGCTTCACCAGAACGATGTCGCAGTTGTTGATCAGCACCTGGCCGGCGAAGAAGATCAGAGCCTGTGACGTTTCGCGGATTGCATACGACGTCCAAAGTGGATTCGGAATTCGGCCCGCCAGCCGAGGTGCAAGTGCAAGGTAGGCCACCGCCACAGCCGCTGCATTGGCTGCGATCACTCCGTTAACGCCGAATCCCAGGAAGACAAGGAGAAGCGATCCACCCAGTCGAACCATGCCCTCCAACACAAGGTTGACGGCAAGACCACGAAAACCGTAAGAGCCCTGAATGTAGCCTCGACGGCTTCCCAGGGGCACATAAAACGCAGCGCCAATTGCGAGAATCGCAACGAGAACTGGGCTGGGAAGATTCAGGTAGTCCGCAATCGCCCTCTGAAACAGGAGCAAAGTCAGCGCAACCACAATCCCGCATGCCCACGACGATTTGTGGAAGCCGCGATAAACCGCGGCCTTTCCCTCTGGAGAGTCTTGTTGCGCCACTACCTTTGCGGAGATGATCTGAAACGAGAGGGTCACCGCAGAAATCAGGGTGAGCAGAGTGTAGACAACCGTTGCGTGCCCGAAGCCAGTCGGCCCCAGAAACCGCGCAACAGCTACGTTGTACGCCATGTTTACTGCGGTGGCCAGCCCTGAGCCGGACAGCAATACAATGCTTCCCGAGACAACACGGGCCCGCAACGTTTTCGGGTTTTGCGTCAAACTGCTCACGATTTGCTTTTGAAGCTCCCAGTTCGTCGGGTCAAAAGGAATCTGCGTCAAGCCCCGGACACATACCTTTATTCATTTCGGCGACACTTAATCGGATGCGAAAATCAACACTCTGGCTGCTCGGAGCTACGGATCGAGACTTGTGTGCGGCCCTTGACAACCCCGCGCATCACCAATCGCTTCTAATAGATTGACCTATGCTCAACTTTGCAAGCACGGCCCTCCTTTTGTGTCTTCTACTGCCTCACGGATGCTCGGCTCCGGGGTCGAGTCAACCGCCGCGCCTAACGCATAAGGCGACAGGCCCGTCGCCAGAGATCCTCGCTGTGTACGAGGCTTGGTTCGGCCACCCCAAGCACATTTCGATCGGTTATTCATCGCAAGACCCCACTGAGATCGAGAGCCAGATTCAAAAGGCGAAAGCCATGGGGATCTCTGCGTTCGTGGTGGATTGGTACGGCGATCGCGAGCCCTTCATCGATCACAACTATGCGTTGATGCAGACGATTGCTGCGAAAAAGAAGTTCCAGGTCGCGATGATGTACGACGAGACCGACCATGAAGACGGCGCGACCGACGAAGCCATTGCTGACTTCACCATGTTCCACGATACCTATCTCTCAACGAAGGTTTCAGGGCATCAGGCATACCTCACCTACGAAGGCCGGCCTGTGATCTTCATCTTTCCCAAAGGGGGCCATACGGATTGGAACAAGGTGCGTGCCCTCGTAAACACGTGGAATCCTCAACCTCTGCTTATCGATGAGAACCTTCCCGGCAAATATGCTGAAGCCTTCGACGGCTTCTATGCATGGGTAAACCCAGGCAACAAGGGGTGGGCAGCCGATGGCGGCAATTGGGGAGAACAATATCTGAACGAGTTCTATCAGACCATGCTGTCAAAATATTCCGACAAAATTGTCGTAGGAGGTGCATGGGCTACCTTTGATGACAGCAAAGCCTCATGGGGCCTGAACCGGCACATCTCTGCGCGTTGCGGCCAGACATTTACAGACACATTCAATCTATGGCGCAAAGATATTCCTGCCGATGATCCTCCCCCGTTCATCATGCTCGACACTTGGAACGACCACGAAGAGGGAACTGCGATTGAGGACGGAATTCCCAGCTGCGGCTCCGGAGATCAGAAGCAGATGTTGCCTTCGCTCAATGCGGTTTCGACCACCGTGCAGAACAAACAATAGGCATGGTAACGGCCAGGCTCGGCGCATAAACATCGCAGCCCTGAAATCGGTTGATCTTTGAATTGAGCTGTTCGATCAGCGAATCGAACTGTTTGCTGGTCTGGCACTGGTTCCGAATCGTCCATCTATCATTCTCTTTTAGCTGATTATTCAAAGCCCAAAAACAGAACATCCTCCGGCATTCGCCGAAGGATGTTCGTTTTTTACGCTGCTCTGTGCCGTTTCTCGTCCTGATAGCCGCTGGTTTGAGAGGCCATCAGCGCCGAAGAACGATGAACCTTGCTGATGATCGACAGGGGCCGGCCGCGCACCTCGTCATAGACGCGCCCGATGTATTCGCCCAGCACACCCACGGAAAGAAGCACCAATCCGCCGATGAAGAACACTGCTGCGGAAACGCCGAGGCCCACCATCGTCAGGGGGCTCTTGACAATAAGCATCGATAACGCCAGAAGCGCAGCCATACAAGTCGAGAAACAAAACAGCGCGAAGCTGAGTCGCAACGGCTTATAGCTGAAGCTGGTAATCGCGTCCATCGCGTACTTGATGCGGCTGATAAATGAGAGCTTGCCGTCGCCAGCCAGGCGGTCGTGCCGGTCGTAGTAGACTATCGCATTCTGGTAGCCTACCCATGCGCGCAGTCCGGGCAAATACCGATTCTTTTCTCCCATGGCGTTGACTGAATCCAGTGCCTTTCGATCCATGAGACTGAATATCCCGGCATTGAGAGGAATCGGATAGTCAGAGAGTGCCCCAAGCACGCGATAGAAGAGAGGGAAGAGCTTGGCCAGAACCTTGCTCCGCTCCTGCCGGCTCCTTCTCACCGCGACCACAACCTCGGCGCCTTCGCGCCATGCATCGATCAGTTGCGGAAGAACTTCAGGAGGATCCTGGAAATCGCCATCCATCAGGATCACCGCGCGGCCCCGAGCAGTCTCCAGTCCGGCCGAGATTGCTCCCATGTGGCCCCAGTTGCGCGAGAGTTCCACTACCGTCACGCGTGAATCCGCGGCCTGCAGGCCGTTCAATAATTCCAGCGAGGAATCCACTGAGCCGTCGTTGACATACACAACTTCCCACTCGCCACCAGCGCTATCTAACGCATTGGCAACGGCTTCATGGAACTGACAAATGAGTTCCTCTTCATTGTAAATTGGTACGACTACTGAAATCATATATTCGACTCCTAGGATTCATCTCTGATCATTTTGCCTATCTCCGTCCTCGTTCTGTGAGGCCCTATGCCAATGCCTTATTGATTCGGAATATCATTCGATATCTGCTTGGAAAACGCGCACCCTCCATCGCACTTCCGCAGGGGTCAATACAACTACATAGCGGGCGCGCACGTGCTGCGTCGCTGTCGGTTTGTCGTGGTCGATAAGCTGCACATCGTATTCGACATTGTCTGTCAGCTCGATGGAAAGGCCCTCCGGAGAATAGAAAACGATGTGGAGATCGTGAGCGCGATCCTCATAGCGCGTTCGAATCCCCAGCGCCTTTTGCTCCTGGATCGTGTGCGTGAGTTTGTCTTTTGCCGTTCCCACAAAATCCGCATTCAGAACTTCAGCGTTGTTGTGATCCAGCGCGGTGCTTAGACTCTGCCACGACTTCAGATAATCCCGAATGACTGCCGCTTGCGTCTGGTCTTCGAGAGTCCTCGGACCTTGCAGCTTCGTTGGCTCCACGCGCACTGTCGCCTGCGCAGCCGCGAGTACCGAGACGGCAGAAAAACCGAAGCAAAAGATCAGCAGAAACCTCAACATGCTCATTTCTCCCACCGAATTTCGTTCCCCATCACTACGCCGCTCGCGATGGAAATCCGTGCTCCGCGGTGGGCTGGCATTGCCACCTTCGCGATTCCGCGTTTGAGAGGTGCGTCTACTGTTGATTCAGCTCCGTCGTAAGTCTCCGTAAAGGTTATGATGGTCCCATCAGGCACGGCGTTGCCGCTGCAGTCACGCACCGGCGCAGTTTCCAACAGGATCTGCTGGCCTTGCTGCTGCGCATTCATCTTTAGTCCGCACGGATCGCCCGGAACTTGCCCAATGACGCGCGCGCCCGATACTCCCCCGGCTCGAGCCACAAATCTATCCGCACCTTCCTTGGCCGTGGAGTCCATTTCTGTCCAGGCAGAGCCATCATGGGTCGTCACGGTGCGCTTCTGCACTTCGCCCGCGGGATTGGTCAGTTCAAAGGAAACTGGCGTGGGCGCGGAAACCAGATTCTGATACGCATCGAACACATACACCGAGCCGGTGATGCCATTGTGCAGACCGACCTGAAGACGAGAAGGTTTCGCAAGAAAGCTCAGGTTTGCGGGCTGACTTGCGGGCACCACATCGAACGATGCGTTCTCCGTTGAGGAGCCCCCTGCAAGAATCACCAGGTAGTGGCCTGCGTTGTAGAGCGCTCCTGAAGGAAACGACGTCGTCTCTCCCAGCTGCACATCCCGCTTCAGCAGATCTCCGGGGCCGATGATGTACAAAGTCCCTTTTCCGCTTCCAGCGCTCTGAATGGAGAAGGCATTGCCGGCCTCGACGCTCTTGGGTACGGTCAGGTTCGCGCCTTGCGCCATAGCCAGAGGCGTGGCGGCGAGGGCCAGGCTCCCAAGCAGGAATGTCAAGCCAGGCCTCACTGGGTGCCTCCCGAACTGTAGCTTGAAGTGACCGTCCGCTCCGTGCTTACTTTCCTTGCCAGGTCCTCAGGAATATGGATAGAGAAGGGAACTGGGGTCTGCGGCAGCAGGGCGCGATCAATGTACTGGTCTGCCACCCACACCACTTGCCCGTTCTTGTCGTAAAACGTAGCAAGAACATGCGCCACGTTTACCACTTGACCGCTCTGATTTGAGAGCTGTCCGGTCAGTGAGGCATCGGGTGCCGGATTCAATCGCTCATCCTGGATCTCGATCACCGGGTCTGCCGACGCAGGTACGAGTTGCGACAGCGGCGTCATGCGAACGCTGCCCACTTCAGACAACGTTCGATCCGGAAAGTTGATGAAGAACGGCGTGACTTGTTTCGGCAACAGAATGTGCGAGATTCTGTCAAAGCTGCCTTCGGTCTCGATCGTCGCTCCGCTCTTTGACTGCAGCGTCGCGGTGACTGACACGTAGGCGGGCACGACATCTTCGTTCAGGAGTTCTCCCAGGATGACCACGCCTTCCGCGCGTTGCACAGGGTGCATGTCCACGATGCGCACATGGGGCGCTTCCACATCCTGAGCTCCCCAATCGTCTCCCGCACCGCGGTAAATCACATCCCAGCGCAGATAATTGACCGGAATCACCTGCGGCGGCAATACGGGCTCCTTCTCGATGGGCCATTCTGCCTCCCAACGATCCCCATTTCTTACCACGTGCACGTCGCGCGTACTCGTAAAGGCGCCCACCACGCTGGACCAATGCAGGTTCATTCGCATTTCTGCTTCGTCGGTCGAGGCATGAAGCGGCTGTACGTCAAAGTTCTCCAGAGTCGCGTAGGTGCGAAGGCTGGGGTAGGTTCCTGTCAAGTCATGCACAAACTGCGGCTCTGTAAATTGAGCCTTGTTGGCCAAACTGTCGTACGCCTTTTGCCAGGCATTCATGCGGATTTCGTCGCCCAGGTTCTGAACTGCTGCTTCTGGCGTAGACGATGAACGCAACAGGCTTCCTCCGCCTGCGTAGGCGGCTGCGGCGGGTATCGGCCACATCGTTCCCATCGCAACCAGTGCCACAGTAGCAGCACCAAGAGATACGGCGAGTAGAAGTCCCTTGCTCACGAGGCCAACCTCCCGGATACGAGTTCATCATCGGCGGTGTAGGAAACTTCGCCTCGGCTGTCGTAGTGCTTTTTCTGCGGAATCAGAACGACCAGTATTGCCAGGATGCTGCTGCCAAAGGGGAAGATACCCCACATGAGGCCCTGCCAGCGCGGAGGCATTTGTGGCGCGTTCACCGGCGTTGCCGGCGGCACACCGTCTTTGCTCCAGATGGTGATGGTCTTGTCCTCGAGATTATCAACGGGCCTCCAGCCTGCGAAAGACAGGAGTGGATCGTAATATGGGTCGCGCACGAAAACCCACTTCAATCCGTAACGATCGGCATGCTGCAACATCTCGCGAAGCGCATCCAGGCCTTGCTTGCCGAAATATTTCGAACTGGTGAGCGCGCCGCCACCGTGGCGAGTCAGCTCCGGAAGCATGCGTCCTGAATTCCATTCACCGTCAACGCTGCTGGCGTCAGTCAAAACGGCAAGCCGAGCGACCTTGTTGCCAAATCCAAGCGTCACATACCTGTGCTGGTCGTGACCGTCACGATTGAGCCACGCAGCCACCGAATTCACATTGAAGTCCGCGGCATCCGCCGGCTTGTAGGCCGCCCATGCCACCGCCAGCGCACAACTGAAAGCTGCTGCCACGGTGAGACCCACAACGGCGCCCGTCCGATAGCGATCGACGAGTTCCGAGGCCAACAGTCCCACGAAAGGAAGTGCGAGCAGCGTTGCCCAATAGCTGAAGCGCTCCATGGTCAGCACTTCAAAGGCACGGCCCAGTACCAGGTGGCCAACCGGGGTCGTCCCGCCGAGCCCCACCAGGAACGCCACCCAAAAGCCGAGCAGCAACGGACGCAGCCGAACCACGGCCGAGCCCCGCAGAAAAATGAACGGCAAAGCCACAATCAAGGCTCCATACGGAACGATGAAGTAATTGAGTCCCCACTGAGGGCTCAGGATGTAATTGGCGCGGCTCGGGTGGGGAATGGGAGTCTGCGTAACAGGATAGTGAATCAGCGCAATCCAGAACGGAAGCAGCACGATCGCGATCGCGCAACCCACCACCACAACGATTGACACGGTGCGAATGACAAAGGCCGGAGTCGAAACGCGCTCACCTTCTTCGCGATCAAGAAATACCAGCGCCAGAATTGGCACTGCAAAGAAGAACGAGCCAAAGAGCAGAGTCGCGTGGTGAGCCGCCGCCGCGGCCGTAAACAGGACGCTCGCTTTTAGGAACGATCGCCAATTGCCATGGCGCAACCACTCGAAAAGAAACGGAAGAGCATTCAGGTAAATTGGCGCTGCACACGTAGTGCCCAACTGCCCGGCGGAATAAACCAGAAAGCTCTCCGAACCCAGGAACACGCTGGCGAGTGCCGCGAAAGATGCCGCACGCGGGCTGACCCAAAGCCGCGAAAACCGGTAAACACCCACAGCAAGCAGCAAGATGGCGGTAAACTGCACCGCCATATACGCAAAGTCCAGACCGAGAATGGGAGACAGCAAGGCCGTCCACTGCTGCCCCAAGGGCGGATACGTTGTTTGAGAAAACCCGGCGTACCACTTGGGGTTCCATGGGTTAAACCAGTTGTGCACATAATGGGAAGCAAAAAAGATGTGAAAGTTCGCGTCGTACGACTTCAAAGGCAACTTCATCAGCAAAAGTGGCAGGTGTACCACCACCACCGCCATCAAAATGAGCGCTAAAGGTATGGGACGCTGGGATGGTTCGATCGACTCAGCTCTCTGCACAATTGCCTCTCGAGGAATCTTGATTGAAAACTCGCCTTTGGCGGTTGCTTTTCGATGTGGCAATCCGTTTCACTTCAACTGGAAGCAGATAAAGGGAATTTAAAGGGAAGTTTCCGTTCTCGTCCGAATGTTTTGATTCCCGATATACCCCAAGCGGTTGCTTTTGGGTTCAAATCGAGAACTTGCATCAAAGCCAATATGTGCTGAACGTCGTTGAGAACTGGGAAGAACCTCAAAAGCGACTGTTCAGCCAACATCCTGAGTCTTTTAGGAATCAAAAAACTTGATGTAACTTCGAACGCTGGTGGACCGCTTGATCGCTAGATCCCTAAGATTTGCATGTGTACTAATATGCGCGGCATTGGCTTGCGCTGCCGCCGCGCAGACCTACAGCGTGGGATCTGACCCTTCCAAGGATCCCCAGGCTCAAGGCAAGCCGGCGCAGGCCCAGGGCCAACAACTGGGCTGGGGCTCGAACATTCAAAATGCGCGACTTGCGCGCGCCGCTCAGTTGGCTCTGCAGCGCGGCGAGCGTGGTCTTGCTTTGGATTACGCGCAACGCGCCGCACAAGCCGCGCCCAACGATCCGCAATTGTGGTTCCTGCTTGGCTACGCGGCACGGCTCAACAATAAGTATCAACAGTCAGTGGACGCCTATACTCGCGGGCTTCGTCTCAGCCCGTCGTCTCTCGACGGTCTATCCGGCCTTGCGCAAACCTACAGCATGACCGGTCGCACCGATGACGCCGAGCGTCTCCTCAAGCAGGTGATCGCCTCCGATCCGCGGCGGAAAGACGATGCGCTCCTCCTCGGCGACCTTTACATGAGGGCGGCAGACTACACGCAGGCCCTCGACTGGCTGGGCAGGGCGGAACGCATCCGTCCGGACGCGCGGTCGGAGTTGCTGATGGCAGTCTCGTACCAGCATCTGAAAAAGATGGATCTGGCGAACCGTTATCTCGACATGGCCAAGCATCGCGATCCAAACAACCCTGATGTCCAGCGATCTCTGGCCGGATATTTTCGCGAAGTGGGGAATTACTCTGCCGCGATTGCCGCGCTCAAGTCAATTCGCAATCCGAAATCTGACGTGGTCGCTGAGCTTGCATACACCTACCAGCTTGATGGCAAGCTCGACGACTCTGCCAGACTCTACGCGCAGGCCGCCAACGCGGCGCCGAAGGACCTGGGTCTGCAGCTTGCTGCGGCGCAGGCTGAAGTCGCGGTTGGTTCCGTCGATCGGGCAAACTCATTCCTTCAGCGTGCCTCGGGACTCGATGCCAACTACTATCGTCTGCACGCGATACGCGGAGAAGTTGCGAGAATCCAGGATCACGTCTCCGATGCCGTTAGTGAATACAACCTGGCCTTGGCAAGCCTCCCCGCAAACCCCAACGAGGGGCCGCTCTACGGCATTCAGCTGCATATGGATCTCATGGATCTTTATCGGAACCAGAGAGATCAAAATGCGGCGCACCATCAGCTCGAGATTGCCCAGAGCGATATCAACCAGATGGACGATCACGGCCCGGGTCGAGCACCATTTCTCCGTCTGAGGGCCCTCATCGAAATGAATGCCGGCAGCCTTGACCGGGCGCTTGCAGACGTCAAGGAAGCAGTCGCAATGAACGCCCACGATCCTAACGGGCTGCAACTCAACGGCGACGTTTTGATGAAGCTCGGGCGCACAGAGGACGCGATCACGGTCTACAAGCGGATTCTTGCCATCGATCCGGTCAACCGCTTTGCGCTCACCTCTCTCGGATATGCCTCCCGGGCGGCGGGCCGCGATCAGGCTGCCGAAAAATACTTCCAGCGTCTGGAGCAAGCCGCTCCTTCCTTGTACGTTCCGTATCTTGCCCTCGGAGATCTTTACACCGCGCGGCGCGAATTCAAGGCTGCGGAAGCCTCTTACAGCAAGGGGTTCGCGCTGGCTTCTAAGAACGCTCTCATTGTGGCAGGCGGAATGAACGCGGCGATTGAAGCCCATGATCTTGACCTCGCAGCCACTTGGCTCAGCCGCGCCACAAATGACATGCTCACGGAACCGCAAGTCCTTCGCGAAAAGGAAAGATATCTGAGTTTCAAGGGCGAGTACCAGGAATCCGCCAACGTGGCCCAGGAGGCACTGAAGGTGCTGCCTGAAGACAGGGATGTGGTCGTCTATCTTGGTTACGATCTGCTCCATCTTGAAAAGTGGGACGATCTTCTCAAGCTCACATCGAAGTACCTTGACGTGTTTCCCAAAGAGCCTGACATTCCGTTGCTGCAAGGTTATGTGCACAAACATCAAGGCCTCGCTGAGCAGGCGCGTGAGGACTTTACGCAGACTCTGGCTCGCGATCCCAACGTGGTTACCGCGTATGTGAACCGCGGGTACATGTTGAACGATCTTCATCTGCCACAGGCGGCCGCGGAGGACTTCGAATCCGCGCTCAAGAGAGAGCCGAATGACGGCGAAGCACACCTCGGTCTCGCTTATGCCGACCTCGATCTGCACAAACCTCAAGCAGCCGTGCAGCAGGCCGAACTCGCGGAACAGACGATGGGCGATTCGAAGAACGTTCACGTCATCCGCGCCACCGCGTACGGGCGCGAGAGCATGCTGTCAAAAGCGGCAGCCGAGTACAGGGCTGCGTTGAAATTTGATCCCAATGATGGAGCGCTTCACCTTGGCTTGGGGAATACGCGCTTCGCGGATCGCAGATACCACGATGCGGTGGACGAACTGCAACTCGCGGTAAAATTCTCCCCCGATAATGCCGAGGTTTACGCCTTGCTTGCCCGCTCGTATGCAAACCTGGACGACCGGGATCAGACGCTGCACTACGTGCAATTGGCAGAGCAGCATGCACAACCGGATATATCTGCGGCAAATAAATCGACGTCGGGCCAGAGCGAAATCTACGTCTCGACCGGCGAGGCGCTGAGCACACTTGGAGACCACGCGGGAGCGATGGAGCGTTTTCGCAAAGCACTCAACGCGCCAAACAGCGATCGTGTAAGTGTGCGTCTCGCCATCGGCCAGCTCATGGCGCAGCAGGGGCATTCAGACGAGGCGGAGAGAGAGATCGCATTGGCCTTGATGGAAGCGGAGACAGGAGAGACCCCGCCACCCAACGGCAACCAGCTCATTGCCGCGGCCGACGTGTTTCGGGCGATGCACGATTACGAGTTGTCGCAAACTTACCTTCAACGCGCCAAGGCAGCCGGTGCACCGGACGCGCAAGTCCGCATCGGGCTGGCCAACAACTATCTTGCATTGGGCGACACTGCCAGGGCTCAGGCCGAGCTCGCGGCGGTCCGGAACGAGGCGGGCAGCGCTCCTGATTACCAATACCTGCTGGCTGAGGCCAATGTCTATCGCCAGCAACACCACGGCGCGCAGGCGCTCACTTCGTTTGCGCAAGCTTCCAATGCTGAAGGAGATGACCAAGCCGCTCAGCAGGGTCTGCTTCAGGCGGCTGGGGACGAGGGATTGAGGGTCACTCGCAATGTGAGCTTGCTTTCCAACTTCTCAGTCGAACCGGTCTTCGAAGATTCGACGGTCTATGTTCTCGATTCGAAGCTCGATGCGCCTTTTCCGGTTCCGAGTAATGACACCTCGCTGCTTCCCCCACCTCGTTCCTCTACCCAGACGCAATGGACCAGCGCGTACCATCTTCACCTTGGCAACCTTCCAACGCCCAGTGGATTCTTCCAGGTGCGGAATGTTCGAGGAATGATCTCCGTGCCCAGCACGAACTCGATTCAGAACCGCGATACGATGGATTACACGTTCAACTTCGGGCTTAATCCCACAGTAAAGCTGGGAAATAACGTGTTGACATTCAACAGCGGCGTCCAGGCAACGGTCCGCCGCGACTCCAAGTCCCCCGTCGCCATGAACCAGAACCTCTTTCGCGAGTTCACATACATGTCGACAAGCTCATTCTTCAATGCTGTCTCTGTGAGCGGCTACATCATCCACGAGGCCGGCCCATTCACAGAAAGCAATCTGCATTCCAGGGCCGTGACCGGTGCGCTCGAGTTTCGCGTCGGGGCGCCATGGGGAAAGACGGCGCTGGTCACCGGATGGGGAATGAACGATCAGCTTTTCTCGTCCGTGAACTTTGAGGATTACTTCACTTCTTCCTACGTAGGGCTCGAACGCAAGTTTGGAGAGCGGCTGAATATCAGGGCAGTGGCCGAAGATCTGCGCGCATGGCGAGTCGTCGGTAAGAATTCTGGGATTGCGCAGAATCTGCGCCCTGCCGCTACAGTCGATTTCAACCCAAACCACAGTTGGAACATGCAGTTTTCGACCGCCTACTCCAGCACCAGAGGTTTCCACGTCTACGACGCTATCCAAAATGGTCTTGCTGTCACTTATGCCAGGCCCTTCCGCCGCAAATTCAATGACGACTCCGGAGCCGTTGTCCTGCAGTATCCGATTCGGTTTTCAGCAGGCCTGCAGCAGGAAACTTTCATCAACTTCTCCGGTGGTCAAAGTCAACAGTTCAAACCCTATGTGAGCATCAATCTATTTTGAAGGCGGAATCAAGCCCTATGAGAATTTGCTTAGTTGCGACTTTTCCTCCCAGTGGTCGCCAGTTGAACGAGTACGCGTTTCATATTGCGCGGGAGTTGAAGCGTAACCCTGACGTCGAATTGATCATCCTTGCAGATGAACTCACCGACTACGATTTTGCAACTGACGAAAACGGCAACACGATCAAGGCAAGCGAACAACCGGAGCTCGAGGGCTTCAACGTCGTCCGCTGCTGGAAGTTCGGCGCGCTGGCCACTCCGGTCCGCCTGTTAAACACCATTCGTAAGTTGAAACCAGATGTTGTGTGGTACAACCTTGTATTTTCCAGCTTTGCCACACCCGAGAGGCCTTTCGCCGCATTCGCAGGGCTATCTGCACCTGCCCTCACGCGGGCCGCTGGCTTTTACACCCACATCACTCTCCACCACATCATCGAGCACGTTGATTTCGCCGCCGCTGGAGTACGCAGGGAAAAAATATTCCGCATGGGTACTGACCTTGCGACTCGGGCTTTGCTCAAGGCAAATTCGGTCTCCGTGCTGCTCCCGGGCTATCGCCGCACCTTGATTACCAAGTACTCCGCTCAAAACGTCCTGTTGGGAACTCACGGCACATTTGCATCCATCCCCAGCCCTCCTGATTTTTCTTTGCGTGGCAATCCTGATCAGCGCCTTCTGGCCATCGGACACTGGGGAACCTACAAACGCCTCGAAACGCTGATGCAAGCCTTTCCATCTGTTTTGGAAAAGATCCCCAACGCCCGCCTGATTATTGCGGGCGCCAATCACCACACCAAGGCGGGCTACTGGGAGTCGATCCAAGACGCACAGCCTGCACGTCTCCCCATTGAGTTCCGCGGCTATGTCGCCGAAGATGACATTCCAGACCTTTTTCGAAGCACCTCGGTTTTGGTCCTGCCCTATGACTCGGCAACTGGATCGAGCGGACCGGCGCATCAGGCATGTGAGTACGGCATTCCGATTGTGTGCGCTGACATTGGCGATCTTCGAGGGATGGCAGCGGACGAAGACATGGCGATCCGCTTCTACAAAATTGGCGATGCCAACGATCTCGCTGGCCAACTCGTTACCATTCTGCAGTCGCCGATCCTGCAGCGCCACATGGCAGAGCACAACTTCGCAGCGGGAGTTGAGATGACGATGAGCAGCGTTGTCACCAACTATCTTCGCTGGTTCGAGCTCAATAAATGCAAGAGAGAAATACGCGATGCGGGAGTTCTCAGGGAACGCAGGCGACTCTGGCTCCGCTCCCTGCGCTCCAGGTATGCTTCACCACGCTGGAGCTTGCGCACAGCTTTGTCGCAGCGCAGTGACGGATTGGAGAACCTCCATGGCCTTGAGCCTGCCGCTAATTGCGCTCAAATCGAGGATTTCGTAGACCCATTCGCTTGGATCCAGTCAAGCTCCGCGAAGGATTTGCATGGCGAAAGGGATCAATCAGATCCCTCAGCCGAAATCGACTCATAATTTAGTGCCTGGCGACGCACATCAGGATTACTGTGTTCGCCGATAGATCACAACCGGAGTGTGGAGCATCCCTCCCCAATGTTCCGGCCATCTAAACACAACGTCATAAGTAA
>PLXP01000128.1 GCA_003151435.1 Acidobacteriaceae bacterium
TGATGACGGAGTGTGCGATGGAGGGCGCGTGTCTCCGCGACACGCGCTTTCAAGTCGTTGCGGAGGTCGCGGAGCAGGGCAGTTGCCTTGCGATGCCGATTAGCGGCATAGATCAGCGCAGTAAGGCCGGCGATGGCGGCAGGACTGAGAAGCAAAACTTTGGAACGATAAGTCATGCGGCATGCTCCTGTGCGGTTTGGGCGTGCTTGCGGAGCACACGTTGCACGGTGGCCGTCGAAACGCGATGGCTCTTGGCGATCTCTCGGAGGGCAAGCTCGAGTGGGTTTCTCCGTCTTACCGCACCGAAAACACCTCGCGCGCGCACGCTGGAAACCGGCGTTTTCCCTGTGCTGAAAATAGTTTGATTCCGCCCCAATTAACCGGCCAGTTTAACTGGCCAAAAACAGGGTGCAATCGTAGGGAAACACGTGTTTCCCTACGGAGCATTGGCACTTATGACGTTAAGGTTCGCCTAATATTCGCTTCGGCTCCCGACTTAGTATAGGGAAAACAGGTGAAATCCTCTGTTTTAGGTGAGTATATGAGCCTGAAAAGCAGCTGCTTTCGGCGCCGGAAACCTGCCCCGTCATCGGGCCGGCACTGTCCCGGTAGGAGGGCGATCATGATCTGAGGGAGGATGCTGTCTGGCTTATGGCCGGTAGAGGAAACATGATCTGGTTCATTCTTCTTGGCCGCCGGAGACTTACTGATCCAGATGTATTCTGGCTGACATGTTGGCTGATGAATGAGACTCTGAATCGCTCGATGGTTCTCTTTGACGCCGCCGGACTTGCCGCGGCCCTTATGGCCGCTCCGATTCGCTGCTCCAAACGGGACGATGTTACTTCCGTGATGCCCGTTGTCAAAAGGGCCAGAAACAGCCTTCGATTCAACTGGCCAAAAATGCGCGCAAAGTCGGGGGAACATGCGTTTCCCTACATAGCATTGGAACTTAACGCTGCGATTCGGGGTAGGGCGGGGACAAGCTCCTACTAACTCACAGCCAAATGCGATAATTCGGTGCTACGAAGATGCTAAGCCGGACAGGTACCATCTCAAGCGTGCTTACAGCCTCCCCAACCGACTCCTTTGGACCTTCACCAGTCACAGATCTCTCGAAAACATGAACCTTCGTTGCGCACTTCCCATAAATTGCCTGCGCAACACCCCTTTACATAGCCACTGCCGTTGCGCACTTGCATGAGACAGGCTGCGCAACACCCGGATGTACCCTCACGTTGCGTAATCTAGGCTCTGGCGCCGCGTCTAGAATGTGAAAACCAGCGAAAGTCCCCCGGCGCTCACTNNTGGAACAGATAGAAGGCCCGCAGTGTAGACCTTTTCTTGATCACGTACTGAGCCGTCGGCGACACCGTGATCTCGTCATCTCTCACCGTCGGGTAATTCGCGGCGGGAATGAAAAACACCGCAACTGTTCCGGAAGGCAAAACCGGAGCAGGCGATGCGAGGGCAAGCGGATTATTGACATAACTTCCGCCTGAGACCGCGGTATCGGTCCGCGCGCGGGTGTACAAGACCTGGGTTGCCAGTTGGAGATTGCCGGATAGCAGGTTCTTCCTGCTGATTGAAAATCCGAGGGTATCGTTCTTATCGCGATCGCTCTTGGGCCAATTCAGGCACGGATCGATCTTGGCGCTGGCGTTCTTGGCCGCAACCGTTGAATAGCACCCGCCCGAGACGGCCATGTCAGCGGCCTGGCCGACAAACGTCGTAGTACTGTTGCTGCCGTAGGCATCGCCCCTGGTCAGAAGCCGCTGGTTGTCGTAGGTATAGAAAATGTCGGCGACGAGGTTCTCACTTACCGCGTAACCGGCATCCATGCTCGCTTCCCAGAACACGTCTTTCTTCAGACCGTAGGCGGAGTTGAGGTAGTCGTCATCGTTGAACTCACCGTTGCCATGGAGCGAGAACTTCTCCGTCGCCTGCCAATCCAGGTCGGAACGTACCTTGTGGCGATTGCGGTCGGCTTCCATGTACCTTCTCATCCCCGGTATTTCGTTGATGTTGTTGCGGCTGCCATANNGGCAGACCCGCGATCGGACCGAACGCCGTCAGGCCGGTCTCTTTCATGTACGCGAAAACGCTCTCGGTTGCGCCTCCCAGAGGGATCTGGTTCGCCATGGGAACAAGGGACAGGAACGCATTCTCGTTGTACCTTCCCCTCCGCCACGAATACGCGTAGTCGACTCTTCCGGTCAGGCTCCCAACGGCTGTTCTGCGCCACTCCCCTCCCAGCGTGTGTTCATCGGTCCTGGCCGCGTCGGAGCAATCGATCCAGGCGCCGGGGCAACTGCGGTCGATTTTCTGCCACTGGTAGTGGGCCTGGAGCCACTGCTTCTTCGCGATTGCGTATTCCGCTTCCCCGTCCGCCTGGTTGGTCATCGCGCTGTAGGCGCGATTTTGGTAAATATTCGTGTTGCTTCCCAGCGTGGCAGGCAATCCGTAAAGGCCGGCGAAGGACGAAGCGCCGCTCTTCGACTCGTTCGCATCCTGGAACAAGTAAGTGTGGACAGGGGTTTGATTGTCGCGGTCGAAGAACTTGTAGGCTGCAACAAGGTTCCATTTCTTGTTGGGCTTTGCGGTGAACTTTGCGTTCACCATGCTGCTCACCACAAGCCCGTTGAGCGATGGAACGGGCAGGCCGAATGCCAACTGTCCATTATTCGCGGTCGAGGGTCCAAGGAAGGGGTCGTTCTGGGTATTGCGCCCGTAGGATCCGGAGACGACGAGCTTCATGTTGCCTTTAAACTTCTCCGCGCCCAAAAACGTGAACTGGTTAAACTGGTTGCTCGGCGGGTTCGCCATCGTGGCACTCTTGGTCGGATCGGCAACGTCTTGCCACGTGGTGGAGTTGACGTTGTCGGTGAAGAACGAACCGTAGTAGGCAAATGACAGGTAGAACTGCTTGACTCTATAGTTCACGGCCGCGTTCGCCTGGCTGGTGTCGAAGTCAATCGGTATGGGAAGAGTGGCGGCGTTTTCCGACACCTGCGAAGTAACGGCGCCAAGAGCCTTGAGACCGGACTTGTGCTCGTGTGTGTAGCTGAGTGGAATGTCCAGCTTGTCCGAAATGTTGAAGCTTAAACCGGCGTCGACCCTGGTACGCTTGGTCGAAAGATAGACACTTTGGAAATCGGGAATGTCCGCGGCACGGATGCTGGCCGCCCTTGCCAGTTGAGTAGCCGTAGGCGCGGTCAGCACGCCGGAGGTGTTGTAGACGCTTCCGGCCCCGGCAACCGGATCAAAGACCCGGAAGTTGAGCTTTGTGGCACTGGCCTGCGGGACCGCTGGAAAAACCCAATTTGACGGCACCGTGAGATTCCCCGTGCCGGCGCCTAAATAAGGGGTCTGGAAAGTATCGGAGCGGTTAGCCAGCAGTTCGGAATAGCCAACGAAGAACCGGTACTTGCCCTGCTTGCCGAACTCGGCGTACAGGTTGCGCGTTTCAAGGCCGAGGTTCGTCCCTTTCATCTGCCAGCGCCACGTACTCTTGCTGTCATAGGGAGCGCCACCGCGAAAATCGAAATTCCCTATACCGAACGGTCCTGAATTCTGCAGGCCGTTGTATTCGCCGAACTTGAATGAGCTGTCGCTTACGCCTCCGACCCCGACCTCAGCCTTGTTTTCAGGCTTCGTCTGACTTGGAGCAGCCGCCTGACTTGCGGCAGCCGTCTGACTTGCGGGAGGCGTCTGACTTGCGGCAGGCGTTTGTGCGTACGCGTGGTCGCTGTATCCGGCCAGCATGAAGAACATCAAGCAGGGGATGATGCCACCACTAACGTATCGCATCGCATGGGCCGCACAACTGGTTATCTTCGCGTATGTAGTCAATTCAGTCTCTCCAATTGAACGGTCATCTTTGGAACTTGGCGCCGGCCGGATGATTCGAACCGTGGATCGTCGAGTGACAGGCAATGCAGCTGCGCCCGTTTCCTTGCGCTGCTGGACTCTGGCTTCCCAGCGGAATCTGGCCATTAGCCGTGGTTACGTTACCGCCAGGCAGATTTGCACCGCTATAAAGGTTTTTCCCGTGATCGCCGGTGTGACAGCCCTGGCAGAGCATCGGCACCCGCATCTTAAGGAGAGGCGATAAATTCGAACCGTGAGGCGTATGGCAGTTGGTGCAGTCATCCACAACCGGTGCATGCTCCCAAAGGAAGGGACCGCGCTTCTCCGCGTGGCACGTGTAGCACGTCTCGTTAACAGATTCCTTGACGAGAAGCTTGGGGCCGACTGAACCGTGCACGTTGTGACAGCTGGAGCAAGTCACTTTTCCTTCCACGATCGGGTGCCTCGAGTAGCGATGAATCTGGGCTTGCTGGGCCTTGTGGCACTTGGCGCAGACGTCGGCCTGGGTCAGCGGATTCAGCACTCTCTGCGTTGGCGCATGCAGTTCGTGGCAGTCGGTGCAGGCAACGCCATGCATTTCGTGCTGGCTCCCCGACCAGTGCGACCTGGCACGGACGCTCGATTCGTGACAGCTGAGACAGGCTGCATTCCGCTCTTCTGCCGACGAAAGCTTCTTGGACTTGGCTCCAAACACGACATCCGGCGACTTGCCGCCCGGATCGCCCTGGTGGTCGACACTGGCGCCGTGACACGATTGGCAACCAGGAGTGCGCCCGTCGGCCTTCACACCATGCTTGGTCTGGTAGATGGTGAGTATCGGCGTACTCCAATTCTCATCGTGGCAGACGGTGCACTTCTGGTCGCCTTCCAGGGATCGGTCGACTTGTGCCAATGCGGGGAGCGAGCCGAAAAGCACCGAAACGCTGGCACAAGTGAGAAGAAGCCGAACAAGTTTGCGCATCTTTTTCCTCTGCGGGGGAATCTGGACCTTCCCGCTTACATTTCGACCCGAGCACTCCGTCCACCTGCGTTGTTCCGAACTTCGCAACGAACAAACAACGCGAGCTCAATCGAAGCACAAAGTCAGTTTATGAAACCGGGATAAAACCTGTGACAGTGACTCAAATCACTTATGCATACCATAAGACCAGAATCAAAAGATGTGCATAAGTGACCGTAATCACATATGCGCTACCAGAACAATCTCGTTGGTACAAAGCATCGGGCAGTCCATAGCCGTAAGCACCTAAACCCTGAGCTTGTTGCGTATTATTGCGAGCCTGAACGTGGCCACAATTCGCACATACAGGCCAGAATTGGCCGATCATGATGCCCTTGGGGACATAACTCAAACTAAAGGAGGAGGTTAAGGGCTCGTGCACAGATTTGATCAGTTATGGCGGAAATAACCGGCCAAGCTGCCTGATTCTAAATAGCCTCGCTTAGCTTCAAGGAGCAAGCAGATTTGGAACGGTTGTCTTTACTAACGCGCTCATTGAGAAGACTCCGGCGGCTCACTTTTGGTACAGAGTCTCGATTCGGATAGACTCACGTTCACCGGCTTGCAGGTGTCGAGTTCGAGACTCAAGGCTTGCGGGCGGTATACTTGCCCGGTCGGGAGAGCGCTCAGAGAACCCGGCGCCAAGGAGTATGTCAGTGAAATTGAATTTGAATGTTGTCGCGATGTTTTGTCTTGCTACATCCATCGCAGCTCCCGTATTTGCGCAGAACGCCGGTGCGGATACCTACAAGGCGAAGTGCTTGATGTGCCACGGTGCAGACGGCCTTGGCGCCACGCCGGCCGGCAAGAAATTAAATGCTGCCTCCTTCAAGGATCCGGCAATCGTTAAGACTCCGGATGCTGAATTGATCGCCGCCGTCAAAAAAGGCAAGAACAAGATGCCAGCCTATGCCGGCAAGCTAACGGATGCTCAGATCACGGCAACCGTAGCCTATATTCACACTTTGCAGAAGTAGCAATCAAATCATCGCAGGCGAACTGCGGAACGCGAGAAGAGGGATTGAGGCAGACTGCGGGCGAGAGAATCGCATCGGTCAGCTTCCGAGCTTTTTTCCTGTCACTTCGACGGGTGTGCCAGTTGGTACGGCCGTCTCTGTTGTCTCGGCTTGCGTGATTTGAAACACCAGAACTGCACACCCCAACTTTAGAAGTGTGATTTTCATCACAGTCCCAAATCTCTGAGAACCACTACTGTGCTATAACGATCAGCAAACTGAGTGTTTCGGCCACGGAACGCTCGCGTACAGACTCTATGTCGGTGCAAATCGTGGAAGGTTGAAGCCTTTGCCTAGGAATAACAACGCATTGAGAGTCTTCGGGTCGACAGTTGAGGCACAGGGTGTAGACCATGTGCGCTGACCATCCCCCCCAACCTGAAACTTCGCGCCGCCATGCGATTGAGATCTTCCTCGGCGGGGGAATCCTCGCATCGTTGGCATCTTTCATCTATCCGGTACTGCGTTTTTTTGTCCCTCCGGCGGTCGTCGATCTGGGTGGGGACGAGGTTGTGGCAGCAAAGAGCGTGGAGATGAAGCCGAACTCCGGCAAGATCTTCCGTTTCGGCAGCCGTCCGGGCTTGTTAATCATGAACAACGACGGCACATATCGAGCGCTCTCCGCCACCTGTACTCACCTCGGATGCACGGTTCAGTATCGCAGTGACCTGCGCGAGATCTGGTGCGCGTGCCACAACGGTACCTACGATTTGAACGGCCGCAACGTCTCAGGTCCCCCCCCTCGACCGCTCGATGTGTTCGACGTGCATCTTCGCGGCGAGGAAATCGTCGTAAGCCGGAAGCGGGAGGCTTGATTTTGATCGCCACCCTCGTACGCTGGTTTGATGAACGCCTTCATCTGGATGATCTCATCGCTCCGCTACGCCACAAGACTGTTCCAACGCATCGCCTTTCCTACTGGTATTTCTTTGGCGGCATCACCCTTTTTCTTTTCGTCATCCAGGTGCTGACGGGGATTTTGCTGCTGCTGTATTACCGTCCGGGCGCGAACGAAGCGTTCGAAAGCGTGCAGTACATCATGACCCGCGTGCAGTTTGGCTGGCTGATCCGTTCCATCCACTCATGGTCAGCCAACCTTATGATCTTCACGGCCTTCATCCACATGTTCAGCGTGGTGTTTCTCAAGGCCTATCGCAAGCCCCGGGAACTGACCTGGGTCACCGGCATGCTGCTTCTCTTTCTTGTCATGGGATTCGGTTTCAGCGGCTATTTGCTACCTTGGAATACGCTGGCATTTTTCGCCACCAAAGTGGGCACCGAGATTGCGGGGCAGATTCCCATCATAGGCAAGCCGATGATGATTTTCCTTCGTGGTGGAGAAGAAGTTACGGGAGCTACGCTCACCCGGTTCTTTGGATTTCATGTCGCGGTGCTTCCCGGCATCGTAACTGTCCTCATCGCAGTGCACCTGTTTCTCGTTCAGCGCCTTGGAATGAGCGTTCCGCCAAAGCTGGAAGCCGAGTGGACCGCGAATCCTTCTGCGCGACGGGAAATGAAGTTCTTTCCCAACTTTGCGCTGCGCGAATTGATGGCCTGGTATGTTGCGATTGGCGCGCTGGGTGCGCTGGCGGCGATGTTCCCGTGGAACCTCGGTGTAAAGGCAGACCCGTTTATATCTGCGCCAGCGGGCATCAAGCCCGAGTGGTACTTCCTCTTCATGTTCCAGACCCTCAAGCTGATTCCCTCGAAAGTCTGGTTTGTCGATGGGGAGGTGCTGGGTGTGCTTGGCTGCAGTCTCGCCGGCTTGTTGTGGATGATGCTGCCGTTTTTCGAAAGTGACAAAGCCCCACGCACCAAAGTGTGGATCACTGGCCTTTCAATCTTTGCTCTTTTTTACGTGATAGGTATGACTATCTATGGCTTCCTTGCGAATTAGCCTCCGTCTATTTCTCGCAGCCCGTTCAGCATTGCTGGCCGGGCTCGTCGCGCTCGCGTCGTGCGCGACGTATGGACAAGCCACAGACTCCTGCCTCGACTGTCACTCGGCGTTGCCCGAGCCCCTTGGAGTTACACAAGAGACGTTTAGCCAGGACATTCACGCACAAAAGGGATTGACTTGTACCAGTTGCCATGGAGGCGACGCAAGCAGTTACGATCCTGATGTTTCGATGAGCCGCAAGACCGGTTGGAAGGGAAAGATTGATCGCAAGCAGATTCCGCAGTTATGTGGTTCCTGCCATTCCAATCCGGCTTTGATGCGTCAATACAACCCCAGCCTGCGCACAGACCAGTTGGACCAGTACCACACCAGCATGCACGGCAAGCGCCTCGCTGCTGGTGACACCAAGGTTGCCGTATGCACGGATTGTCATAGCGTCCACGATCTCAGGCCGCCAAGCGATCCCCGTTCCACCGTGAATCCGGTGAACGTGGCCAAGACCTGCTCGCGCTGTCACTCCGACGCTGCCTACATGAAGCAGTACGGGATTCCCACCGACCAATTTGCGAACTACAACACCAGCGTCCACCACGACGCAATGGTGGTGCGAGGGGATTTGAGCGCGCCGACGTGTACCACCTGTCACGGAAACCATGGCGCGTTGCCGCCTGGAGTGGATAAGGTTCAGAACGTCTGCGCCAACTGCCACGCATTTCAGGCCCAGATGTACGCAAAGAGCACTCATAGCAAAGCTTTTCAGGAAAAATCTCTTCCCGGATGCGTCGTCTGCCACAGCAATCACGGCATTCACATGCCATCCGATGCGATGCTCGGCACCGGTCCCGACGGAGTTTGCATGCGTTGCCATAAGCCTGACGACCATTGCGATCGCGCGAGGGCGGCCATCCAGAGCAACCTCATGCAACTCGACAAATCAATCAAGGATGCCGATCAGGCCTTACATCTTGCCGAGTCTTCAGGCATGGAAGTCAGCGAGGCTCGCCTCAATCAGGATCAGGCGCGGGATGCGCTCACCAAAGCTCGGGTCACCATCCACAGCTTCCAGACGGTACTGGTCAATCAGGATATTCAAGCAGGCATGAAGATCGCCGACGCGAACCTGAAGGCCGGCAAGGACGCTATGGTTGAGCGCAACCATCGCCGCATCGGTCTTGGCGTGTGTCTCATCGCCATTGCGTTCATGTTGGTCGGGCTTTGGCTCTATATCAAGAAGTTGGAGAGCTAGACCCAGAGCATCAAGAAGCCTCAGACTGAGATTCTTGTCGACAAATGAGCCCATCTGAATTCAGGGTGCTTCAGATCCCGCTCTTGCGACGCGAGAGATCGTATGCCCAACTTAGACAATCAAGAATCCTGATCTCAGTTGACGCGAACAGATGGGATCAGAAAGCCGGTCTCCGGCGGGATGCGTTAGGCTTCCAAGTTATCGACGCGCTCGAGGCGCACGAGACGAGGAGACGGCAATGAAGAAGCCTATACATCCGCGCATAATTAAAG
>PLXP01000061.1 GCA_003151435.1 Acidobacteriaceae bacterium
TGCCCAAACTGTAGAAGATGAGCCTAAAGATCTGCCGTTGCTTTGTGAACAAGTTACAGAAGGTTCCGGGCTCAACTGCGGTTCATTCGAATCTTTACGGCGTGTGTTGAGCACGAGATGCAGGGATCGTAATTGCGTACGAGCTTCTCGCATGCATCCACAATTTCCGCATCCGTTCGCTCGAGAATTCCCGGAATCAGCAAGCGCAGATCGTCTTCGATCCGCCGGCAGTTCTGAGAGGTGGGCGGAACGATCTTGGCGATTTGCACGATACCCTGATCGCTGATGCGGTAGCGGTGATAGAGCAAACCTCGCGGCGCTTCGGTCGCGGCACAACCTTCCGCTGCGCGAACTGTGTAGGGAAGGCTGGGCGGGTCCGGTTCTCTGTATGTGTCGATGAGCCGGAGGCTCTCTTCGCACACCATCACCAGTTCCACGGCCCGGGCCACGATTCCCGCATAAGGATTGAAGCAGGGCCATGGGACGCCGCTCTCTTCCGCGGCCTGCCGGGCGGACGGAGACAGATGATTCAAGTTCAGATTGATGCGCGAAAGCGGTCCAACCAGGTAACTGGATCCACGCTCGGAGCGCACCGAGTGCAATGCCGTAGAATGCGCGACATGCATTTCGAGAAAGACCTGCTCGAACTCTCTGACCGGGATGTCGAGCCCCGCCGAGGAGATGATGTGCCCTGCGTTCATCGCGTATTCCCGGGGATGGGAGAGCGCTACGCATTCATAGTCCGCATTGAACTCCGGCAGTTTCAAGGAAGACACGAATTTCACGGTCTCAAGTGAGGCTTGGAGCGCCCATTCCAATCGGCCGCGAAGTGCAAGCAGTTCATTTCGCCGCGGGACCTTCCAGAACCCGCCAACGCAGACGGAGACGGGATGCACGGACCGGCCTCCGATGAGTTCCATCAGCTCGTTCCCGATCTTTTTCAGCTCGAGGCCCCGGCGCACCAGATCGGGCTGTTTCGCTGCCAGCGCCACCGCGCTCTCCATTCCGAAAAAGTCGGGAGCCTGGAGCAGATAGATATGCAGCGCATGGCTCTGCATCCATTCCGCGCAGTAGAGCAATCGGCGCAGCGCCTGGATTTCCGGGCCCGGGGTGATCTCCAGCGCCGATTCGATTGCCTGGGCGGAGCTCATCTGGTACGCGACCGGGCAGATGCCGCAGATGCGCGCGGTGATATCGGGCACTTCGCGCAGCGAACGTCCGCGGAGGAATGCCTCGAACATTCGGGGCGGCTCATAGATGTCCAGC
The DNA here is from genome assembly GCA_003151435.1 of Acidobacteriaceae bacterium. Classification (GTDB taxonomy): domain Bacteria; phylum Acidobacteriota; class Terriglobia; order Terriglobales; family Acidobacteriaceae; genus Telmatobacter. The sequence goes on from PLXP01000061.1 coordinate 1,267, forward strand.
CTGACGTCCTGAAGCTGCCCATCGCGGACCTCAATGCGCAGGCCGGCTTCTCCCTCGACCCGCGTCATCGATTCCAGCCGGACGGTACGAATTCCATTGGTTGCAGTCATGGCGATGTCTTCTCAAGCTTCTCCGCGGCGGAGCGGAATTCTTCGGCCCAGCCGGTGAATCCGTTCAGCAACCGCAGAATTTCGGCGCGTCGAATGCCGCGCATGGCCAGTCTGTGGCAAAGAGAATCCGGATTAGCGCTTTCCATGGGGCCGTAACAGCCAAAGCAGCCGCGGTTGAAACCCGGACACAGGGCGCCACACCCGGCCTGGGTGATGGGACCGATACAGGCGATGCCGCGCGAGACCAGCACACAAACATTTCCTTTGCGCTTGCACTCGACGCACACCGAGTACGTCGGCAGCTGCGGAGCGCGGCCGATCAGCAGCGACGTGAGCACTTCCAGCAGTTGCTGCCTGGAGATCGGGCAGCCATTAATGGCAAAGTCCACTGTCACATGCGCTGCCACAGGCGTCGATTGCGACAGCGTATGGATGTAGGAAGGGTTGGCGTAAATTGACCGCGTGTATTCATCCACATCCTGCATGTTTCGAAGCGCCTGGATTCCGCCGGCGCTGGCGCAGGCGCCAATCGTGATCAGCATTTGCGAGTTTCGCCGAATGTCACGCACCCGCTCGACGTCATGCTCCGTGGTAACCGATCCCTCAACCAGCGCCACGTCGTAAGGGCCGTCGAGGATCTGCGAACGCGCCTCGAGAAAATAGCAGATCTCCACTTTGCCTGCGATGTCGAGGAGTTCGTCTTCCAGATTCAGCATCTGCAGCTGGCAGCCGTCACAGGAAGCCAATTTGAAAACCGCCAGGCGCGGTTTTGCATCGCCTGCCATCAGAACTCCTCCCTTCCGAAGAACGGTTCAATCGTCGAAAACTGGAACACCGGACCCTGTTTGCAGATGAAGGCGGGCCCGAGCTGGCAGTGCCCGCAGAAGCCGATGGCGCACTTCATATTACGTTCCATCGAGACGTAGATCGCTTCTTTGGGAATGCGCCGCGCCATGGCCTCGTAGATGACGAAGCGCATCATGATCTCCGGGCCGCATGAGAAGACGAGCGTGTTACGGTGATCCAAGCGGATGCGGTAAAACGCCATCGGGATCACGCCGACCTGCCCCTTCCAGGTTTCGTCGGCGCGGTCCACACTCACGTTCATCTCGATTCCGCCGTCCTGCCATTTTTCGAATTCCCCGGTATAGAGCAGATCCTGGGGCGTGCGGCCTCCATAAAGGAGGAGCACCCGGCCGAAGCTGCTGCGGCGATGGATCACCTCCAGAATCAGCGGCCGAAGCGGCGCGAGCCCAATGCCGCCGGAAACGATCATCAGGTCCTTGCCTTCCGCAAGCTGCATGGGCCAGGGATTTCCGTAGGGTCCGCGCATACCCACCGTGTCGCCGACCCTGAGGCGGCCAATGGCCCGCGTGACGCTGCCCGCATAGCGAATTGTGTGCTCCATGACCTTTGGCGTATTGGGATCGGAGCAGATGGAAATCGCGACCTCGCCGAATCCGGGCAGATGAATCATGTTGAACTGGCCCGGGGCAAATCCTGCCTGTGCAGCGGGGTCGAGGTATTCCAGCGAGAAGGTCGAGATGCCGTAGGTTTCAGGCCGGATGGCGCGCACCACCGCCGGATAGGGCAGCATGGGATCGGCTATCGCCGCCGGCTCGAACATGGTTGTCGCACTCATCGTGCCCCCTGTGAGCGGAGGGTGCTCAGCTCTTCGGTAATGTCAATTTCCACCGGACACCATGCAATGCAGCGCCCGCACCCCACACAACCGGAACGGCCGAACTGATCGATCCACGCCCCCAGCTTGTGGGTCATCCACTGGCGGAAGCGCGACTTGACGGTGGGACGGCTGTTTCCCCCGTGGACGTGCGAAAAATCGAGGATGAAACAGGAATCCCACGCCCGCGTTCGCTTGGTGTTTGTCCCAGTCAGATCGCTGTGGTCTTCCACCGTTGAGCAGAAACATGTGGGGCAGACCAAGGTGCAGTTCGCGCAGGACAGGCATCGCGCAGCAATGGCGTCCCAATAAGGATGGTCGATTCTGTCGTACAAGAGTTGCGGCAGGTCGCTTGTCGTTACCTGTCGCTGAATCTGTCGCTCGGTCCGCTGCATGATCTGCGTGACGCGGCCCAGATCAAAGGCGCTGGCCGGTTGCCAGTCCACGCCGGCAAGCACGTTGGAGCCCGCCTCGGAGCCGATCTCGATGACAAACGATTCCGGAAGTTCCGTTAATGCAAGGTCGAATCCTGAGAGCACCCGCGGTCCCGTCTTCATCGACGTGCAGAAGCATGTTGACGCCGCCGTATTGCAGTTCACCGCCAGGATGAATGCCCGCTCGCGGCGGCGCGCGTAATGCGGATCACTCACGGCGCCATTGACGAACACATCATCCTGGATGGAAATCGCATGCAGGTCGCACGACCTGACGCCTATGAAGGCAAACGGCGGAGAATCGTCCCTGGCAGGTTCAAAGGTCCAGCCGTGGCTGTTCCTGTGTGCGGTCAGCAAATCGAAGTGGGGCGGGAATAAATATCGCTTCCACGAATGCGGGCCGACGGGGCAGCCAAAGTAGTCGGTGGAGTGCGTTCGCAACAGGTGCGAGCTTCCCGCCTTCTGTTCGAGCGTCCACCCGATGGGCAATTCAGAGATGTTCCGGATGGCGTCGAGAATCACAGCGCCATCGCGGACCGTAGGACCGATCAACTGGAATCCGCTCTGACACAGATTGTCGAGAACCCGCTGCAATGCTGGCTTGGGGAGGATCGCGGTAGCTGAAACCCGCGGAGCTGTGGAGCCGACCATGTCGCCTCCTCGCAAAATCCGAACGTGGCGATGTGGCGAATACTCAGCAGGAACCCGCCTGCAGGTTCCGCGAACCAAGAGGCATGACAAATGATAGAGAGAACCTTCTACCCACTTGCAGCCTGTCAGTTCGCTCCCGAGCGAAAGGGAAACACCCCGCCATCTCTACCTCAATCTGGGAAGATGAACCGCCCAATGGACTGCACGTCAATTGGGTTACCCTCGTCACAATTCCGAGCCCAGATTGTCGCTCCGCGCCGTTCGTTTACTATGCACGAGTGTGGACAAGGGGTCCGCCAGCCACACTGCTTTTCGAGCTTGTGCCAGGTCCCGCACTGGACCCAACAGTGGCAAATCGATCATGCGCACCATCCGTCACGGGAATTACCTGACCATTGATCCAACCACCTTCTGGCCCGGCGATAAAAGAGACGACGCGGGCAATGTCATTCAGCTCACTCGAATACTCAGGCAGAGCCAACGTGCCAGGTCGAGCAATTTCCTCCTCGCTCTTGCCTTCAAAAGAGAGTTCATTCGCAACGGGCCCGAGAGCAACGGCATTTACCGTAACCTGGCGCCCCCGAGTCTCGTTGGCCAGAACGCGGACAAGGCCTTCGACACCCGCTTTGGAAGCGATATAGGCGCCGTACGAAGGGGAATTTTTCCCCAGGGCACTACTCGAGAACGCAATGATTCGACCGCCTTCGCTGATTTGCGAGGCTGCCTGCGCAAAGACAAGGAACGTGCCACGAAGATTAGTTCTGATGGTTTCGTCGAAGGTCTCGACGTCTCCCCTTGCGATAGGCGATAGCGGCATGATGCCGGCGTTGTTCACAACGACGTCGATCCGGCCGAATTCCTTCAGTGAGCTGTCAAAGAGCCGCTTGACGTCATCTTGTTTGGTTACATCAGCCTGGATGGCTACCGCCTGACCACCCGATTCGGTGATCTCGGCTACGGTTTCCATCGCGTCTTGCACGCTGCTGGTGAAGTTCACAACTACGGCAAACCCATCTTCTGCAAGACACTTGGCAATTGCACGTCCTATTCCTCGGGAGCCCGCTGTAACAATGGCTGTTTTCCTCATGTTGGTTCTCCCTCCAGACGGAAGGACGGCCGTTCAGGGGTTCCGTCTACGGCTATAGAGAGTGGACCACGTTCTCTGGCGAGTCCGATGCGAGCAGCAATCCAATTGGACAGGTCCGATCATCGCTGCCCTTTCCCATGCGCTTCCTTGGGCGTCCGATCATCTGCGGGGTGGTGATGAACCCGCTCCCGCGCAAGTTCCACCAGAATCATGATGAGGAAGAACAAGGTTACGAGGATGACAGTCACACGTATCCTCCACTCTTCATTCAGGTTCTGATTGTGCGTTCTCCGCGTGTCGGGTGGGTCGTGGCCGTTCAGGAAGAACAGGCCATCATGAAACGAACCCGCCTGAACGCGGCTGCAAATGCAGTTCGATCCTTTGGATCCGGCGTTCCGGACGCGATTTCGCTATCAGCGGCGATGGCTTGGTTATCCGAGTGAGAGCCTGGGAAGATCACATCGGGATCAGCCCCACTTGGAGATTTCGCACTCCCCATGGGTCCCATCCGGTAAAGCCTCAAGCGTACACGCCACCACATCTAATCGACGCTTCTCAGCCGGCGTTGTCAGTGCGCTTCATCACGACAGGATGTGACTGGGCGTGGATTGGCCGAAGCACAACTTTTCGAATCCGGGAACCGAGCACTGGACTCCTCCCTGCAATGGCTCGCGGACCAGCCATTCTCCGATGATGCTGCCCGATATGCAACGTACCTTGCAAGTACGATCTTCGAGAAATTTCCCCTTTCTGAGAAGATAGCCAGCTTCGGGCTAGTTACGCATCCGGGCGACCCGGGGTTTCAGATCACCTTAGCTTTTTGCTATGCAAGCACAGGCCGACGGCACGAGGCACTTGACCAGCTTTCCAAGATTCGGAATTCAGGAGCCGAGGACTGGGTCGAAGCGGCAATTGAAGCAAATTACGGCCTAGTAGGATTCCGGAATGGAGATGTTGCAGTTGGGAGAAGACACTACGAGGCGGCAGTAGCGATTGCGGACCGGCTTGAAGATAAGCGAACAAAGCTTGCGGCCCTCGTCTACTGGGCAAATGAGGAAGTCGCCCTTTCGGACAGCAACGCTGTTCGCCTCCTTGCTGAGGCCCAAGCGGCGGCCAAGCTTGCAAGTGGATTCTTCAACTCTTTCTTGGTTAATCGGGTCGCAGAAAGGATCTCCAGTCGTGTCGGTCGAGGCAAAGGCAGAGCGCCTGAACTGTAGACTTATGATCTTGGGATCACCCCAACTGCGGAGCAAATTGGCCCGCCGGGTGCGCCGGTCTACACCTTTTTGTTGGCGAAGGATGGAATGCCAATTCGGACACGCTCAAAAGATTTGGCTCGGCCCGCCGGAAACCTGCGCAGATCGGTAACGGCAAACGCCCTAGCATTAACCATTCGAAACTAGCTATACATCGGCCATGAGTCACGCCAAAAGCAGAAGAGGCTCCCGACAGACGGAAGCCTCTTCTATTCAAAACTTGTTGTCGAGCCTGCCCAATGAGCGCTCGCAATTCGTGCTCGTACCTTTTTGTACCTTGATGCCACATGCCAGATCGGACCTAAGTTCTTTTACATCTGGCGGGGACGACGGGGCTCGAACCCGCGACCTCTGCCGTGACAGGGCAGCGCTCTAACCAACTGAGCTACGTCCCCTCTGCAATTTCAATCACTTACCGCAAATCGCAGATTTTACTGTCTTTTCTTACTGTCCACTCCTTCGCCTATTTCCATATTTTCCACCGGATATAACCAAATTCCGGAATAAATGGACAGTATGGACAGTAAGCTAAAGCCCCAAAATCTCTGTCCACCACAAGCGAAAGCGAACCGCGAAGTTGTCACCACTCCGTTGTTCAAATTGTACCAAACAAATCGGCCTAGCGAGGATGGTCTCCCCGAAAGGCTCGCAAACTTCGCGCGAACGAGAAGAGACTCGGTTCGGGATTTGCGCTAGGCTCGTCAAACCCCTGCAACCCTTTGGTACTTTTCCGAAGGGATTTATACGGGCTCATTCCGATTGGCTCAATCCCGGATCCCGCATTTAAGGAGAAAAGGGGTACCTTATCTCCGCGGCGACGAGGTCAAAGGAAAGAATGTTGGACCACAAAGGGATAAGGCAAGGTTTCAGCCAGTTTTTAGTCTGATTCGCCAGAACCGCCTCCCCGGCGTCTGCAGTTTCAGGTACAAAAGCGCCGACCTCTGCCGTTGCACGGTAGAGGTGGACTACACGTTTGGCCGAGTCCATTTCCCCGGTTTTGAGGTCTTAACAAACCTATGACCTCTGCCGTTACGCTCCAGAGGTACGAATCCGCAAGCCAAACATGCGACGTGCAAGCGGTGCTTCCTTCCAGTGCTCCGAGCCATTCTGGGCAACCTTATCGAACCCTTATCGAACCCGCAACCTCTCTCCTCGAACATTGAGTCGAGGTGCCACGCCTATCGATCAACTCGGTGCTGCGTCAGGCCACCGATGGGTATTCGGTGGATCGTTTCGCCTTATTCCGCCCTATTCCGCCTTATTGTGCCGCCTTATTCCGCCTAATTGCGGTCGTGTGACTTGGCTACATCCACCGAGAATGCCACATCCCGCGGTTCCGCCGATTGTGCCGATCGGACAGTGGCTCTCAAGCGATTTCGCAATGGAAAAAGGTCCGGTGACCGCCGGAATCAATTGGAGGTGGACCGGCGACGATCATGTCTCGTTGAACTCCTAAGAGGAATTTGACCGAAAATGAGCCCTGAGCCATTCTTGTCTCCGAGTTGATATTGGCCGCGGAAGCAAAAGCGCTGGCGGCACTTGTCGGGAGTGAACTATGCGAATTCTTTCCGATCAAGTGATTGCGGGATACGGTAGGCGTGAATTCTCAGGTTCCAGACCTGGAACTTTTCGCCGGATGCGCGAGGATCATGTTGCTGGGCGATTGCGATGATGTCGAGCAGCCAGTGAGCCCCGCCCTTGTCGGCAAAAAACTTTGCGCCATCTGTATAGAAAACGGTTCAATTGATGCTGTGGCGATGCCAGTTCTCGGAGCCGGTGAATTGTCGGAGTTGCGATTCGGAGAGTGAAGCTGTGTTCGTCATATTGAGCCTCTGTCGTTGAAGTGTCCCCCGCAGCGGGGGCGAGAGCAGGCACGACGCCGCTGTTTCAAGCGCAGCAGTCATAGCTTTTTCGGGGGACCGAGACGCAGGCGCTAGGGAGCCAAAACAGCGCCATTGACGGCAAGCGACGGCGATAAAGTGACAGCTCCCCGCCAGCGAAATGGGGTACGCGAAAGAGACCACGAAACGAGCGTTGACTCCTTTCCCGCGACAGCAATGGCAGACAAACTGGGCCTCAACTTTCTGAGTTCGCCAAATACGCGAGGAACAGTTCTCAACATGCCTCGTACCTCGGCGGAGCACCTTGCCACCAGTGGTCTGATTATCCGGGCACAAGCCGAGGCCCTGCTCGGCGCGGAACTGAACTGTTGTTTATCATCGACGTGAGGATCCATCGCGCGAATCGGGTTTGCCGCTTTACGATCAGCCGTCAAACTGCCCGGCACGCAAATTGCGCCATGAAAAAGATCTTGCAGCTCTTCATCATTCTTCTTGCCATCGTTCCCGCAGCGCACGCGGCGGGTGAACGCAAAGTCTCCATCTACGTGAGCCCTGCGGGACGGGACAGCAATCCGGGAACGAAGGCCAGACCGGTTGCGTCTCTGGAAGCCGCGCAAAAGCTCGCCCGCAGCCAAGAAGCCCTGGGCAAGGTGACCGTGTGGCTTCGTGGAGGCACATACTACCTGCCTGAAACGTTGGTTTTCACGCCTCAGGACTCCGGGACCCAGAAGGCGCCAGTGACCTATGCCGCCTATGAAAACGAAGAGCCTGTTCTGAGTGGTGGAACGAAACTTAATCTGGTCTGGGCCCCCTACAGGGACGGCATCATGATGGCGCATGTACCGGCGGGGCTGCACACAGATCAACTCTTCGTGAATGGGAGGCGCCAGATCCTTGCGCGTTATCCCAACTACGATCCCTCCGCGGTCTATTTCAACGGCTGGTCTCCGGATGCATTCAGTCATGACAGGGCGGCCCGATGGAGCGATCCTCGTGGAGGAATCATTCACGCCATGCACCCAAGCCTGTGGGGCGATGTCCATTATGTCATCACGGGCAAAGATGCAGAGGGAAATGTCACCTTTGAAGGCGGGTGGCAGAACAATCGCCGTATGGGGATGCATCCGCAATACCGCTTCGTAGAGAACGTCTTCGAGGAACTCGATGCGCCGGGCGAGTGGTTTCTGGATGAAAAGACCTCGACGTTGTACTATTACCCGCCAGCAGGCCTCGATTTGAAGAATGCCGCCGTCGAGGCTGTCCGGCTGCGCCACCTGATTGAATTGCGCGGAGACGAGGGCAAGCCGGTCAGATGGATTAACTTTCGCGGGTTGACCTTCCGGCACGCTGCGCGGACTTTCATGGACAACAAGGAACCACTGCTGCGCAGCGATTGGACGGTGTATCGCGGCGGCGCCATTCTGCTTACCGATGCGGAGGACTGCGCGCTCGAAGAACTGTTCCTCGATCAGGTGGGTGGAAACGCCATCTTCATCAACAAATACAATCGCAGAATCGCCATTCGGCGCACGCATATCGCAGATGCTGGCGGCAATGGCGTGGCCTTCGTGGGTGACCCGAAGGCGGTGCGAAGCCCTCTCTTCGAATACAACGAAACACAGTCGATCAAGGACATCGATCTTTTGCCTGGGCCGAAAACCAAAGACTACCCCGCCGATTGCATTTTGGAGGATTCACTGATCGAACGAACCGGCCGTGTCGAGAAGCAGACCGCGCCGGTCGAGATCTCCATGGCGCAGGACATTACCATCCGGCATAACTCGATCTACGATGTCCCGCGCGCGGGCATCAACATGTCTGAGGGAACGTGGGGCGGGCATGTGATCGAGTACAACGACATCTTCGACACGGTGAAGGAGACGGGAGATCATGGCTCATTCAATGCCTGGGGTCGCGATCGTTACTGGAATCTGAGAGACATCGACGCGGATACGGTCACCTCCGGGCCGAATCGCGAACTGCCGCGCCTCGATGCCGTCAAGCCGATCATCCTGCGGAATAATCGCTGGCGTTGCGATCACGGATGGGATATCGACCTGGACGACGGTTCCAGCAATTACCACATCTATAACAACCTGATGCTGAATGGCGGGATCAAGCTACGCGAGGGCTATTTCCGGGTTGTCGAGAACAATGTGATTGTCAACAACTCCTTTCATCTTCACGCATGGTTCAAGGAAAGCGAGGATGTCTTTCGCCGCAACATTGTTTTCAACCCGTATCAGCCGATCCGCATTCCGCAGCCATGGGGGGCCGAGAACGACTACAACCTGATGCACGTTGCAGGACTGAAAAATGCGCGGCCCGCGTTGACGCTGCAACAGCAGAGCGGTAGAGACGAACACTCGCTTGAAGCCGACGCGCTGTTCGTGGACCCGGCAAACGGCGATTACCGGGTGCGGGAGGATTCTCCGGCGCTGCGCCTTGGCTTTCAGAACTTCCCGATGGATCAGTTCGGAGTGCAGTGGCCGCCGCTGAAGCGCATCGCGCGCACTCCGGAACTTCCCCGCCTGCAGACCGTGCAATCGACGCAGCCCGAATCCACGCGCGATCCCCGGCCGGCGGTATGGATGGGCGCCACGGTCAAGAACATCATCGGCATGGGAGAGGTTTCCGCGTCAGGACTCCCCGGAGAGATTGGAGTCCTGCTCGTGGAGGTACCGCCCGCTAGCCGCGCGGCCACTGCCGGACTGCGCGTGGGGGACGTGTTCCTGAAGATCGCCGGCAATCCAACCGATTCGTTGGCTGCGCTACAGCAAATCACAGCGGCTCTGCCAGCCACCGGCCGCGTGCGCATTACCATTTGGCGGCAGCAGAAGGAAGCCAATATCGAGGTCGAAGCGCCGGTGCGCTAGCGCCTGATCACGCTTCGCCCAACAAAGTACGCGGGCGCTTCGGAATTGTTTGCCGTGTTATTCGCGGTAACAGCTTCGAAGAGCTTGCTTTCTTGCTGCCGATTGGCACGCATGGTTATGAGTCATGCGCGCCAATCCATCAAGGCTCTTAGCGCGCCTCTGGCACTGACGGCCTCAGCCTAACCTGCCTGGTCTTGATCGTCAGTCTGGCCGGCATCGATCCCTGCCCATCCTCGCCCTGTTTCACCGCTTCGATCTGAATTTCGCCAGCATTCTTCGTACCTTGGACGACGATTTGGGCCAGCCCATGGAAGAGCGACCGCCTTGCGCCTTTGTCGCTTTCCTGGCAGTTGGGGTTGCCGTTTCCAACGCCAATCAGCTTGCCAACTCCCCAGACCCTGAACGCAATCAAGTCGTCGGCAACCGGCACTGTGCGGCCTTGGCTATCGAGAGCCTCCACCTTCAGCACCGCCACGTCCTCACCGTCCGCAAGAATCTCGGTACGATCCGCCGTCAGGCGAAGCGAGGCCGCCGGTCCGGTTGTCTCCCGCTTTTCGCTCAGGACAACCTTGCCGTTCTTCACGCCGCGAGCTTCGATCAAGCCCGGCTCGTACTTGACCTTCCATTCCAGATGGCCCAGATGCGGAACCTTCTGGATGCCGGCAGACACGCCATTCACCAGCAGTTCCACTTCGTCCAGGTTGGAATACACCCAGACCGGAATCTCGCTGCCTTCCTTGCCGTGCCAGTTCCAATGCGGGAAAAGGTGCAGCGCGGATTCCGGGCGCCACCAGGCCTTGTAGTAGTAAAAGTAGTCTTTCGGGAATCCGCACAGATCCACGATGCCGAAGTTGGAGCTGACCGACGGCCAGCCGAATGGGGTCGGTTCGCCGCGATAGTCGAAGCCCGTCCAGGCGAATCCGCCTGCTGTCCAATCCCTCTCTCCGTAGAACTTCCACCATAATTCCGGTAGCTCATAGACGCCGTGGTAGGCATCGACCACATTGCGTTGCCAATCGGTGGTGTACTCGCCGCGAGTACTCACGGCGCTCGATGTCTCCGAGCCGAAGACCGGGCGCGTGGGGTTGTCCTTGTGGAAGGCGTCGGGAAACTCCAGGTGGTAGTTGAATCCAACCAGATCCACCGCGTCGGAGATACCCTTCCGGTTGTCAGCGTTGACGGCGGCGGACACCGCGCGGGTGGAGTCCAGTTCATGGCACTTGCGCACCATGGTGGCCGCAATACTTTCCCCCTGTTCGGCCATCGGCCCCTGAAGCTGGTTTTCCTCATTGCCGATGGACCAAATGATGACGGACGGCGAATTGCGGTAACGCTTGACCATCGCTTCCAGTTGCGCCAGCCCGCTGGGATTGGAGCTCAACTGCCGTGTCTCGCACATCAGCATCATGCCCATGCGATCGCAAGCCTCCACCCACTCTGGCGTGGGCATGTTGTGCGCAGTGCGCACCGCGTTGCAGCCCATTAGCTGGAGCACGCCCAGCCGGAAGTATTGCAGGCGGTCGGGCAGCGCAACGCCCACGCCGGCGTGATCCTGGTGATTGCAGGTTCCTTGAATCTTGAGAGATTTACCGTTGAGGAAGAATCCCTTTTGCGCATCGAATTGTATGGAGCGCACGCCAAAGGTCGCGCGCTCGGCATCGCGCACCGCCCCGATCACTGAAACCGTGATGATCGCCGTGTATAGATTGGGTTCCTCGACGGACCAGAGCGCGGGATTGGATAGATGCGCGCTTGCGCTGAAACGGGCTGAACCATCAGCATCGATCTTCTGTACCGGGGCTTCCGCCGACGCAACCGGTTTGCCGGCAGCGTCCAGAATCTGCCAGCTTACATGCGCCTCTTCTGCCTGCTTTCCCTCGTTTTCGACAATCGTACCCAAGCTCAGTGTGGCCGAGTTGCCAGAGAGCGACGAGCGTATGGTGCTCTCCCATCTGCCCAGGTGCAGCGCATCCATCTTGCTGAGCCACACATGCCGATAGATGCCCGCGCCCTCGTAGAACCAGCCATCGCCATAGCGTGCGTCGACACGCACCACAATGTAGTTTTTCGCGCCGTAGGCCAAGAAATCCGTCAAATCGAAGCGAAACGGCACGTAGCCATTCTCATTGTTGCCGATGTAGCATCCGTTGACAAAAACCTGCACATCGCGGAAGGCGCCGTCAAATTCAACCCAGATACGCCGTCTCCGATCGCTTGCCGGCACATCGAACTCGCGCCGATACCAGCCGACACTGGCATCGGGATAGCGCCTGCCGAGCGGCTTGTATCCATGCGACCGCAACTGGCTGTCGCCGCTGCCTGCATCGTCATGCACAAAGGGAAGTTCGACTGCCCAGTCGTGCGGAAGATCGAGAGGGCGCCATTTGGAGTCGTCAAAGCCGGCTTTGGCAAACGGAAACTCGCCGGTCCTGGAAAAGTCGCTCAGGCCAAAGCCGAAGCCGAGATCCTTGATGGGGTCGTTGCCCTCGCCGAGGACGAACTTCCAGCCGAAATCGAAGAGTAGTTGCTCGCGTGGAGACACGGCAAGACCCGCATCCGCCTCGCCTCCAGCCATATTGCCTTCATGGAACGCGATGACACGCGCCCAGGCCGGGCGGGTTGCCAGACAGGTAGCGGAGAATGCCAATCCGGACGAGATCAGGTCACGGCGGGATATGCGCTGCATTGTGCCTCGATGAATTGAATGGAACTTGCCGAACGATTTTAGCATTCAAATCTCCACCGCCTCATTTCACGAAATGGCGCAACCTTACACATTCTCTCGACAGCACAGGTTCACTATGGAGGGATCATTGCACTTCCTTCCCACTTTTCAATGCCCCTGCGATGTTTCGGTCAATGCCGAGAAACTGCAGCACATAGGGGTCTTTGAGCAAGCCTTCCAGTTTGACGACGTGCTGCCCCTGCCGCGCCAGGTCACGGATCTCCTGCTTATGGCCGCCGAGGGCCAACCTGTTCGAATATGAGCAGGAGGCGCCGCTGTTCGCGCAGCTGGCCGACTCATTTGAGCGCTGCATTCTGGGGTTGGCTCTGGTGCGGGAGACCCAGAACAAGCGCAAGGCCCTGCCACCGATGGTGAACTGAGGTACCTGCGGTGCAAACCATCGTGGGTCTAGCGAGGAGGCCGCGAGCCGATTTGCCAACTTGGTGGATACCGGCGATGCTTCAGAAGAAGCTAAGAACCTCTGGAGAATATGCCAAATGCCGACGTTAGAGAGTAACCCTCGCGAGAACCGTTCACCTTCAGAACGGGTGTTTACCTCGTTTATTGCCGGCACTGAAAGAATGACAGCCGCTCATTTTTTCAAGTTCTTTCGCGGTACCGATTGAGGAGGTCTCAAATACGGGGCGTCAGCGTTGGGGCATTACTTCTTGCCGCCGCTTCGATGGCCTTGGCTGCGCCTTCCAGCCATGCGTCGTGGTTCTCCGCGTCGACGTTGAACATCTCGGTCTTGCGCGGAGTGATGATCCAATTGGCCGGCAACGCTTGCTCCGGAACAATCGAATAGGCAAAATCCACTGCAGCGACGGAAGGAATTTTGACATTGAACTTCGCTAGAGCCTTGATCATCGCCTTGGGATCGTCGTCCACATTGAGGGCCAGGATGGCAATATCGTCGCGGCCCTTGAATTGCTCATAAAGCTTCTCCAAGTAGGGCAATTCAGCGCAACATGGTGCGCACCAGCTAGCCCAGACCGCGACGAAAGTCGTCTTCTTCGCTAGGTCGCTCGGCTTCCAATGGTTACCCAGTGCATCGGTAAGAATCAAGTCGGGCGAAGACATCGCCAGCTTGGCCCAAGCTTCGCTGCCGCCACTACCGCCATAAAAACCAGCCAGCGAACTCTGCGCGGCCCAGTCGTTCCAACCTTGCGCGGTTACGCCGATTTCGTTCCATAGCTTCTTGGCAGCGGCCATCACCTCGTCGCGCCGGTCACCCCGCGGAGTCCGCAGCGGATAGAGCGAGAGTGCATTGCGATAATCCACCAGCCCGTCTACCTTGCGTCCTTCTTTGACGGCAATCTGTCCACGCAGGAACCAATACTGCGCGGCCAGGCCGCCATAGCCGGATTTGTCTTGGGCGCCTGCCTCGGGACGAAGGGCTGCGAGCGCCGCTTCAGCCTTCACCAGTGTTTCGTTGGCGCTAGACACCTGGCCCATCCGCAACTCAGCTTCGGCCAGCGGAAGATAGGCCAACGTTGAGAAGATGCCGCAGTACCGAATGAGATTGGCGCCGGTCATGCCGGACAAATCGTTCTCGGCCAATTCGCGCTCACTTACGGCCAAACCGGCGCGCGCCAACTCAGGTACAGTCTCAAATGGACCGCCGCGATCCACGAGGCTTTGCGCGACGGAGATAGGTAACGGAGGGAGGGTTCGATAACCTTCCGGATCACCCTCAAAGGCCCTCAAAAACGCTGTCATCACATCTTTGATCTCTTTTGGACTGGCAGACTGGTCCTTCAGAACGGCGCGTTGTGCCAGTTCAGCCAGCCAAGGGCTGTTAGGCCATTGGCGAAGCACCGGCAAGAGAGCCTGCCAATTCGACCTCCAGGAAGCTGAAGACCCCTCCGGGGCAGCCTTGTACGGGCCGATCAAACCTGCTACGGTCCTCTCGTACTGCAGATGCGCGGCTGTGTTGGAATCGGGATAGAGCGCAGCCACTTGTTCCAGAGCTTTGTGGCCGACTCCCTTGGGAGCACCGTCAAAGAACTGGGTTCCCTGGATGGTGGCCAACCATGCCTCGTTGCGTGCAAAGTCCGCACTGAAGAGCCGGTCGAGATCGCTCTGCATTCTAGCCAGATTCTCTGCCTGGTGGTCGGAGCGTTCCAGCGCCCGTTCCAGAAGCCACAGATTGAAGTAGGCGGTTGCGGCATCCGAATCTGTGCGCCCAGCAAGGTTCCCGCGCAGGCGCCCGGCTTCCTTCCGCAGCAGATCCTTGTCATCGCTCCAGCGCAGGGCGGGCAGAGTGCGCAGGCTCGCCGGACACAGCGCGGCGAACCGCTGCATATGCTGTTTGACGCCCGCCGTGTCCGCGTATGCGGCACTGGAGTCGATCTCCGCCAGCAACAGGTGAGACAATCCAAAATCGGGCGCCAATTCAATGGCACTCTGCAAATTGACGATGGCCTCTTTCGTCTGTTGACCGGCTTGGGCTTTCGCCGCCAGATAAAGAAACACCTGGTCATGAGGATGCTTTGCCAAGAGCTGCGCATACTCGGCTATCAGCGCCGGCCGGTCGATATCCAGACCCGACAGCTGTACGGACTGATATGCCTCATGCAGTGCAACGTCGCCGGGTGCCGCAGAAAGGGCATGGCGTAGCAGTTCCAGTTGAATCAACTGGCGCTGCACCGCCGGCAAGTGCGCATTTGGCGGCGTTTGCAGTTGCTCCAGAATCCTTCGTGTTGGCGAGGTGGGTTCGCAATTCTGAGACAATGCGGGCACTGTCATGGCGAGGCAAAGAAGAAGGGATTTGCATAGCACTCGAACTGGGACCTCACAAATGAGCTGGGACACCAAGAGTATTCTGACCGGTTTCTGCGCAGGGTAGCCTCGCCTCTTTGGACGGCGAGCTTCATTATCGGTTAGTTACGACGTGGGCACAAAAATGGGCACCAGTCGATTGCGGTGAATCAGGACCAACCAAATGGATCCTCGGGAGCTTTCGCTATGCATCGGGAAGATTCAGGATTTGCTGAAGGAGCGGCCCTTTACGATGCCTACGCCCTCTCGGATGGTGACAAGCTGACCGGCGGCAAGTGCGGGGTATTTCTCGACAAGTCCGAGTGGCCAATGGATCTCAATGTCGGCGGTTGTCGCAGCACCGAGGCCGAAGTGCAGACGGGGATCGCTGGCGGAGAGATAACTGGATTGACTGAGTACCTCCTGGGCCTGCACCTTGCCGCCGTAGTGAGCCAGGACGCGCGCCCCGATGGCGCTGCGGTTGCTCTTCACTCCCTCAAGACGGATTTTGATCCAATGGTTGCCGGCAGGGGCGTCGTTGCGCAACAGCGAGGGCGGCTCGTTGACGTTCATGATCAGGACATCCATGTCGCCGTCGTTGTCGAAGTCGCCAAAGGCAAGGCCGCGGCCGCAGTGGCGGGCAACGATACCGAGACCGGCCTCCGAACCCATTTCGGCGAACGTGCCGTCGCCCCGATTGCGAAAAAGGACGCGCGGCGTGCGCAGCGCATACCTGGGCGAGATGCGATCCAGCTCAGGATAGACGGAGCCGGTGGAGATGAGGATGTCCGGGTAGCCATCGTTGTCGAGGTCGACCAAACCTGCGCCGAAGCTGACGTAGCGGGTTTCGCTATTGAGACCGGCCTGAGTTGTCCGGTCGTCGAAGTTGCCCTTGCCGTCGTTGCAGTAAATACCCGTGGCCTGATCCAAAAAGTGGGTCTTGACCAGGTCCGTGTGCCCGTCCAGATTGTAGTCGCCTATCCCCAATCCCATACCGCCCATCTGATGTCCGTCGGCGCTGAGCGCGATGCCCCGGATCAAGGCCTCCTCGCGAAAGGTCCCGTCATGGTTGTTCATCAGTAACAAGGACGGCGAGGTGTCACATGCGACGACGATATCCGGCCATCCGTCTTCATCCGCGTCGATGCTGGCCGCAGTCAAGCAGTACGAGCCGCGAAAATCGGCGACCCTGGACTCCTTCGACACGTCTGTAAAGGTGCCGTCGCCATTGTTGCGGTAGAGGTAGTTCTGGGCTTTGGCCAGACCGTTGGGACCGCAGTTGACCGGCACGTTTTCAGCATTGCAGTTGGCGACCGAAAGCGAGGGCCTCGGCGCGGTGGCAAGGTCGATCTCCAGATAATTCGCGACGAAGAGATCGAGCAGACCGTCGCGGTTGTAATCCACAAAAATGCAACCGCTGCTGAACCGCGTCTTGGGGTGAAGCAGGCCACCCTTTTCGGCCACATTGGTGAAGGTGCCATCGCCGTTGTTGCGATAGAGGCGATTCTGGCCGTAATAGGTGAGGAAGAGATCCTCGAAGCCGTCGTTGTTGTAGTCCCCAACGCAAACGCCCTGCGCCCATCCGATGTCGACCAGGCCCGCCTTGACGGTGACATCCGTGAATGTGCCATCGCGATTGTTCTTGTAGAGACGATTGGTGGCGCTGGCCGGGGTGTTCTCCAGTCTCCGGCTGCTGAGGATGAAGATGTCCATCCATCCGTCGTTGTCGTAGTCGAAGAAGGCGCAGCCGGTCGCCATGGACTCGACGATATAGGTGAAGCTGTCCAGCTCACCGCATATAGTGGGCTCAGTCAAGCCGGCGGCTTGCGCAACATCCACAAAACGCGAGAAGGGCGGGAGAGGTTTTGTCGATCCGGGCGCAGCGCTGAGTTTGCTGGAAAACAAAGAACTGAGGACCGCGGCAGGGATGGTCCGCAGCAGTTCGCGGCGTGTCAAGGGGCCAAATGAATTGCTGCTCATGACTGCTGCCATTCTCCAGAAACGGGATTGTCGCCCAGGTTAGCGTTGTGCCTGGCCAGCGGTCAGGCTCTTGCGGAGTTCAAGTGCTGCGCTGTTATCTGGAGCGATCTTGAGCGCGCTATCGACGGCCTGCAGTGCGTCGGGAATGCGGGACTCCGTGGCCAATGTGGCGGCTAGAGCAAGCCATGCCTGCACATAACCGGGAGAGGCCTTGATTGCCAGCCGGAAACGCTGCTCGGCGCCAGCCGTGTCGCCATCGCGAGAGTCCAAATAGCCGAGTTGATATTGTGCCAGGGCAAAGGCTGGATCGACCGCGACGGCTTGTTCAAGCGCGGCTCGCTCGCCTTTCGTATCGTTGAGGTCGTTCAAGACCAGTGCCAACTGATAGAGCAATCCAGCGTTGTCAGGAAGAACCGCGATCGCCTCCCGGTAGAGCGCGGCGGCTTTTTGCTTGTCGCCCGCGCGCACAGCTTCCGCGGCCTGGGTGGATTTTTGCGCCGCCAGGGCATGGTCGGATTTGTCTTTCAGTTGTTTCTGATAGAGCAGCAACTGTTGCTGTGCTGCATCGGTTTCTCCCAGCTTGCGCAGAACCTTGGCCAGTTCAAAGTGGCTCTCAGGCTCCGTCGGGTCGAGCTCGATCGCCTTTTGCAACTGCTCCTTGGCACCTGCGTTGTCTTGAAGCTGCTCCAGGGTGCAACCGAGATTGAAGCGGGTGCTGTAGCGGTTGGGATCGAGTGTTACCGATTCCTCGAGGTGCTTGCGCGCGGCGGCAAAGTCACCGGCTGTACGTTCCAGCACGCCGTTCAAATAGAGAAAATCCGCATCGTGCGGGGCCTGTGCAAGGAGCTTGCGAGCCAGCGGTACGGCGGTCTGATTTTCCGCATTCAAGACCAGCACCTGCAGATAAACGCGCTGCGACTCAATATCGCGAGGATTGCGGCGGGCCAGTTGCTCTGCTACTTTGTCGGCCTCCGCGAGGCGCACCTGCTTGACGTAAACGGACACGAGCGATGAGATAAGCGCGGTTGAATTTGGAAAGGTCTTCAGCCCCAGGATCAGCGTGCTGGCAGCGTTATCGAGTTGCCCTGCTCTTCCGTAGGCGATAGCCAGATCGAGGGTGAGGTTCTCATCGAGCTGCATGGTTGAAAGCTGGGCGATGACGGTCTCATTGTCTCCCGCCGCGAGAAGGATCTTGGCGATTCCATCCAAGGCCATCTTGGAGTTGGGGTCGATCCTGAGCGCCGCTTGCCACTCGACGAATGCCTCCTTATCCCGGCCCAGCCCGGCTAGGGCTGAGGCAAGCAAAAGATGCGCCTTCTCATCTTTCGTATCCAGCTCAACCGAATGCTGAAGGGGGGCAACGGACTCCTCCAGCTTTCCGGCAGTGTAGAGACTCAATCCGAGGAGATAAGGGAGGCGAGGCGAATTGGGTTCCAGCTTGAGTCCAGCTTGAAAGGCCTGGGCGGCGCATTCGGATTTGCGGTTCTCACCGAACCAAATACCCAAAGCTGCATAAGCGTCGGCATCCGGATGGGAGTGGACTCGCGCCTCCAAGGGCGCGGGACCAACGCACGAAGCAGACCAAAGAGGTTGCGAGACGGCCAATGCAACCGTGCATGCGAAGGCCAGAATTCTCAACCAGCGACCAGCGCAACACAAATGGTGAAACATGGTCGTTCACTCCTCGGACCGCAAGCCGCATGGTTCCTGGACACTCAGTTCAGAAATCGAGTATAGAAGGGCGGCTTTAACACAGGCAACGCATCAGCGGCCCGCTACGTCTTCGGCAGGCAAGACGGAAATCTCCGCCGCACTGGTCCAGCCGTTGGTACCGAGTTCTTTCAAGGCCGTGAAACGAAAGAACCGTGCGCTGATCGTTGCAAATGGTACTTCTTGAAGTTCGGGATTATTGCGAATGTTCCCAAAACGACCCGAGTCGACATTTGTGATCCAGTCGTGTCCATCCACGCTCGTTTCAAAACGATAGTTTTCGACGACGTCATTGTGACTTCCGTCTTGGCGTGGGAGATAAGTGAAGCCGGCAATCCGCTGCACACTTCCCATATCCACCGTGATCTCGTGCGGCAACGACCTATCTACATCGAGACGAGTTTGCCAGATTGTGGCCGGATTGCCGTCAATCGCATAGGATGCAGGACTGTTGGCTTCCTCACTGTCCACGCACACAACCTTCCAGCCAATGGGCGCTAAACCGGCGAAGTATTTCGAAGTCACTATGCCGAGCTGCCCATCCGGAGCCACGCTGGCGGCGTAGACCTCGCCGCCACGCGGGAGAGCGATGGCCGAACGGTAAACGGTGGACCTGGGAGTCGGCACCGTGCCGTCCAACGTGAAAACCACGGGGAGGTCTTTCGCGCTGCCGATCATGACTGAACCGTTGATGTCGCGCTCGGAAATGACGGGCGCTTGAACGAGCTCGGCTTGCTTGAAGAGTCCCATTTCGGCCAGCGTCGGCTCAAGTCGCGAATTGGTAATTCGAATACGCACCTGGTCAGTCGTAACCGGCGAGTTCCACCGCAGCAGCCTCTTGTGGCCGACCGTCGTCTGCTCGTCCATCTTGTTCCACTTCGAGCCATCCCAAACGTCGACAATGAAAGACTCGATGCGCTGACCGCGGTGATCCACGGCTTCCTGCAACGAAACAACGTCAAAGGTCACGGCTTTCGGGAGTTTCAGCGTCAGCGTGGCAGTCCTCTGTCCAGGAGCGGCTTCCCACCAGGTGTCCAGATTCCCATCCAGCGCCAGCGACGCGCTGTTCGCCTTGTTGGAATTATCTGCGGTGAGTTTGCCGCCCACTGCAAGGTCTTTAGCGAAGGTCTCATCCACTACCTGTGCCATCAGACGCAATTGCGCGAGCTGGTTGTCCGGTATCAACCCGCGCGTGTCCGGCGAGAGGTTCAACAGCATGTTGCCATTGCGGCCGACGGACGTGTAGTAGATGTCAATCAGATCCGCGGCACTCCGTACGTGCTTCTTCGGGTGCCAGAACCAACCGTAGAGGATGGGCTCATTGACCTCCGCCGGATACCACCACAGATATGAGCCGGGTGTGAGCTTGGAAAGGCTGCCGAGATCCTGGGCGGTCATGTCCGGCCACCTGAAGGTATCGGGCGATGAGGACAAGGGAACGACACTCCATTCCGTGGCGCGGCCGATCCCGCTTTCGTTGCCAACCCAACGTGCGTCCGGCCCCTTGCCAAAGATCATCGCTTGCGGTTGCAACTTCCGGATCAAGTCGTACCATGCGGCATAGTCGTAATCTTCATGAACACTTGGGTCCGGATTCGCACCATCGAACCAGACTTCGCGAATCGGCCCGTATTCGGTCAGCAATTCGTAAAGCTCATTCAGGAAGTAGCGGTTGTAGTCATCCACCTGGTAAGTGAGACTCTTGAAACCCGGAGCCGGCTTGCGCCCATTAAAAGGGTTTGTCTTGAAACTGGCTGGATCGGTGGGAATCGCAGATCGAAGCTTTTCACTTTCGTTTCCGTAGTAGCCGTTGGGATTTGTGGGGTTCGTCCGCAACTGGTAAAGGTCGGCGGGAGAAAGATAAACTCCCAGCTCGACGCCGTATTTTCTGGCTGCATCGACAACCTCGCGGACCACACTACCCTTACCTCCGCGCCACGGGCTGGCCGCAACCGAATGGTTTGAGTAGCGGGTGGGCCACAAGTTGAACCCGTCGTGATGCTTGCAAACCAGGACCACCATTTTGCCGCCAGACTCTTTGATGGCGCGGACCCATTGGTCCGCATCGAGTTCCGTAGGGTTGAATACCGACGGATCTTCGCGGCCAGTGCCCCATTCGACGCCTCTGAAGGTATTCGGGCCAAAGTGGACAAAGAATGTCCGCTCCAGCCGCATCCAGGCTGTCTGATTGGGGCGAGGCAAAACCTTCGCCGCTTTCTCCGCTATCACCGCACTTGAATCGTTGCTGGAAATGTACTGGATCGTGGCGTACTCAATCGGAACGGGCGCCGTCCCATTGGCGTTCGCGGGGGATTGTCCGTGAGCCAAGGCGAGGATCATGAACAGCCCTGCCGAAACCGATATTCCAACTCTTGTGCTCAGTGTTCTTATTGATTTCATCGCATTTTGGTCTTGCTGAAGTTCCATTGCCGTGTCGCAGGCCGTCCAAGGCCAGAATCGACGCCAGCATTCGATGTAAGGCGCAAACTTCATTCCTATCCTCCAGCACCAGTTCCAGAATCAGTATGGTGGCATCAATGATGCCCAATTGCGCTACGGCTTGTACTCCCCGGCGGCCTCAATCTGGAGAGTTGCCTGGACCGGCAACTTGTCACTCGACCCACCAGCGAGTACACGGACCTGCTCTTTTTCGATACGCCATACATGCCGCGCGGCGTCCCAATAGGCCAGGTCATGCGGCTTGAGCTCGAAGACGACGTTCCTCTCCGCGCCCGGCTCGATGTGAACACGCTCGAATCCCTTGAGCTCGATCTGCGGACGTTCGACGGCTGAACCTAGGTGCTGCACATACAACTGCACGACTTCGTCGCTGGCGTGCGTGCCGGCATTCTTTACCTTCACTGTGACTTCGACCTTGCCGCCGGCGTTCGCGCTCGGCGCGCTGAGGCTCAGGCCTTCATATGTGAATGAGGTGTAGCTGAGTCCGTAACCAAAGGCGTAGAGCGGCTTTTCCTTTGCGTACATGTAGGTGCGGCCGTTGCGGATGTTGTAATCCATCATGGGCGGCAACTGCGCGTCGCCCATGGGCCAGGTCTGGTTCAAGCGGCCAGCCGGCGAGTAGTCGCCGAAGAGCACGTCGGCAAGCCCGTGGCCTTCTTCTTCGCTGTTGTGGGTCATGTGCACAATGGCGGGCAGGTTCTGCTGACTCCAGACGATCGCATACGGAAAGCTTGAGCGGAGCACCTCGACGGTATGCGGGTTGACGGCGAAGATCTTCTTCACCAGTTCCACCTGCTCCAAGGCAATGGTCTTGCGGTCAACGTCCTCCTTGCCATTCGAGGGCACAGGGCACTGGTCCCATCCGGCGTTGCAGGTAGGGTGGTTTCCGACCACCACAATGACCACATCGGCGGCGCGCGCCAGGGCCTGCGCTTCGGCAACATCGGAACCGTCGCTTGAGAGCACCTTCACCCCTTTTGCTGCTTCTTCGATGCCCTGCACAATGCTGACGCTATACGGAGGCGTTCCGCTGTACCAGTCAAGCAGGACCTCATTTGTCCATGGACCGATCACGGCGATGGTTTTGAGTTTCTCGCGATCCAGCGGAAGCGTTCTGTTCTCGTTCTTGAGCAAGACGATCGACTCGTCCGTTGCCTGGCGCACGAGTTGCCTGCTCGACGGGCGCTCCCAGGGCGGGACTTCGCCGTTTGACGCGCGTCCGATCTTCGCGTAGGGACCAACTCCAGGAGGATCCATCTCGCCGAGACGGAGATGAAGGCGAAGCAGGTTCTTGAGCGAGGCATCCATGTCGGCTTCAGTCAGCAGGCCGTCTTTGAGTGCCTTAGCGAGATCGGGCTTGTATTCATCAAGGAATCGATTGATGCCGGCCTTCACGGCTGCCGCGGAGCCGTGTTCTTTATCGGGGAAGGTCTTGTGGTCGGTAATCAGAAGTCCGAGAGCGCCTCCGTCGGTGCAGATGATGCCGTCGTTGCCCCATTCGTTGACCACGACGCTTTTCAGGATGGGATGGATCATCATGGGCGTACCGTTCCAGGAGTTGTAGGAAGCCATGACGGCGCGGGAGCCGCCCTGCTCGAAGCCCATGCGGAACGGAACGGAATAATACTCACGGAATAGCCGTTCGTCGAAATCGGACGAAGTGCGGGTGCGGCCATTCTCGTTTTCGTTGGCCAGGAAGTGCTTCATCAGCGAAGCCGCCTGCCAGTGCTTGGGATCGGGTCCTTGCAATCCGTGGATGAATGCGACCGACATTGTGCCGACGAGGTAGGGGTCTTCGCCCATCGACTCCTCTGTACGGCCCCAGCGCGGATCGCGGCTCAGGTCGGTGTTGGGCGCGCGCACCACGATTCCGCCGAAATCGAAGATCGGGTTCTGGTAGTAGTAACGCGCCTCTTCCCCCTCCAGCGCGCCGATCTTCTTCATCAGCGCGGGATCCCATGTCTCGCCCAGTCCCTTTTCCTGCGGAAAGGTCGTGGTGGGCAGGGGCTGTCGACCGCGCGGTCCCCACTGGCCCGGGCCACCCAGCGCGAGACCGTGCAATCCTTCCGCTTCGTCGGATAGCACAAGGTGGAGACGTGGAATCCTGGGGTGGCCGTCCATGAGCTCGACCTTTTCATCCAAGGTCAGGCGCTTCAGCAGATCGGCAATGCGCGCATCGTCGCCTAGTTTAGGATCGCGAAACGGATAATCCGCCTGCGCGCCTGCTTTGAGCGCCATGATAGCAAGAACGAAAAAGAAAAAGAGAAGCGAATTTCTACATCTGCTTTGCCGCATAGTCACAATCCTTACTATCGCCGCTAAGTGAAGCGATTCTATTCCACAAGATCGACCTGGTATGGGCCGAGTTTCATTTCGCCATCGTATGACTGGTGTGAGAGAACTCCGTGCGCTTTCACGCCGACTGCGACGACCTTCTCCTCGTCTGTCGTATTCACATAGAACGTGCGTCCATTGACCACCCGCGCGTAGACCCCGTCCGGTGTTTTTGGGCCAGGTTGTATTCCCAGCGGCGCATAGAGGCTGCGGACAATCGCGCCGATAAGCGAGGGTTGCGCGGGCGTGGCCAGATAGATAGCCTGCCCCTTGCCGTATCTGTTCACCGTAACCGCGGGAGGATGACCGGGGATATTCGAGAATGTCGCGAGGGTCTGTGCGGTCTGTGGTTCCAGTACCTCGTAGTAGGGGATGCTGGCCTTCACTTTCTCGCCGTGCAATTCAAATTCCGGAATGTTATTCGGCGCATAGAACTGTGAAGTGCGCAGTCCGAATACGTCGCTTAGCCGTCCCGGCAATGGAGTGTCGAACCACTGCCCATGTTCATCGACTTTGGCGGAGAATGCCGTCATTAACACAGTTCCGCCACCGCTCACGTAGTCGCGAATAGCCTTCGCGCTGGCGGCATCCATCACATAATCGGCCGGCACAACAACCAGCTTGTAGGGCGAGAGGCTATCGTGTCCGATGTTGATGATGGCGGTGTCTATATTCTCGCGGAAGAACGGCTCGAATGCTCCTTGCACCTGGTCCGTATAGGAAGGCCTGAAGTATTGAAGCGTCGTATTCGACGGACCGTTCGGGTGTGAATCGACGAAAGAGTCGAAGGAATACGCAATGGCGACTTGAGGGTGTGTGTAGCGCGGGAATCCGAGTTGCGCAAGCTGCCGAAACTCTCTGGCGATGCGTGTGAATTCATCGACCTTCCACGAGGGAGTGCCATCGTGGTCTACCAATCCGAAGAGCGCCTGTTCCTCGCCGCCCAGGTGGCTATTGAACGTCCAGGCGAGGATCCCCTGCGCTCCCGTCATGAGACCAAGGTAAGCGTACATGCGGCTTCGGCCCGGAGTTCCGTAGTAGCCTCCACCGCCGGCGACGAACTCATTGAACCACATGGGCGTGGACAAATCGCCTTTGGTCGTTAGCGCGCCAAATACACCGCTGACCGGGTCACTTGGATAGAAGCCCTCCGCGCCATAGGACACATAGGACTTATAAGTGCTGAGATAATCGAAGCCCCGCCGTGGAGCGGTATCCCAGAGATTCGAGATCGTCGGTGTATCAGGCATATTGCGGCTGCGAATCGCATCCAGTTCCTTGAGTCGCGCAACAGCAACGTCCGACCAATAGCGATGGAGATCCAAGAATCGCTCAGAGGGCCCAGGCCCGTCCGCGAGGGGTAGATCCACGTCCTCGAAGCTACTCAGCCTGCGTGACCACCGCTGTGTCGCCCAGGCCTTGTTGAGCTCTTCAATCGTCCCGTACTTTTTCTTCAACCAGGCAATGAACCGCTGCCGGTCGGCTTCTGAATACGACATGAATCCGTTCCCGATTTCATTGTCGTAGCCGATAGCAATGACCGCGGGATGATGTGCATAGCGTTTCGTCATCGCATCCGCCAGAATCCCGGCCTCGCGCGCGTAATCTGGATCGCCGATATCGTCCATATAGCGCTCCGCGGGGGGGCGGCGAGCACCATTCTGGTCCACGATATCGACTCCAGCGTACTTGCGATGCAACCATATGGGCGCGGGCGTGCCCGGTATATCCAGAATCACTCTGATGCCGTTAACCTGCATCTTGTCCATGATCTTGTCGAACCACCCAAAGTCGAATTTCCCTTGCGACGGCTCGAATGAATCCCACGACAGATCTCCCATGCGCACAACGTTGAATCCGGCCCCCTTCATGATGGCAATATCACGATCAACCTGCTCGGGAGTGCGGTCGATGGGCTGATAGCAAGTTCCGACGAAGAGCTGTCCGGGGCCGGGCCAGTTTGGGTGCGCAGGAGCTTTCTGAGCCACAGAGGCAGCGCTCAACATGCTCATGAGGACAAGAGGTAGTGCAAACTTCCCGAGTGAAATACCACCTGCCTTTTGGTAGCAGGCTTGACGGATGGTTTTGCTCATGGGAATCTCTGTAAGCGACATGCCGACTTCTTGATCTTTCAATTTCCCCCCTTACTGCGTTTCAGCTTGACGAGCACAATGTCGTTGCTGTTCATCGGGATCGATAAATCAACCGTGCCATCTGAACCGGATCGCACGGCCCTGTCGGTCTCCGGAAGATCCCGGGTTAACTCGTTCAGGTGCGCAATCTGAGCTGTGGTCAGCTCCTTGGGAGAGCCCATCTCGATGTAGGCAGAATAAGCATCGTTGGCGCGATATCCGGTGCGATGAATTTGCAGTTGGTAATTGGTATTCGGCACAAGATGCGCTATCTGCAATTGCACCGGCGCCGCCGCGTGTGCGGGTACGGCCTTGGTGTAGAAGGAGCGATTGCTCAGTTTCTGATCCGGTTGCTCGAAGTCCCAAATCACAGCCGTAACATTTCCGTCCTGGGTGGCCAGCATTGCCTGCGGATCGCTCGTCTTGAGGCTGTCGCCCTTAAGTGCGTGAAGGTACTTGTACGCGAAGAACGCCGGCTTGCGAATGCCTTGCGGGTTGAGGAGCCCGAATCCGCCTTGAAACGGCGCCGAAGGCGGTCCCGGTTCTTCGAACAGATCGGTGTAGGTCCAGTAGCTCATCCCCTGCAGTAATCCCTGACTGGCCTTGAGCTTGGTGAGGATATAGGGCGCGCTGATGTAGGAATC
The DNA here is from genome assembly GCA_003151435.1 of Acidobacteriaceae bacterium. Taxonomy (GTDB): domain Bacteria; phylum Acidobacteriota; class Terriglobia; order Terriglobales; family Acidobacteriaceae; genus Telmatobacter. The sequence continues at coordinate 27,948 of PLXP01000061.1, forward strand.
ATGTACCGAGTCGCGAGGTGTATAACTCGTGCTCCACTCGGTAAAGTACAGCGCAAGCCCCGGAAAGGGTGAAGCCGAAATCTGCTCGCGAACACGCCGCACGTCACCGATGATCGCATCGGGAGAAGGATCAAGCTTTGTATCGCTCTTTCCATCTTCATCGAGAAAGCCGCCTTGAACGCCATACGTGTGGGTTGTCACGAAGTCAACAGCAGCGCCGCTCTGCTTCACGTGGGTGAGAAACTCTGGAACCCATGCCGCTCCGGCAGTGCTCGGTCCTCCGACACGCAACGCAGGGTCAATCGACTTGATCGTCTTCGCAGTCAGATCGTAGAGCTCGAAATATGCTTTCTGATCTGCGCCTTCCCAGAAGCCAGAGAGATTGGGCTCGTTCCACACCTCGAAAAACCACGTGCGCACTTCGTCTCTTTCATAGCGTTCCTCGATGTGCCGAATGAACGCAGCGATTAGATTGTGCCAGGCTTCCGGTTTCGGGTGCGATGTGTTGCCGTGCCAGTAGAAAACGCTGTTCTGCGAGGTGGCAAGCGCCTGCGGCGTGAAACCGAGCTCGACAAACGGCCGGATGTGCCGGGCCAGCAAGCAGTCATAAAGCTGGTCGATCTTCGACCAGTTGTAGACGGTCTTTCCATCTTCGATTCGCACCGTTCCCAACACGTCGTGAAAGATCGCATGAAAACGGATATAGCGAAAACCGAGTTCGTCCACCGCGAGCTTGAGCTGAGCCTGGCTATCATCGCGAATCAGCGTGCCAGGAAAATCGGACCCAACCGATAAATCGAAGAAGCGATCTACCGGACCCGCCGAATCCTTGATATCGACGATGACCTGGCGGGTACCAGCCCCAGGCGATTGAGCGGCTAGTGGTAGAGCAGAAAGAATTGTAGAAAAGCCAAGGAAGAACGTAAAGATCGGCCGCAGTGATGATCTAGGCATGGATGATTCAAAGCCTCCACAGAAGTTGGCTGACGCTATGGTTGCGAGCTTGGTTGTCAACTCAAGCCGCCGTTGGCCGATTGGCTGTCAAGGCTTCATGAGAAATCGGCCATGATTTCAACCCAGGTCCCTTTCGGCCCCGAGTAATCGGTGCAATATGAACTCGTGGGGCTCGGAAGGTCACGAAGGGAGCCCCACGACCGGGGGATTTTGACTTGCGCACCTAGGTCGCGCTCGTCCTCAAATGACTCTGCGATTGGGCGTGAAGGGATACCACAGAAGAGATCGCCAGGAAACCAAGGGTCAAGATCAATAACTGCCGCAGTACCGAGTTGAACATTGGGTTGCATTTCCTTCGATAAAACAGACTGGTACGATCGAGGCGACCTTCATAGCCGCTTACGCCTTATTGCACTTAAGCAGACGATTGCGTCCCCCGTGAAACAGAACAGGAGAAGCCTTCTGATCGGAGTTGGAGAGAGAGTGAAAGCCGGGCCCTTTTTCATCTGGGCCCGGCCTTTCNNGGTCCCTTCCCAATGGTTCCGAAGTCTATGCTGGTTGGATCGTTATTGTAGCCTTCGTCCCAATCCGCGTGATTGAATGCATTGAGGAGATCGACACGAATTTGCAGGTTCGCCTCATTCCCGAGGAAAATCTTGGAGGCCTCGGGAATGCTGAAATTCTTCGAGGCAGCCATGTCGAATCTGTATGCGCCTGGTTGACGGACACCAAAGTCGGTATTGGCCCTTCCAACTGCGTACGAATTCGGCGCTCGCACAAACTCAATGCTGGAGCAGCTGGCTGCAGTTGCAGCGGGACTCGGAATGACCGCGCCCGTATCTGTGTCTCGGTAACCAACGCAAGGCGTCACGCCACGGATTCTGCTGTCCTTGTGCGAACTGTCTGGAGGCAGGATGGTGTGCTTGACTCCCATCGGTTTATTGATTGCTGTGCCAGTGGAAGCCATCTCCCAGTTTCCCGCCGTGTCATAAAGTGGTGTTCCCTGGGGTCCACCGGAGTCCTTTGGGCGCCACGCAAACCCGCTGTAGTACGTGTAGAGCGGGCTGATCTCCCAGCCGTTCACGATTGTGTCAACCACCCGGTTTGCATTCGACAACAGAAGCCGGTTCCTGCCGAACGGCAAGATGCCGACTCCCGAAAAGGTAATCGAGTGGTTGACATCGTTTGACGTGCTAACCTGGCGCGCCCAAACGTGGTTGAGTTGATCCACCCATCCTCCGGAGGTTTCCGCCTTTGCATGCGTGTACGTTCCATGTAGCGTCAGGCTCCTGGAAAGCTGATGCGACCCAACCACCTGGAAAGAGTTGTACCAGTTCTTGCCGTCGTTCGTGGCTCCGTTCTCGGTAATGTCTGAGAACTCGGGATATGGACGGGTAAAGTTGGATCCAGAAAGGGTAGTTGAGTTGTAATAGCTCGTACCGCCGAATCCGGCGATGCCCAGGAATGGGTTGGCGACCTGGCCGGCAGGGCCGTCGCAGAGTTGGCGGTTGCCGCCGCGCTCAACGTCGCATTGGGCGTTCCACTGGGGTGAGATTAGGTTGATGTTGCTGCTTTCGCCGTTGTTTGGAACTCGGTTGCCGACATAGCTGATAGAGAATACATCGCGTCTCGTTGGGGCTATTTCGTATGCCACGCTCCAGGACCAAAAAGCGGGAATGTGGTAGTTCGGGTTGTAGAACGAAAATGACTTGCCGAGGTTCTGCAAATAGCCGAGGGACGCCGCGCTTGGCTGAGGGACCACAGGGATGGGGTTGCTGAGGCCCTGGCCGGTTGTGGCCGTGTAGGGCGTTACTCCATTGTCGAGCGAATTTGTATAACTAGCCGAGCTGCTGAAGCCATCCGAACCGTTACTCGACTGATCGCTCAGGTAGTTTTCACCGATTCCGCCACGGATGGACATTTTGTCCGTGATCGCGTATGCAAAGCCGAGGCGCGGCTGAATATCCAGCATGTTCATCTTGTATGCGCCCCTCGACTGGCCGTTGACACCGGCAAATGTCAGGCCACCCTGGAGGTTCGTGTTTGTTCCCAGAGCGGCTGTACCGGTCGGCACCATCGAGGAGACCGGGTTCAAGACGCTTGGATTGAACGCCCCGTTCATCTTGTTATGGCGTTCTGTCTCCGGCGTGGTGAAGTCCCAGCGCAGGCCGAGATTCAGAGTCAGTTTCCTGGTTATTTTCCAATCGTCCTGGATCCACGGCGCGAAGTAGTGCTGGGACCAGAACTGGAAAGTGTCCCAATTCATCGTGCCGGAGTTCGGGTAACCGAGCAGCAAAGAGGCGACTGACATGCCACTGGAGTAACCAGGCGCATCCGGAGAATTCCAGTATTCGTTGCTGAAATTCGAGGAGAAGTTGAAGCCGTTGCCATTGTTCCCCTCTGGATTGTCCCACTGGCTGAAGTTAACGTTGACTCCCGCGCGGATTGTGTGAGCGCCTTTGATATAGGTCAGCGTCGGAAGGAAATCGAGAGCGTGCCTGTCGCCGGAATAGCCGAGCCAACTCGCACCCAACTCGGCAAAGTTCGCCGCGTTGGGAAGGCCGTTAGAGGTGATATCGAGGAAATGGTTGTTATTCTCAAGTTGATTGTAATAGGCCGAGGCAAACCCCAACTTGGCCGTCATGTTATAAGGCAAAGTCGAACCCTCGAGTTGATTGTTGTCGAAATTCATTGCACTGACGCCAACGTTCAGCAGGAGGTTCGGACTGAAGATGTGCGTCCATTGAGTGGCATAGGTTTGAGCTGCCGGCGCATTACCTTGGCCGTTCCCATTGGCTGGATCCGATTGGGGAGCGCCCACGCCCCAGTTGGCAAAGATCGAGCGGCCCTGATGAGTCCAGCGAAACGAGAATGAGTTCGCTTCGTTCGGCTTGTAGTCGACCTTGACCAGCGCATTCCGCCAGAGATCGTTTTCCACTTGCAAGTTTTCATAATTGTTAGTCCAGGGAGCATAGCCCGGTCCTGGGTTGACGTTCGGTTTCAGGTAGCTCAAATACGACAAGATGTTCGTTGCAACTGGATCGATCCGATTGTTGGGAATCTTGTTGCCTGGAAATGGCGAGTGCGCTTGCTTCGTCTTTCCATCAATTGGATCGACGACGGTTTGCAGCGGCGTGAGTGGATCGTAAATCGTCAGCGGTTGCAGACTTTGCGTCGTGCTATTCCAATATGTGGCCGTGCTGAAGTCGCCGGTGATCCAGGCCGGGTTCGGAATCGAGTATGTGTTGTAGGACGGGTTGGGCAGGATGTCCTTCAATTCCTCATAGCTGGCAAGGAAGAACAGTTTGTTCCTTCCGTCGATCAGATGCGGAATCACGACCGGTCCGTCCCCCTCGAAGCCATATTGATCGCGCTTGTGCTGGGCTTTCTTGGCGCCGCTGTAATTGGATTGCCAATCCTCTGTGTCAAGCCAGGTGCGGCGCATGAATTCGTCGGCGGAGCCATGGAACTTGTTGGCGCCGGACTTCAATGACAAGTCGACCGCCGACCCTCCGGAGTGTCCGTAGGAGGCATCGTACGCGTTCAGCACGATCTTGAATTCCTGAACGACATCCACGGAAGGCACAAACCCCGCTCTTCCCGCATCCGATGCGTCGTTGCCCGTACCGTCGATATTGGTCTGACTCACTTGCGGCGAGCCATTGACGTACTGGTTGCCGGTCACGTTGTCGAACGGCCGTGGATATTGCGAACTCGAGAAATCGTGCGTACCTGGGCTGAGTTGGAACAAGCCGTAGGGGTTGCGCGCATCCAGAGGCATTTGCTCAATGCGCTCGTTATCGATGATCTCACCCCTGTCGGACTTGGTGAGTTCGATCTGAGTCTCGCTCGCGTTCACGCTGATTACTTGGCTTGTAGCTCCGACCTGTAGGCTGAAATCGATTGTCGAGGTCTGGTCGACATTCAGCAGAATGTCAGTCTTCCTTGCGGTCGCGAACCCTTCCTTGGAAACCGAAATATCGTAGGTCCCAGGGATTAGATAAGTGACGGTATAGGCGCCACTGCTTGTTGAGACAGTCTTAGTGTCTACGCCGGTCGCCTGATTGTGGACAACCACTTGAGCCGCTGGAATAACAGCCCCAGTGGAATCGACAACAGTTCCCGTGAATTGCTGTGTGGCCTGTGACCAGGAAACAGCAGCTGAGAACATGCACAACAAAGATAGGACCAAGCCCCATAGAGCTTTGGCTGCCTTCCGATTCGCGTACTGCATTTTTCTTGCCTCCCTGAAAGTTTGTCTGCCCGATGTTTTGTACCAGTTGGGTTGTTAGCGTAGCGCGGCGCGTAAAGGATATGGCTCGTCTTCGTAGTCGGAGGCATGGAAAAGCTGAAAACGTTCTTTGCTTCCAACTTCTTCATGCCCTGCGCATACTTCGGTCAGCCACGCGGCCGGCGCTGCGGGGTTGTGTCCCGGCGACGAGTTCGGTCTGACAGTGTTGCTGTTTACGCACCAGCGTTCGACCAGAACGCACAGTTCCTTCATCGAGCAAAAGATCTCTCCGTTCAAATACTCTTCGCTCAGTTTTAAGTTGAAGCTCTCGAGGCAGCCGTTCTCCCTGGGTGAGCTTTGTTCGATATACAGAGTTCGCGCTTCGATGGCAGCCAGCCACTTGCGCCACCCTGGTTCGCAGGTGGAATCTAGGCCTCAAGTGCGTCAAATTCGATTTGGACACTGGCTAATCCTCCGTACACCAACCCAGCGAATACGCCAAAAATGGCACTAAATCCCGAAGGCGTTATACTGAACCTCAAAGTCCTCCGAACTTTTCGTGCAAGCGGCGGCGTCGCTCAATCAGTTGACCCAGCTTTATACTCGAATCGATTAGGTCTGCCCACGTACCTAACGGTACGTTTCAGTAACGCTTGTCGAAAACATCCTTGTAAGCTATTGAAACCATTAGGGCACTGCGGAGGGCTTTCGGGCGGGCGTAACGGCCAGGTATTGAGCTGCTGGGAATGGGAATATAATCGATTTGTGGCGTACCGGACACCGGGCAACAGGCGGGCGTCCGATGCTGTTCACATGACCGGTGGGCGTGAAATGAAAACGTTATCCAAGGGAAGGACACACTTCGAGGGGCCTGCCCGGCTTCCCATCCCTATTTGAAAAGTGGGTTCGGGCGACCAAAGGCATTCGAGCCATAGTGGACAACTGGCCGTGCAATCGCAGACACTCACACCCAAGGGAGGAGTCCGGGGAATGAATCTCCAGGAATCAGGACAAGAAGCGACGCAATTTCCTGATTCAGGCGGGAATCGACATGCCGACGTTCTGAGCCAACTGGCGCAAATCCAGAACAGCCATGCATTCTGCAATAGCGCCCGCTCGAAGGAATTTCTCTCGTATGTTGTCGAGCAGGTCCTCGCCGGTCACACCGAGAATTTGAAAGAGCGTTCTATTGGGGTGAACCTGTTTCATCGCGCCCCGTCCTACGATACCGGCGACGACCCGATTGTTCGAGTCAAGGCTGGTGAGGTCAGAAGACGGCTGGCGGAATACTATGCGGCAGAAGAACATGCACCCGAACTTCAAATTGAGCTTCCGGTCGGCTCTTACGTTCCCAAATTCCATTGGAGAACCGAGCCGCCTCCTCCTNNCCCCTGCCCCTGCTCCAGAGCTTGAAGTGGTTGAACCGCCGCCTGCACCCCCAAAGCAGTTTGGGAACTGGAAGATTGCGGGATTTGCAGCGGCTCTTGCGATTGCCGGAATTGCGGCAATGATCGTCATCCGTGCGTATTCCCACCATCCTTCAGCCTTGGATCTATTCTGGGGACCGCTTTCCACCACACAGCAGCCTGTCCTGATCTGCGTACCCTCCCCGGTGGCCTATGCTGTGAACTCCGATCTCTTTCCAAAATCGCCTGCGGCACACACGGGGATCTACGATTCCCTAATGAAGCGCAACGCGACACCGCTCCAGTTGGACCCCGACACTTCTATAATGTGGAAAGAAATTACGCCTCTCGTCGATTTCTATGTAAATAAGGATGACGCCTACGTCGCGGTGGAGCTTTCTGCATTCTTTGCGAGCGAACGCAGGCCGAGTCAAGTCCGGTTCGGAAGGGACTACACCTATGAGGACCTTCGGAGTTCGCCCGCCGTTCTGATTGGGGCTTACAACAATCCGTGGTCCGATCGCGTCATGTCCGACCTTCCTATCGGCTTTCACGAAAGCGGAGAAGTCCTGTGGATTGAGGACCGGACAAAACCAGGCCAGGTGTGGAAATCCAGCTTGGAGGGTCGTCTGGGCACAAAGGACTTCGCCCTCGTTGCTCGACTGATGAATTCAAAGACCGGCCAATTCCTGCTCATTGTCAGCGGCGTCGGCATGGTGGGGACAAAAGCCGCTGGTCGGTTCATCTCTCACGAACAGGATTTGGAAACTGCCCTCCGCGCAGCTCCTCGTGGCTGGGAACGAAAGAACCTCGAGGTCGTCCTTGAAACCGACATAGTCGATGGATCTCCTTCGCCGCCCCGTGCCGTCGCCATAAAGGTGTGGTAATCGGAAGCTCTTGGACGCCGGGAAGCTCGTTCGAGCTTACAGCCTCTCAAATCGATTAAACCCGGGGCCTCGATTCCTTGTTCGTGCTCTTTCGCTCTCCCGGCCCGTTCCCTCGCGCCAATTCAGCTTTGCCAGCCCCGTTGACGCTGGAACTATTTCGATAAATGGCGCTTCTTCCCAGATCGGCAGATGCCTCCGCGTCGCCGTTTCCGCTCGAATTGGACTACCAGAATCCCTGGATATACACTTAAGGACACTTGATCTAATCGTTTCAATATGTCAAAAGGAAAAATCCACGGTCGAACGACCATCCGCGACGTTAGCCGGCTCGCTGACGTTTCTGTCGCCACAGTCTCCGCGGTGATCAACGGAAAGCCCGCGGTCAGCGAAACATTGACCCGGCAGGTCCGTCGCGCAATCGAGGCTCTGAACTACCAACCAGACTACTTAGCCCGCAGCCTCCGCATGCAGAGGTCAAACATCCTGGGGATCGTCATGCCCCAATTTGCCAGCCCTTTTTATGCGGAAGTCCTGCGAGGGGTGGAAGATTTGGCTTCCCAGCAGGGCTACTCGATTTTGATTTCCAACTCGAGAGGTGATGCCGAACAGGAAAGAAAGGAGATTTTTGTCCTAATTTCACGGAGAGTCGACGGCATCTTACTCGCAACCGCAGATTCCCATTTCGCCTACCAAAGGCAGTTCACACAACGCTTCCCGTTGGTGCTCTTTGACCGCTTCCCGCCAGCTTTCACAGGCACGGTTGTGGCCACGGATAATGCAGGGGCGAGTTTCGAAGCAACGAATCATTTGATCCAGCTTGGTCACCTGCGCATTGCGATTATCGCAGGTACGCAAGGGATTTCGGCTGCCGACGAACGCATAGAGGGCTTTCGTCGCGCCATGTACGAAGCAGGCCTGACGGTCCGGCAGGAATTTCTCAAACACGGCGATTTCAATATGAGGGGCGGCTGGGAATGCGCGCTGGAACTCATGAAGCTGCCCTCACCGCCCACGGCGATTTTTTCACACAATTACGAAATGACGCTCGGCCTAATGCGAGCGCTTGCGGAAATAGGCGTGCCCTGCCCGCAACGAGTGAGCGTACTTGGCTTCGACGATTTTGTGGTCGGCATGGATGGGTTCAGCTGGGCCACAATGTTTTCTCCCAAGCTCACTTGTGTCGCGCAGCCGAGCTATGAGATTGGCCGGCAAGCCGCCGAGGCCCTGTTGAAAAAGACAAAGAGGCTTGACGGACAAGATCACAGCGAAGAGGGCTTCATCAGGCTACGCGCGGAGCTGCGCATCAGGGAATCCACCGCTCCCCCTTCGTCGCTTTAATCGACGGTCCGGAGTGAGACACAAATTCCGAAACTAACGAGGTGATTTGACAACGCCGCTCATCCGCAATCTATCGAGGAATGGGAAGCAGCAACATCAGAGCATCTGACAAAATCAAGATCGCTCGTCAGGCCAGCCCAAGTCGAACCGGCATGGCCATCAAATTACCGGAAGCACCCAGCGCTATCCGGACCGTAACATCGAGCCGCGCCTCACGACTTCTGGTTTTGCTTTCAAGCATTTACAGCGATTTTCGATTCCGCACATTACTGTAACGAGCCGTTACATACCTGGATCGAACTAATCGATTGAATTATGTTCATCGAATTAGGAATCGAAATTCGCGATCCAGCCACTGAGAGCCAAAGGAGTTTTCCACGGCGGAACCGCACCAACCGGTTTTGATGGGGATTACCTTGTCTCACCTCGACGAGAGAAGTTACCTTCTCCGTATCGAAATCGAGAACCATTTACAGCCGGCATTTGTCCGCCATGGGAAGTTGCGTTAATTCCAAACTCTGAAAGGCTAAGAACGAAATGCATCGCCGAGATTTCTGCAAAGTTCTGGGAGCAGCCGCAACAGTAGCGGCAACTGCAAAAGGCTGGGCAAAGCCGTTGCTTGCTGGCGCACACGAAGCTCAGAGTTCCGACTATGCTCAGTTCTGTGCCCTTCCAGAATCTGAGCGAATCTTCTCCATCGTTTCAGGCGATCGAATTGTCGCTGAGAAATTGGACCCTGCCGGCTGGAAACCAAATACCTACGATGCTCCTGAGAAACTCCCTGGAATTCCCGATTCCTGGGATGGCGTCTCGATGGAGTCTCCCGTCGCTGGGCTCAATGGTTCTGGCCCGTATGAAGCGAACTGGGATTCCCTTCTGCAGTACGAGGCTCCCGAATGGTATCGAGATGCCAAGTTCGGGATTTGGGCCCACTGGAGTCCGCAGTGTGTACCGGAAAAGGGCGACTGGTACGCACGAAACATGTACGTGGAAGGGTCAGAGCAATACAAATACCATCTTGAACACTATGGACACCCATCGCGTTTTGGATATAAGGACCTTTGCCCCCAATGGACGCTTCTGAACTGGCAGCCAGATGAACTTTTGGATCGGTACAAGAAAGCGGGTGCTCGCTTCATCTTCGCTCTCGCAAACCACCATGATGGGTTCGATTGCTGGGATTCAAAGCATCACCCGTGGAATTCTCAACGGATCGGCCCTCACCGCGATGTGGTTGGGACCTGGGCGAAGTTGGCGAGAGAGCGGGGGCTACGATTCGGCGTGACGGTTCATCAGGCAAGAAACTGGTGGTGGCTCGAGCCCTCTCATGGAGCCGACAAACTGGGGCCACTGGCCGGCGTGCCGTACGATGGAGAACTGACAAATCGCGAGGACCAGCATGAGTGGTGGCAAGGATACGATCCTCAAGTGCTTTATGGACCCAAGCACCCCGCCGACGCGCTCCCTGACCCTTCATACGTAAAGAACTTTTACGATCGAACACGAGATCTGATTGACCAGCACGATCCAGACATCCTCTATTTCGATAATTCGATCTTCCCTCTCGGCTGGGCCGGAATGAATATTGCCGCCTACTTCTACAATCGCAGCTTTCTCAATCGGGGCGGCAAAGTGGATGTCGTCGCCAACATCAAGAACGTGCCGGCTCACCTGGTCAAAGGGGTTGTCCACGATTGCGAGCGCGGCCTTACCAACGAAATCATGCCTTATGCCTGGCAGTCGGAAACCTGCCTCGGAAACTGGCACTACGATCGCGGTATTTATGACCAACCCGGCGAGTTTGGCGGATATCTGCATCCGCGCGATGTGATTCACTGGCTCGTCGACACCGTCAGCAAGAATGGCACCTTCGTGCTCAACATTCCCGGGAGGCCGGATGGAACCATCGATGCAAAGGAGATTGCCGTCCTCGATAAGATCACCGCGTGGATGAGCGTCAACTCGGAGGCGATCTATGAGACGCGCCCCTGGAACATCTTCGGCGAAGGCCCCAACAAGGTTTCGGCCGGTGCGTTTCACGGGGACACAGTTGCCAGTCTCGGAGCCAAAGACGTGCGATTCACACGGACCAAGGACAACAGCGCGATCTATGCCATCATCCTTGGGCTACCTAGCCAGGAGATGACCATTGAAGCACTCGGGTTTTCAAGCAAAACTTCTCCAGGCAGAATCGCGAAGGTTAAGGTAATTGGGGCGCGGCAAACCTCCTTGTGGAAGCAAACGGAGAACGGCCTGACTATCAAAGTGCCAGAATCCATCTCGGGAATTCCTGAGTATGGAGTGGCATTGAAGGCTTATTTGGCCTAAGCAATTTGAGTACTTGATCTCGTTTGACTTTCCGGTGTTGCGGTTGCGCTGGGCGGATTTGGATTCACCTCCATCTCGACGTTCATTGTGCTGATGTTCGCCGATCAGACATTGACCCCGACGAGGCTGCCGCTCACCGTGTTGAGCGTGGCATTCATCCTGGGTCGCTCTGGACTTGGTCAACCACCTGACAGGATCGGGGGCGCGAAGGTAGCACTGGTTTGCATCCTCTTCGAAGCGGCCGGTCAGGTTCTGACCTGGTCTGCCCTCTGTGCCAACATCAGT
>PLXP01000069.1 GCA_003151435.1 Acidobacteriaceae bacterium
TCACTGATGTTGGCACAGAGGGCAGTCGTTCAAAGACAGTCCATCTTTGCGATACGAAATTCTTTGACACAGCAAACCTGAAAGGACGGCTGCGGAGTTGTTACATGCGCATCCGCGCAAAGGGGCCCGGAAAAGAGCCAAAGACCAAAAGTTTCGGCCCCTGGTACTGTTTGAAAGGGTCGATCCTATTGTTTTCGTCCCACTGGCGTCGTACCGAATTGGGGGATAGAGCTGGCCAGCAAGCGTTTACTTTGACCCGGAGATTCTTACTCCATCGAGGATGGGTTGTCAAACTGAAAAAGTGAATCGATTTTGCGTCATGGTTAGCCTGATTCTCAAGTGTGCAAAATCCCTTTACTTACACGTTTGAGTTGTTCTGTGACGGCCAAAGAGAGGTTGGTGCAGCAGGCATGTGGTAATCGATTTCCGGCACGGACCGTTACGGCTTCGGAATCACGTTGGCCGTGCCCTTGGGCTCTATGGGAAATCCAGGTTTTGAAGGCGTGGATGAAATCACGCCCGCTCCCTCTCGCACGACGTAAAAGCGGTCAGCAGCCAGGTTGGTCAACGTGTCCACTTTTCCATCCGGCCACAGGACATCCACTTTATTGACCCCTTCCTGATTCCCCAGGCCGAAGTGAATGCGGAGGTCGTGCTGCGACAGGTAGCTGCCGCCGCTGACCAACTCTCCGAGTTGGACCAGTCGCCCAGCGGTAGCCCGCACTCGTGCGTTCAGGGCCAGGCGGTTGCTCTTTACGCCCTCCAACTGGAAGCTGATCCAGTGATTGGCCGCCCCGCCTTTTGGCCGCAGAATCATCGGCCCGCCTACGAGGTTCTCCACCACGGCCTCAACCCTGCCGTCATTGAAGAGGTCGCCCACTGCCATGCCGCGGCTCACCTGGGGAATCTGGATAGCCGGCCCGGCTTCCTTGCTGATGTCCTTGAATGTGCCATCCCGCTGATTCCGCATCAGCACCTTTGGCTCCCGGTACCTTGGCCCCGCGGTAACGCTGTCCACCTGTGGATAGACGTGTCCATTTACGATTAGAATGTCCTGCCAGCCATCATTATCGAAATCGACAAATGCATCCCCCCACCCCACATACCCGCGGGAGCCCTTGCCAACTCCGGAAGGCACCGAAACCTCCGTAAAGTTCATTCCGCCGTCGTTGCGGTAAAGTGCGGCATATTCATTGTCAAAATGCGAAATCAGGATCGACATCCGGCCGGTATGCAGATAATCGCCCCACGCCACCCCCATGTTGGCTTGGGCCATGCCACTCTCGTTGTAGGCCACGCCCGACGTAAACCCCGCATCCGAGAACCTGCCCGTTCCGTCGCCCTTATACAGGTAGTTAGGCTGGCCATCGTTCGTAACCAGAAGGTCGAGCTTGCCGTCGTTATCGAAATCTGTCCAGATGGACGTTAGCCCGTAACGCTGCTCCGGATCAGACACTCCCGCCTTCCTCGACACTTCTGTGAAGGTTCCATCCTTGTTGTTGTGATACAGGTTATCGGACGATCCTTTCAGGCCCCGCGGGCCACACTGCACATCGATGCCCATGTATTTGCAGGTATCTTTGGAACCAAACGCCGCCATGTCATCGAGACGGAATTCCACGTAGTGCGAGACGAACAAGTCGACCCAACCATCGTTGTCATAATCCCCGAAGGATGCGCCTGTCGCCCAACCTTTGTCGCCGCTCAGGCCCGCCGTCCTGGTCACATCTGTGAAGGTGCCGTCACCGTTATTCCGATACAGCACCACACCGCCAAAGCACGTCACCAGCAGGTCGGGCCAGCCGTCGTTGTTATAGTCGCCCACCACCGCGCCCTGCGCTGAGCAGGGATATCCGACTCCCGCCCTGTCGGTCACATCGGTGAACGTGCCATCGCGGTTATTGCGATAAAGCGCGCTTCGCGCCTTCTTTCCGTCGAGCGCCATCTGCACGCTTTGCGCGTTGGTGAAATAGATGTCGGGCCAGCCATCGCGGTCATAGTCGATCAATGCCACACCACCGCTCATTGATTCCACAATGTATTTTTGCTCCGGGCTCGACAGATGCTCAAAAGTGATGCCGGTTGAAGCGGTGATGTCCACCAACTCCGGGTACGCCTCGCCTGTAATGTCCTTGGCCGGCTCATTCGCGCTCGCATGTTGAGATCGAGCTTGATGCGCGGACGAAAGAGGCGCCTGGCCGAAGCACGCGAAGATGGACATGAAAACGACAATCATCGCGCAGAGACTAGCCGGATGGGGCCCGCGGCCGCCTGCCGTCAGCATGGATGAGATTCCGCTGATGCATCCAGGATCTTCGCTTGCCGCTGTGCAAGGCACGTGGCAGGCGCAAGCAGAGTAAATGCAATCGCTGGAACCGCAAGCGCCGGGTGCCTGAATCGGGCATATCGACTGGACATTACGATCCTCCTAGCCTGCATTATTCGTGAAGGTTCTGTGAGCGTAGATTCTTGGATCGAAATTCGTAAACAAGGATACTCCAACAAACACGCAGTAACTTCAGGCCGCTCTTAACAGGTCAACGATGTTCTCGATGGCCTTGTCGGCCTTGTGGCAGGCGGCTTCCAGTTTGCTGTTTGGTCTGNNAGGCGTAGCGGCGTGCATCGCGCTCCAGCAAGCCGTGCCCTTTGAGCTTGCTCAGATCATAGCGAAGCTGGTTGAGTCCGTAATTGTTCCCGGAGAGCTGGAACGTGGTGAGGACGGCTTCGCGGATCTGTGTGGCCGTCCAGCCGCCGACGGTGTTGCCGCCATGCAGAAGGACTTCCAGAAGGCGAATGACCCGGGTGTCCTGGATTTTGATTCCTGGAACGCGGACTGTGCCGATGGTGACGGGCAAGGCAATCCTCTGTAGCAGAGGAAAGTCCACATGGACGTTCAGAGACTGTGCCTGGAAGGCGGCGAAGCGATCGGTGATGATCTGGAACCTTTTGCGCACGGCGTCGAGATGATCGAGCCCTTTCTTCAGGCCGAAGTCGTACAGATTATTGGAGACTAGTTCGTTGCGCAGATAGCGGGAGAACTTTTCGTATTGCTTGAGGAATGCGTGTTTCCAGTACGCCCTGAAGGCGTGATGCCCGTGCTCGATCTGATCGATCACCGGGGCAAGCTTCCCTGTAGCTTCTTGTTCAGCCGGACGCCGAAGATCTCGCTGATGCGGTTGGCCGTCAGGCGCCCGAGTCCGATTTCGCAACTGCGCTCGAAGATCTTATGGATGGGGAAGCGGCGCTTGAAGATGAAGTTGCGGCAGTACTCGATCTGAGCGATGGCGTAGAACCGCGACAGGTTCATCAGTCCGCGCTCTTTCTTTGAGAACTTCGGCCCGACGATGAGCGTCCAGTAGTCGAGTTGTTTGCGGATGATCTGTGGACTGAGCCGGTCGGCGGTCGCCTGCAAGGCCGCGACATCGTCCACGGCAAGGAAGGCGTTGTCGTTCTTATGAAAGCCGACGTGATTCCGCTTCATTTCCTGTTTCATGAACGAGTGGCCGTTGAGCCAGTAGGTGGCGTGGAACGGAAAGAAACTGGCCATGCGCACGACGATGGGCCCCAGAACCTCGTCCCGGATGTAGAAGTAGTAGTGGGTGAAACGGCTCTGCTGATGCGCCAGGATGCGATAGTCGGGATCCTCGGTGGGAAACTTCGGGACGCTGATGCGGGAGGTGCGTCCCTGCTCCATGCTCTTGAAGATGGAGTAGACGCCATAGACGTTCCGCTTCTCCATGCGGCGCAGCGCGGGCAGAACGTAGTCCTCTTTGCGGACGCCCTTTTCGGCCCATTCCATCGCAATTCCGTGGTTGCGGGCATAGGCTTCCACCCAGTTCCGGTAATCGTTGGTGCGCTGGCTGAGAACTTCCTTGCTCACCACCGGGATGCCCAGAACCTGCCGGAAGAAGTACACCACCTGCTCGGGCCGGGACAGACCGCTGAGATAACCGTTGATGACCATGCGGTCGAAGCAGTGATAGACGAAGGCCTGCAGACTGCCGAACAACCGGGTGAACTGTTTCATGCCACGCACTATACTCGATGGAGAGAAAATACTGTGGGCGCCAGAGCCATCAAGCGCGGAAAGGCAAGGCAGGTAGTCGACGGCAAGGACTTCCGCCTCGCCGAAGAGATTCGCTACATCCAGGACAAGGCCGCCGAACACGACCTGCGCATGGTCACCATCGGGACACTGATCCTGTTCTCCACCGAGACCGGAGACGCATGGCTGCTCGATGTCACCGATAAACTTGCCGGCCGCCTGGCCAGAGATGGGGATCCGGAACCAATTCATCTGGAGGAAACCGATACCAGTTTCGCCATCAGATGGAAGGGCCAGTGTTGTAGTGAAAAACACGCCTTTGTCTACTCTGATCGCGAGACTGGCCGCGTCACCACCATCCTCGGCTATCCCACAAACAAGATCGCTCAAGCCGGCTGATCTGAAATTTCAAATCTGTTTGGCTAGCTTTTGGTGGAAGAAGATTGCCGAAGACGATGCTGGCAGCGTGAAATTGGCGTGGGGGACGTGGCGGCAGGCTTTGTCGGAGTGCGGGCGCAGCGTAACAGCGGTTTTTCGGCGCGGTTTTCCAGGTCCGATGTCGCTCGAAATGGGCATCGGCGATTTGGGCTGAATCGAAGATGAGCAGCATCATGTCAGTCCTTTTCCTCTTCGATACAACAGTCCAGTAACGCTGCCAGGAAGCCTATCCTGCAGAGACCTGACGCGTTTCCCGAACCTCGCGCGACCGGGTCTCCTATCGTCTCGTTCAAGCGCGTCACACCGCGTCGTGGCCTCAATTGGTCCGCAGTGCATCCATGGCGTCAAGGTGGGAGGCGCGGAGAGCGGGGATGTAGCCGGACATGGCTGCGACTGAGAAAAGCGCGAGGGCCATGACCGCATAGGTCGCAAGGTCCCAGGGGGACGTTTCAAAGAGCAACGAGGCGATAATCCGCGCCACGCCAAGCGAAGCTACTGTGCCAATCACGATGCCGGTGATCGCGAGACGCAGCGTGCCAGCCAGGACATGACGCTGCACCATGCCCGCGCTTGCGCCGAGGGCCATGCGGATGCCGATCTCCTGCGTTCTGCGCGTGACGGAGTAGGAGATGAGGCCGTAGATGCCAAGCGCGGCGAGCAGCATGCCGAGCGTGGCGAAGGCAGCCACGAGCATCATGAAGAAGCGGCGCGGCGAGTTGGCGTGATCCACGAGCATCTGGATTGGGCGAAATTCGGCAGCGGGTTGATTGGGGTTGAGGTCGCGAAGGGTGCGGAGCACGCTGTTGGCGAGCGCGGCAGGCGGCAGTGTTGTGCGCATGACGAGTTCCGCGCTTGTGGGGCTCTGCTGCGTCACAGGGTAATAGATCTGCCAACCGGTTTCGCCCTCCACGCTTTCCTCGTGGACATCGTCGACAACGCCGACGATACGCATGTCCGGGCCGCCCTGGGTGAGGACCTGGCCCACAGCATCGCCATTCGGCCAATTGGCGTAAGAGGCCAGTAAATGCGCGAATGCCTGGTCGATCATCACGACATTTTCACTTTTGGGGCCGTCGTCCCAGGTAAAGTCGCGCCCGCGCAGCCNNGGACGCTTGACGCCTTTCGGCCAAGGCGTGCCCCAGGCGCGATTCTGGCCCAGCGGAAGATAGTCTGTTATCCCGGCTGCCTCGACGCCGGGGATTGCGCCAACTCGGGCGAGGACCTGCTGGAAGATTGCAGTGCGCTTTTGGATGCTGGCCGCGGGTGTGGGAGCGTTGTCGTCGTATTCGACCTTGACCGCAGCGGCGCGGTCGGGCTGAAAGCCGAGGTCGACATCGAGTACGTGGAGGAAACTGCGCAGCAGCAAGCCCGCCCCGACAAGGAGCATGCAGGCGAGTGCGACTTCAGAGACGACGAGGACGGAGCGAATGCGCTCGTGCTTGCGGCTCTGACCGGAGCCGAGGCCGGAGTCCTTGAGCGACTCGTGCAGGTTGCCGCCGGCCATGCGAAGGCCGGGGACGAGGCCGAAGAGGACGGCCGCGGAGACTGCGATGAGGAGCGTCCACGCGAGGGCGGCGCCGTCGATGTGCAGCGTGCTGAGCAGGGGCAGTGCGATGGAGCCCTGATGCGCGAGCCAGGAGACAAGGATGAAGGCGAGTCCCAGTCCGAAGACCGCGCCGACGCAGGAGAGGATGAGGCTTTCTGTAAGGAGCTGGCGCACGATGCGGCCGCGGCTGGCCCCGAGAGCGCAGCGCATGGCGAACTCCTTGGAGCGTGCGGCGGCGCGGGCCAGCAGCAGATTAGACAGGTTGACGCAGGCGATGAGCAAAATCATGCCGACGGCGGACCACAAGACGATGAGAGCGCGATGCAGGCGTCCGCTGACGTAGTCCTTCAGCGGCACGGGGACCACTGCGTTTGTATAGTTGCCGCACGACTGCGGTTGTTTGTTATTCCAGCACATGTGCGGCGCGACGGACGCTGCATCTTGTCGTGCCTGCGCAAGAGAGATGCCGGGCTTGAGACGGCCGATGAAAGTAATGATGTTCCCCCAATCGCGGGGAGGACCGTAGAGGTTGAGCGGCGTGATGGCGTCGATCTTGGCGCCCGGAGAAAACACGGCCCCGAAGTCGAAACTCCGCGGCAGAACGCCGATCACTGTCGTCTGGCGGCCATTCATGTCGAATGCCTTGCCCACAATCGCGGGATCCGCCGCGAACTGACGCCTCCACCACGCGTCGGTCAGCAATACCACCGGGGCAGCTCCGTTGCGCGCATCTTCCTGCGTGAACGACCGTCCCATGGCCGGCTGCACGCCGAGCACCTGGAAGAAATTCGAGATGACATCGATGCTTGTCGCCGGAATAGGGGGGCCGCCCAGGCTCAGGCTGAGATTGCCCGGGGTGGAGAAGGCGAAATATCCAGTCACATCCTGATAGGAACGGCTCTGCACGCGGAACTCATCGTAGGCGTCGGTGGAATACGTTGCGCAGGACAGGCCGCACTTGCTCGGAGGCGGAGCGATCCACACCAGCTGGTGCGCGTTGGGGAACGGCAGCGGGCGCAGCATGAGCGTGTTGACGACGCTGAAGACGGCGATGTTGGCGCCGATGCCGAGGGTGAGGATGAGCACGGCGACAGTGGTAAATCCGGGGTCGCGGAAGAGCGTGCGGAAAGTGTACTTCAGATCCTGCAGCAGGATGTCGAGATTCATCAGACCCCTCGTTTCACGATGTTGCTCTTTCGCCTGTTCCATGCCGCCGAATCGGACAAGCGCCTGGCGGCGCGCCTCGGCTGGAGGCATTCCACGTTCGATGTTTTCCTCGATGGCCATGTCGAGGTGCGCGGCCATCTCGGCTTCAAGGTCCGCATCATGAGCGCGCTTGCGAAATAGCGCGCGCAATCGGCCGAATGTGCGCCGGAGGCCACTCATGCGGGCTCCTCGTCGGCCACCGTGCCCATCGCCAGTACGCGGTCCATGACGCCGGTGATGCGCCCCCAGTATTCGGCGTCGGCGGCGAGCTTGCGCCGGCCCGCTTTGGTGATGGAGTAAAACTTTGCTTTGCGATTGTTGCCGGAGACACCCCAACTGGACGCAATCCAGCCGCGCTGGTCTAAACGAACGAGCGAAGCGTAGATAGTGCCCTGATTGAGCAGGACCTGGTTCCCACTGACCTGCTCAATGCGGCGCGCGATGCCGTAGCCGTGGAGCGAGCCCATGGCCGCTAGGGTATGCAGCACCATCAGGTCGAGGGTGCCCTGCAGCAGATCGAGTTTGGAGGATGGCATCCAGCCCTCCTGTTGGACTACCACACAAGGGTCGCACAAATCATGTGGGGACGCCACAACAAAGTTTGGCAACACCGCAACTCAGGATCGACGTAATGCGAACTGAGTATGGTTGGCGGGAAAGGCTCGTCGTCCCGTGGCACAGTGCGCGGTGATGTTCAATACTTTTGGTGCACGTTTGCCGGAGGAAAAAAACCAGAGGGATCTCTCATTCATGACGAGCGCGACTGCGCTGCGCAAGCGTGCCTTGTCGGGATCGTTAGCGGTGCGAAGCCTGGGGACACTGATTACCAGAAATCTACGCAACTCCGAATCGATGATGGGGAAAGCAATTGGCCACAGCCGCGTCAATTCGCCCACGATGACAATCTCACTTGGGGCCAGTGCCGAGACGATCATGTGCATCGGACATGGTTAATGGATTTAGTTTTGTGATGTTATCGGCTAACATCAAAATCCAGGATGCTGCGGAAAGTGGTAAACGCCGGCGTTTCTCACTCAACCACGAGAGGATCCAGGGAAATGTCAGTCCTGACCGTAAAGCGACGATCGAGCGAGTTATGACCGGATTTGATATCGGGAAGTCGCCAAGTGGCCTGAAAACTCATGAAAGACCCGGACAGGAGGAGTGCCGGCCGGGTGGCGAAATCTAGAGGGCGCGCAATCGCTGTTAAGGTTACGGGAGTCGAGGGGAATCCCTGTGCCATACTGGGTCTGATTTCGCTTAACGGGACAGGGCGCCACCAGGATGCTGACCACACCCAATCCGGAGCTTTTGCGCCGCGCCATTGCGCTGGCCACAGAAAATGTTGTGAGTGGACGCGGGGGGCCGTTTGCCGCGGTCATCGTGCGCGACGGTCGCATCGTGGCCGAAGCCGCGAATTCGGTGACCGCGACCTGTGACCCCACCGCCCACGGCGAAGTGAACGCCATTCGCGCCGCGGGCAAGGCTCTGGGCACCTTCACACTGGCCGGATGCGAGCTTTATACCAGTTGTGAGCCTTGCCCCATGTGCCTGGCGGCCTCGTATTGGGCGCGCCTTGATGCGATCTTCTATGGCTGCTCCGCCGCCGACGCCGCGCGCGCCGGTTTTGACGATGTGTTTCTTTACCAGGAGTTCCGCAAGGACCAGCCCGCGCGTTCGCTGCCCGCCACGCAACTGCTTGGCGACGAAGCCTGGGCCAGCTTCGCGGCGTGGATCGCTTCGCCGGTCAAAGTTAAGTACTAGGTCTCTGACCGCGTGATTTCGTGCCTTGCGACGGAGGGCTGTGGTATCCCATCCTGGGCGCAAAAAACAAAGACGCGCCGAGGGTGGGGCACCCGGCATTGGTACAACATCACGCGGTCAGAGACCCGGTTGGTCCAGGGTAACCGGCGTCTTCCGCATGGAAGACACCGGTTACAGTCAAGCCTATTTGCGGTCCAGCCGGAAAGCCGCGGCTTGAAAATCTCCGCGGAATCCCTCGTCCATATCCAGGCCATGATTCATCCACCAGGCTCCGCTGGCCACTTGCGGAGTGCCCGCCAGCGCCTTCCCCTCGATGGGGCTCAATGCGTATTGCTGCGCGGGGTCCAGTCCCTTCAGCTTCAGCCGTGGAAACGTTCGTCCTTCCTGCGTGGAGTGAATGAAAGCAAACACAACGGACTGGCTCTTGTCGTGGCTCACCGTTTGCGTAGCTGAAAACTCGCTGTCGTTGCGCGGCGAGATGAGGCGGTAGAGGTCACCCTGAACGATGGTGGGCTGCACAGCGTGATAGGCGGCGATCAGCCGCTTAGCTGTGGCAGTTTCCTCATCGTTCCACTTGGCGATGTTGGCGCCGATTCCAAGTGAGCCTTGCATCGAGCTGAGCATGCGGTAGCTTAGCGATGACGAACGCTTGTTGAGCCAATGCGGCGAATCCGTGACCCAGGCCATCATCACCTGGGGAGTATAGGCATAGGTGAATCCGTCCTGCTGCGTCAGGCGGTCGAAGGGATCGGTGTTGTCCGAGGGCCACACCTCGTCCGCGTAACGCAGAATTCCAAGGTCCACTCGTCCGCCACCGCCAGAGCAGGATTCCAGCTCCACCTTCGGGTGCTTGCGCTGAAGCTCCGCCAGAATGCTGTAAAGGTTGCGCGTGAACTCGACGTAGACTTTCTTCTGCTCTGCCGGCGGCAACTGGTCCCATCCCGGCTCGCTCCAGTTGCGGTTGTAATCCCACTTCAAGAAGGCAATGTCGTTTTCCGTGAGCAGCTTGTCAAGAAAGCCCAACACGTAGTCGCGCACGTCGGCGCGGGCGAGGTTCAGTACAAGTTGATTGCGCTGTTCCGATCGCGGCCTTCCGGGAAAGTTCAACACCCAATCCGGATGCTTGCGATAAAGATCCGAGTCGGGGTTCACCATCTCCGGTTCAACCCACAGGCCAAAGTCCATTCCCAGCGAGTGAACTTTATCGATCAGCGGCTTGAGCCCGTGCGGAAATTTTTGCTGATTCACATACCAGTCGCCGAGGCCCGCATGGTCGTCCTTCCGCTGGCCAAACCACCCGTCGTCCATCACAAAGCGATCTACGCCCAGCGCCGCGGCCTTTTCTGCCAGTGCCATCTGCCCTGCCTCATCCACTCTGAACTCGGTGGCCTCCCACGAGTTGTAAATCACGGGCCGCGGCTTGGGCGCGTTCTTCTGGTCCTGCCTGTGCGGAAGGATGTGATCAATTTCAAAGCGGTGCAGTTTGCGCGAAGCCCCTCCCAGCCCGTTGGCCGCATAGCCTCCGTAAAACACGGGCGTCTCAAGCTTCTCGCCTGGATGCAGCACGTAACCAAAGTCGAAAGGATTGAAGCCGCCCGTTACACGCACGGCATCAAGCTGATCCTGCTCGACGGTGATGCGCCACGAGCCGCTCCAAGCCAGCGCACCGAACCACACATCGCCTTGATCTTCGTTGGACTCGCCGGCCTGGATCGCAAACCACGGATTGGCCCGATGCCCGGTCGAGCCGCGGCGGCTCTCGATCACGCGCGCGCCCGTCTTCACCGCTTCCTGGGTCAGCGTCCACTCGCCCGCCCAGCGGCCGGTGAGGTAATTCAATGTGTAATGGGATGGAGGCAGGGCCCACGCCGCAGCGGCTGCCTGTTCCACGGTCACGGGCTGCGCCTCGCGATTTTCAATGGTGGCTGACCGCGCCAGAATTCCGCTGTGCGGCTCCATCGTATAGTGCAGGGTCACGTAGATTTTGCGTTGAATGTCCTTGAGCACTACGTCAACTCCGTCCGGGCGGACGGTGTGGCTATCGTAATGCAGCACCAGGTCGCGGTTGCCATCGGCGAAGGTGACCTTCAGCGCCGGCTCCATGAACAAACCCGCGCCCCAGCCCGCATACTCCTGCGGCGTGTTCGAGTAAGGCGAATCAAACGAAGCCCACTCCGGCATCGGTCGGGCCTGCGGAAAAGCATCCGTCGCCGCCAACCGTCCGCCCCAATAGAGCTGCTGCAGTTCTCCGCGAGGATTCACGCCGAACACATAGGAGACGCCTTCGCCATCGATCCGGAAGACCTTGGTGGCGGCGTCGAAGGCTACCGCTGAGGGCTGTGCTGCGATCACAGTGGCCATCATAAAGAACGGCGCCATCAGCAGACCAGCAACGGTGCGCAGAACGACTGTGGAAATGAGCGATTTCGATGTGTGCATTGGGGGACTCTCTCGATTCGCTCGCATCATACCATTTCGCGCGTGTAGCGCCGCCGAGAACAATGCGACCAATTAGCTGCGGCCGTGCATCAACCGATGCAGCTGCAGCAGGGATAAGGAAGCTTGCGTGGCGACATTTCGCGCACAACGCAAATCGTGCGTGTCACGCAGGCGCAAGTCGTCTCCCGAGACTAAGCTGTGCTATCTGTCAGTGCATGAATAGCAGGGATCGATCGAAGCCTGAATCAGGGGTGTGTCGGCGAGGCGAGCTCCCATCACCATATAGCGTATCGCCGGCATGTTGGCGAATGTGGGCGTGCGCACGTGCACCCTGGCGGGATTGCGGGAATTCTCTTTCCACGACACGCTGTACATGACTTCGCCACGGGGCGCTTCGACGCGGCTGACTGCAGTTCCGGCGGAGAACACGACTTTAGCCTCGCCTGTATCAATCGGGCCGGACGGCATTTTCGCGAGTGCCTGGCGAAGGATGCCGCAGGTTTCCATAATCTCAAGCGCACGAACCAGCAGGCGCGCGCGAACGTCGCCAGCCTCCTCTACCGGCGTTTTGAATTCGAGCTCAGAGTAGGCCGCATAAGGAGCGGCGCGGCGCAGGTCCTGGGGCACGCCGGAGGCTCTTGCGGTGGGCCCGACAACGCCGCAGGAGACAGCTTTCTCGTGGGTCAGCACGCCGATGCCGGCACAGCGCGAGCGCGCCGTGGTGCTGGTCGTGAAGATGGGGATGATGGTGCTGACCATCTCGCGTTCCAGTTGCTCCACCATGCCCAGCACGGCGAGAGGGTCAGCGATGTCACGATTCACGCCGCCGATGCGATTCATCGAGTAGTTGACGCGATTTCCAGAGATCGCCTGCAGTACGTCCATCACCTTTTCCCGGATGGCGAAGCACTCCATGAACATGGTCTTGAAGCCCATGAGCTTGGCGGCGATGCCTGCCCACAGAACGTGCGAGTGAAGGCGCTCCAACTCCGCCATGACGACGCGGATGTAAAGGGCGCGCGGGGGCGGCGTGAGGCCGGTCAACTGCTCCATTGCCTGGCAGAGTGTGAGTGTGTGGATGTTGGAGCAGATGCCGCACACGCGTTCCATCAGGGCGACCACTTGGATATAGTTGCGCGTTTCCGCCAGGTGTTCGATGCCACGAAAGTTGAAACCGATATGCAGTTTCGCATCCTGCACGGTCTCGCCTTCGCAGATCATATCCAGCTTGTAAGGCTCTTCCAATGCGGGGTGGTAGGGCCCCATGGGCATCTTGTAGCTCATTTGGCCACCTCGCGCAGATTCACGCCCAGCTTGTCACCGGGGCGCAGCAAGAGCGGTTCGTATTCGCGGCCAGCAAAGTCGATGGCAAAGCCTTCGTGCACCTCGCGCTCGATCCAGTCAACGGCTTCGCAGAGGTCATAGATGCTGTCGATGGAGTTGCCGGAGATGTGGAAAGTAAAGCCCAGCAACTTTCCACCGAGATCCCAAAGATATTCGAGGCGAAAGCCGTCGTTGCCGGGCAACTCGGTTGCTGTGATGGTCACAAAGCGAGCATGGATAGCGTTCATGGCTGTGGCGAGCTCGCGTACATCCATCTGCTGGGAAGTGAACCAGTAGACGCCACCCTTCTGGACCCAATCGCTCTCGACGTCCAGGTTTTGCGCAGCGTTCTCGATCGCGCCTGGAACACTCTCGACGATGTTCATTGCGCACCTCCGTTTGTGGAGTTTGCGGCTTGGGCGCCGGCCGGCGGCGCGGCTACCGCGGCGCCCTTGGGCGCAGGCGGCTTGCGTGGAAGAGTGTAGGACTTCTTCAGCGCGCCAATAGACAGATACACGGGTGGACAAGCAGCTTCCTGGCTCAGCGCATGCTCCTTGCAGCCTTCCACGCATCGTCCGCAGAAAGTGCATTGGCCGGGGTCGTAGGCCCAGGTGAATTCGGTCTTGGCGCTTGAAAACGTGATGGCCCGCGCGGTACAGCGGAACCGGCATATTGCGCACCCGACGCAAAGCGCGGGATCGAAGCGCACCAGGCCTCGATAGCCCTCGCTCACGGGTGGGCGTTCGGGAAAGCGGAGCGTCATGGTACCGCGTCTCAGGTTCCTCCACAGCAGGTCAAGGATGCTCATGACTGAACCCTCGTGAAGAGCGTGGACGAAATGGTGAGGACCATGATCAGGCACGCGAAGATCAACGTGCACTGCCAATAGAAGCGCACGGTGGTGTCGATTGCGAGGCGCGCAGTGGCGGCCGCAAGCACTGACAACAGCAACACGATTCCAAAGGAGACCGCGACAAAGACGAGGACATCAACGCTCCACGAAGCGAAGTGGGGAATGGCCAGCGTTGCGACCAGGCCGGCCGAAGCAACCCATTCGAGTCCGTGCGATAGTTCCCACATGGCCAGCTCGGCCCCTGCGTATTCGGTTAACGGGCCGGAATAGATTTCCTGCTCGGCGTTGGGCAGCGAGAAAGGATTGATGTGCAGCTTCGCAGGAAGACACACGACGATTGCCAGTATTCCCAGATAGCGTAGCGGCGAGACGGGAAGCTGCGCCAGCGCTTCGAGGCGGAAGGTGTGCTGCGATGCGGCGATGGACAGAATGGCGAGCAGAAAAACCACGTTGTATGAAACGCTCAGGACGGCTTCGCGTGCTGAGCCGATTTCTGCAAACAGCGAACGCGATGAGAAGCCCGCTGCGATGATGCAGATGGAAGGGATCTCAAGCAACGCAAGCAGCAGGATCAGGTCGCCCTCGAAGCCGCCTGACGATGGAAGCACGGGCAGCAGCCCGACAGCGCCCGCCGCGGCCGAGACTGCAACCAGCGGCCAGGCTTGCATCAGCAGGCCGCCCGGGCCATTGCGAACAGGCGTCGTCTTGCCCAGCAGCTTGACGAAGTCAAAAAATGGCTGCATGAACGGAGGGCCGATGCGCTCCTGCATGAGAGCAACCGATTTACGCTCGACCCACAGGAAGAACCACGCGGCGGGCACCGCGAACAGGATTCCGGGAAAGATCAAGAGACGCGCGAGGGCAACGGTGAGGTTCATCGCCGCACCTCCGTCGTCTCCAATTTGAAATCAGGCGCGATCGATGCCTCGACTGCAGTTTCCGTGTCTCCGCGCATTGCGAGGATCTCCGCCGCCTTGGCAATACCTTGCACAATGGCGTCTGGCCGCGGCGGACAGCCGGGCACAAAGACATCGACGGGAATATGCCGGTTGAGCGGGCCAACGACCACACGGCTGTCGATGAAAACATTCGTCGTTGCCGGACAAGAGCCGATGGCCACGACGGCTTTGGGGCCACAGACCTGTCCGTAGACCGTGTGAATGGCCTGCACAGCAGTGTGGGTGACGGGGCCGGTGATACATAAAACGTCGGCATGGCGCGGACTTCCCTGCAACCGCACTCCCAACTGCTCGGCGTCATAGCGAGGTGTCAGGCTGGCTATCAGCTCGATGTCGCAACCGTTGCAACTGCCCGTGTTCATGTGAAACAGCCATGGGCTGCGGCGGCGGCAGATACACATCAATCGATTCCACAGGTTCATGGCCTGCCTCCATTCAGCATCTGCAGTGCGGCATTCGGCCAGAGTCCGGCGACCACCAGCAACAGGACCAGCGCCACGATGGTGACCTGCAAAAGGCGCGGCTCCGGGACAGGTGGGTTGAGGATGCGCCGATTGAGGATGACCGGAGCGGGGAGGGGCGAATCCGGCTCGTGCGCCGGGCCCCACCACACGCGCGTCAAGGCCAACACATAAGCGATAAGCGCAAAGGCGGAGGAGAGGATGAATGCTGCCAGGAGCAGAGGCTTGATCTGCAACGCGGTCTCGTAGAGCCTCCAGCGCCCCATGTAGCCGAGGGTCGGAGGCACGCCCAGCATGGCCAGCATCCCGAACAGGAATCCGAATGCGCTGACCGGGTAGCGAAGGGCCAGTCCAGTGTGGTTTCCCTCCAGCGCGCCGCCGTCTTCAGGGCCGCAGAGGCTGGCAAACAAGAGTGCCTTGGCAAGAGCATGCGTGGCCGCGGCAAAAAGAACGCCCGAAGATCCGAACACGCGCATGGAGGTGAGGCCTAAAAGCAGGAAGCCGACGTCTTCAACGGTGGAAAGAACCAGCAGTCGCTTGAGGCTGTGCTGTGTGAGCATCAGCAGCGAAGCGATGAGCGAAGTAGCGGAGGCCACGCCCAGCCACAGTGCCTGCGGAGTGAACAGACCGGGAGAACCTTGTGCCAGAACGTAGAGTTCGCCGAATGCTGCGATATCGACGACGGCGATAATGAGGCCAAGCACCAGGGCCGGTAACTCGTCGGCCAGCCGGAGCAGCCAGAAGAAGAACGGCACTGCGGCCAGCTTGACGCAGACGCTGGTGATGAGGAGTGCGCGCGCCCAGTTGGTCTCGCCGCGTTCCGTCAGCAGGTCGCTTGCAGCAAGAGATACGGCCGAGAGGACCACTACCGCGACATAGGCAAGCTTTGCGGAGTGGGTTCGCGCGGTTTGCCACACCAGGGCAATCGTCAGCAAGGCGCCCAACTCCAAATAGCCAAGACGAATCCACGGTTCGCGAACAACCAACCCCGCAATCGCGGCGCTACTCGCCACGATCATCAGCGGAGCTAGGCGACGCCACTCGGAGTGTGCGAGTGCGGCCAGAATCAATGCGCCCGCGGCCACTGCGCATGCGGCAATCAGAGGCATAGGCACGCCGGGCGAAGCAACTGCCATGAAAGGCGTAGTTGAGGGCGCCAGCCAGCGGACTCCAACCAGAAGCACTGCCGCCAGCGCAATCGTCAACCACGCCGCGCGACGCTCCATCCACGCAACGACGACGCACACACTGCGCGAAACCGCCTGCAATCCATGCCAAACAGTGAGATAAACTCGGTCCACATTGGACCAATGGAAAAACGGCTGCCAGTTCTGTTCGAAGATCCCCGAAAAATCGCTGGCCGTAAGCCTTGCGTGGTCTGTCAACGGTTCGCCGCCGGTGAAAATTCCGCCTCCCGCCAGTGCTGCTCCTCCCACCATGCCGGCAGGGGCGACCGCTGGGTGCCGACCATACGCCAGAGCGTAGATGGCGCCGCCCACCACCAGCGAGACGAGGGCCAACACCAGGCCACCCATGGTCGAGAAGCTTCCCGCACCTGCGAAGAGCCCGAACCATGTGACCTGAACCCCCGCGCCGAGTGACAGCGCAGCGAGCAACGGATTGAGAAGGTACTGGACCGCCAACTGCGGCGCAATGCCCAGAACGACGCTGCCCGCAGCCATCAATCCCATTGCCCATTGCATGGTCGGTGGTGCTTCATGCGCCTCTTCGGTTTTCTCTGTCAACGGCCCCAGGAAGACGGCGCTGGTGGCCTTGGCGCACAGGAAGACCGTACCCAGGCTGACCACCCACGCCACCATGGCGGGGACGGCCCACCCGGCCTGCAATGCCGCGGCATAGAGCATCCACTTGCTGACAAAGCCGCTCATCAGCGGAATGCCGGCCATGTTGCCCACTCCCACCAGCCAGCAGAATGTAGTGCGCGGCATGCGCTGCGCCAGGCCCCCAAGTTCGTTCATGTCGCGGCTACCGGCGGAGTGCTGCACCGCGCCGGCATTTAGGAACAGTCCGCCTTTGAAGAATCCGTGATTGAGGCAATGGAGCAGGGCGGCGGTAATGGCCAGTGGGGTGCCGACGCCCAGGCCCATCATCATGTAGCCGATCTGGCTCACGGTTGAAAACGCCAGCATGCGCTTCAAATCGGTCTGCACCATGGCGTACGTTACGCCGACTGCCATGGTGATGGTGCCCACCCACACCAGCACTGCGCCCCAAGCCGCAGGCCACACGCCAAAGCTGTGCATGCGCGCCGCCAGATAAACGCCGGCGGTCACATAACAGGCCGCGTGCAGCAGCGAGCTCACGGGAGTTGGCGCCGCCATGGCCTCGGGAATCCAGGTGTGCAGAGGCACCTGCACGGACTTGGCGATGAGTGCGAGCAGCATCAGCAGAAAAACTCCGGCCGTGAAACTACGCGCCACGTTCGGATCGGTCCACAAAGCGGTTCCCGCGCGGTGATAAACAACCAGGATGGCTGCCAACAATCCGTAGCCGGCGATGTGGGTCATCAGCAGCACCTTGCGCGCGCCATTGACTGCTTCTCGGTCGGTGTACCAGAAGCCGACCAGGCTGAACGAGCAAAGGCCGATCGCTTCCCAGCAGAGATAAAGAAAAAACAGGTTTGCGCTGTAGACCAGGGCGATGAATCCGCCGATAAAGACCAGCATGGTCGCGTAAAAGCGAGTCGCAGCGCGGTCGTGCGCCATGTAGCCGATGGAGTACAGCAGCACGATGGCGCCGAGGAGTGACCCCATGAATGCGAACAGGACACTGAGCGCGTCCACGTGGAAGACCAGGGCAAGCGGCCCGTCCCAGCGCAGTAAATTCAACTCAATCGCTTGTCCTGCCTGGACCATGCGAATGGTCGCAACCACGGCGTATACCGCAGGCAGAGAAGTGATGACGGCCAGGATTCCTTTGGTGCGCGCGGAACAGAGCCGGGCAACGAGGATTTGCAGCACTGCCCCGAACAGAAGCGCGCAGGGTGCCAGCAGAATGAGCGTCGATTCGTACTTGGTCGGCATCCCCACCTCCCACTTGGATGGGATGGTCCCCTGATTCCCGGCAATCTTGCCGACCCATCGGCTTGAGCCGCGTGGCAGGATTGCCGGCGCCGCTGCTCGCATTGCCTGCGAGTGTCGTCGCGCTACGGGAGTCTGCCGGAAAGCTTTGCAGTCTATGGTGCAGAGCGGATTCCCAACCTGATCCTGCTACGCGCCGCGGCATTCCACCGAGCACCGAATGGCAGTTTCGCACCTATTGTGGGCAAAGGCCTGTGACAAACGTCACTGCGGAATTGAAGCCTTATCATTTCGGCTCATCCAATCGTTTTTTGGGGCAGTATTTTCCCGAAACTCGGAGTAAGCTGTTTTGCCAACGTAATTGTTTTTGAATGGGGAGGTATCAAAATGGAAGGCCTCTGGTATGCGCACTTTTCTGCAGGTCAGGTGCAAGGCGACGGGATGGCGGTTCTGCGCGATGGCGAGATCCTGGGCGGCGATCCGGCTCACACCTACACCGGTTCTTATCAGTTAGACGGAACGAATCTTTATGCCAATGTGTGCGTGAGCCCCTATGCTGGAGCCCCGCTCCCCGTAGACATAGACCGGCCCGTAACTTTTTTCCTGAGGGGCTCCGTCGCTGGAAATTCGGCGACGGTGTCGGGGCATCCCAACAACAAGCCGGATCTCATGGTCGCTGTGGAATTGCATCGGGGCGCGTAAGATCTGTTGCCCTTTCAGCACCGCACAAGCAGTGAGATGTCTGCTCCAGGAGACTGGAGCCACCTAAAGCGAAAATATGCGGATTGGCTCCGACTATCACTCTGCAAACTCTCGCCAAAGGAGCTTTGGGGTTCGTAGTCACAGGCGGCTGTGATGCAGGGTACAGCAGAGATTTCCTGACAGCATCATTGTTGCGGGCGGGCATCTCTCTGGAGAACCGTTCCCGGCGAAACCGCAGCACTTCAAGGGGCAGGGTCTGAATTTTGCTGCCGCGAAGCCACAGCGGCAAACGCTCGCTCCTCTCTCCTTCTTCTCCCGAGACATGTGCCCCTGCCCGCAGGGCGAGAGGAGGACGGATGCCGACTGTCGCTGATAAAGCCCCCGCCGCGCGCGAACGAACCGTCATCGATCAGGCTGTTGCCAAGCATCACGGCCACCCCGGAGAGTTGCTCGGAATCCTCGAAGCAGTTCAATCTGCCAATGCGCACAAGTTTCTGTCAATGGATGCCTTGCGGTATATCGCGGAGGAGACGGGGATTCCTCCAGCGAGGGTCTACAGTGCCGCGACCTTCTTTGCGTTGTTCAATCTTGATCCGCAAGGCGACAACGTGATCTGCGTGTGCCGCGGAACAGCCTGCCACACGCGCGGTTCCCGGGATCTGTTGGAGAAGCTCTGCCTGGACCTGGGACTGCACGAACACGAGGTGAACGATTCCAACCAGGCTGACAAACTGGCGCTGACCACGCCTGACCAGAAGTTCACGGTGCGTACCGTGGCGTGTTTTGGCCAGTGTGCGCTGGCCCCGGTGGTCGAAGTGAACCACCGCATCCTGAGCCACGTGAATGAGCGCACGCTACAACGGGAAGTAAACGCCCTGGGGCAAAGGAGAAAGTGATGCCGCGCATTCTGGATATCGGTGTTTTCAACGCCGTGCGTGAATCGGGCCTCGCCAAACTGATGCCTTCCATTCCGCGCATCACGGTGGGCATGGGGACGTGCGGCCGCGGCAACGGCGCTGAAGAGGTGTTGCACGCTTTGAAGGAGGCCATCAACCGCAGCGGGCAGGATGTGCTGCTGACCGGCGCCGGATGCTTCGGACCGTGCTTCCTGGAGCCGCTGGTCGGTGTGCGCTTGCCGGGCAGCCCGGTCGTGATCCTGCGGCGGGTTCATGCCAACGATGCGGCGCGCATTCTCGAGAGCCTTTCCACCGGCGCGCTGCCGCCCGATCTCATCTACTGCAAGATCGAGGACTGGGATCACATCACGGCGCACCTGAAATATGGCCAGGGCTATCCGGAGATTGCGGCCTGGAATACGCTTCCATTTTTCAAGGGACAGAAGAAGATCGTGCTGCGGAACTGCGGGCTGATCAATCCTGAAGACATCGAAGAGTACATCGCTGTCGGCGGATACCAGGCTCTCTATAAAGTTCTGATCGATGCGCGCCCTGAGACAGTCATTGAGCAGATCAAGGCTGCCAGGTTGCGCGGCCGGGGCGGTGCGGGATTCCTCACCGGCAACAAGTGGGATTTTCTTGCCAAGGCCAAGGCGGACGCCAAGTACATCATCTGTAATGCCGACGAGGGCGATCCCGGCGCGTACATGAACCGCAACGAGATCGAAGGCGATCCGCATTCGCTGCTGGAGGGGATGATCATCGGCGCCTACGTCATGGGCGCCACCGAAGGCATCGTCTATGTCAGGGCCGAGTATCCGCTGGCGGTGCGGCGCCTGAGTCGCGCCATAGAGCAGGCGCGCGAGTATGGACTGCTGGGCAAGAACATTCTCGATCGCGGTTTCAACTTCGATATTGAACTTGTGCAGGGCGCAGGGGCCTTTGTCTGCGGCGAGGAGACGGCGCTCATTGCATCGCTGGAAGGTTTTGCGGGCCAGCCGCATCCGCGTCCGCCGTTTCCCGCGCAAAAAGGCTTATGGGGAAAGCCAACCAACATCAACAACGTTGAGACCTGGTGCAACATTGCCCCCATTGTGAGTCGCGGCCCCGCATGGTTCGCTGAAACCGGCAGCGCGAAGAGTCCGGGCACGAAAGTCTTTTCGCTGGTCGGCAAGATCCAGAACACCGGCTTGGTGGAGATGCCGCTAGGCACGCCGCTCAAAAGCTTCATCTATGACATCGGCGAGGGGGCTGCGAACGGCCGGCGTGTGAAGGCTGTGCAGACCGGCGGACCCTCCGGAGGCTGCATTCCGGTGGAGATGCTCGACACGCCGGTGGACTACGAGAGCCTGGCGCAGATCGGCTCCATCATGGGCTCCGGTGGCATGGTGGTGATGGACGAAGACAACTGCATGGTCGACGTCGCGCGCTACTTCGTCGAGTTCACGCATTCCGAGTCGTGCGGCAAGTGTGTGCCGTGCCGCGTGGGACTCGATAAGGCTCTGCGCATCTTGAATTCGATCACGGAAGGCAGTGGCACCTCGCAACAACTCGCCGTGCTGGATGAACTGGGACGCATGATTCGCGAGTGCTCTCTCTGCGGCCTGGGGCAGACCGCGCCCAATCCTGTGCTCACCACCATTCGCCACTTCCGCGAGGAGTACGAGGACCATATCGTGGCTCGTCGCTGCGGCGCGGGCGTGTGCCAGGAACTGGCGCTATCTCCGTGCGAGAACAGTTGCCCGCTGCGGATGAACATTCCGCGCTTCCTTGAGCTGTATCAGGAGGGCCGGCTCGAAGATGCTTTCGAGTCCGTGATCCTGGACAATCCGCTGCCCGCCTCCACGGGGCGAGTGTGCCAGCATCCATGCGACAGCCGCTGCCGCCGGCAATCGTTCGATGATGTAGTCAACATGCGCGAGGTGCATCGTACCATTGCCGATGCAATCTACCTGGGCGATCTCTTCGAGCCAATGGTGCAGCGGATCGTTGCACGCAAACTGGCGCCAACGGGGCGCAAGGTTGCCGTGGCCGGTTCGGGGCCGACCGGGCTGACAGCCGCCTTTTATCTGGCGATGATGGGCCACGACGTCACCATCTTTGAAGAGCACAGCGAGGCCGGAGGAATGCTTCGCTTCGCCATCCCCGAATACCGGCTGCCGAAGTCGATCCTGCGGCGCGAACTCGATCTCATCGAACGAGTCGGCGTGAAGATGGTGTTCAACACCAAGGTGGGAATCGACATTTCGCTGAACGACCTGGCTAGCCAGTTCGATGCTGCGTTTCTTTCGATCGGGACATGGAAAGAGTCCTGGCTTTATCTGCCTGGGACGGAGTTGAAAGGCGTCCATCCCGCGCTGCCATTCCTTGAGTCGATAGCAAAGCACGAGCCGATGGCAATGGGCACCCGGGTCGCGATCATCGGCGGCGGCAATGCGGCCATCGATTCGGCGCGCACGGTGCTGCGCATGGGATCGAGCGCCACTATCCTCTATCGTCGCGAACGCAATGACATGCCGGCGATTGATGAGGAGATTGAGGCGGCTGAAGAGGAAGGCGTGCGGTTCGTCTTCCTGGCCGCGCCGCATCGTATCCTGGGCGATGCCGCTGGCAATGTGAAGGCCATTGAGATTGTAAAGACACAGCTCGGCGAATATGACAAATCGGGGCGTCGGCGGCCGATTCCGACCGACGAGGTGCAGCGCTTTGAATGCGACAGCGTGATCCTGGCCGTCGGCGAGACCTTCGATCTGGACTTCTGTCGCGCCTCGGGGCTGGCGCTCAAAGACGAAGGCACAATCGCCGTGGATCGCTTCTCACTGGAGACGAGCCGGCCCGGGTTCTACGCGGGCGGCGACGTGATTACCGGTGCCTCGAACGTGTCCAACGCCATGGGCGGTGGCAAACTGGCAGCGCGCAAGATCGACGAACGCCTGATGGGTGAGCAGCGATGGGAGCGGCTCTTCCCGGAGATCGAGTACAGCCGGAAGGCGCCTGGAGAACCGAGCCTGAGCAAGCGCCACTCGGCCCATGCTGTACCAGCCGCGGTCCGCGTTCACTCGCAGCAAGAGGTGGTCGCCGGACTTGATGCGAAAGAGGCGCTGGAGGAATGCCGCCGGTGTCTCCGCTGCGATTTGAGAATCACCGCCAGCGCCGATTAAGGCTGAGAGGAGCGTCGCTTTGCCGACTAAAACGATTTCCATCCGAATTGACGGCGAACTGGTGACTGCCCACGAGGGGCAATCGATCCTTGAGGCGGCGCAGGCCACCGGGAAACAGATTCCGACGCTCTGCTACCTCAAGGGTCTGAGCGCAGTGGGAGCTTGCCGCGTGTGCATGGTGGAACTTGCCGGCACCGATCGCCTGCTGCCTTCATGCACCACTCCTGTGCAGGAGGGGATGTCGATCAAGACCACGTCCGCCAAGCTCACGCTCTACCGGCGCATGGCCGTCGAGATGTTACTGGTGGAGCGGAACCACATTTGCTCTGCGTGCGTGTCCAACAGCCATTGCGAGTTGCAGGCGATGGCGCAATCGCTGGGCATCACCCACGTGCGCTACCCCTATAACAACCCCCGGCTGCCGGTCGACATGACGCATCCTCGCTTCGTTCTCGACCACAACCGCTGCATTCTGTGTACTCGTTGCGTGCGGGTTTGCGCTGAGGTGGAAGGCGCTAATGTGTGGGAGGTGGCGTCGCGGGGAATCTACTCGCGGATCGTGAGCGACCTCAAGGACGATTGGGGAAAAGCCACGAACTGCACCGGCTGCGGCAAGTGCGTACAGGCATGCCCTACGGGCGCACTCGCGGAAAAGGGATTCGCAGTGCACGAAATGGTGAAAGAGAGCGAAGCCGTGACGCGGTTGGCCGTTAAACGGGCCACGCAGGAGAATCACTCTCAATAACATTCCGCCCATCGCGCCGGCCGAACGCGAAGAGATGATTCTTCAGCTTTGGCGGGCGTGCAAAGATTCGCAATTCACTTGGAAGCTGACGGCGATATCTGTTCGCGGACCGGGTCCCCGGAGTGAATGGCGTCGGTCGCGGCTTTCACTACCCGGTCGCCGGCGCTTAAATCTCCAAAAACTTCGATTTCGCCGCTGACGGTCTGGCCGATCTGGACCGTCACCCATTCCGCCTTGCCGTTGCGAACCCGGATGACGAATGTGTGCTGTTGATCGGTGGTCACGGCCGAGGCGGGGACGAACAGCGTTGGATAGCTTCGCTGCAGAGGCCACGAGACGGTGGTGAAGCTGCCGGGGGAGAGTCTGCCGTCGCGATTCTGAACGTCAAGTTCGACAGGCATGGTGCGGGACTTTTCATCCATGGCGCCGGAAATGCGCTGAATGGGCGCTTTGAAAGTTTGCCCGGGATAGGCCGGCACGGCAAATGAAACAAGCTGGCCTGCCTTCATATCTCCAACCTGCGCTTCCGGAATGGGCACAACCAGTCGCAGGCGGCGGTCATCCACGATCTGCAAAATCGGCACTGATCCGTTCTGGCCTGAGCCCGGCCCGATCAAGGCTCCGGGGTGCAAACTGCGCGCGGTGACGACGCCGGCGAACGGAGCAGTGATGTTCAAGTAAGACTCAGTTTGGGTGACGCTGCTTAATGCCTCGCGGGCAGCAGCGATGTTCTGTTCCGCGGCGTCCACAAGGCCCTTGTCGGCTGAGACTGTCTGGCCTGCGACGGCTACATCATTCTCAGCCAGAACGCCGGGAGTCTTTGAAGCGGCAAGCATGTGCTGGTATGTCGCGTTGTCAGACGTGAGCTTGGCCTGGGCCGTAGCGAGTTGCGACTGTGCGGCACGAACAGCGGCCTCGGCCTGAGATCGTTGGCTCGTGAGCTCAGGCGCTGTGAGTCGAACCAGCAACTGGCCTCGTTGAACGTGAGAGCCGCGATCGACAGTGACAGACTCCACAAAGCCGGTCACCTTGGGATAGATATCAACCTGTTCGTAGGGCTCTAGCTGCGCGGGCAAAGTGATGGTGGTCTGTAGCTTCTTCGATACGACGGGAACCGTAGTGACAGCGGTGGGCGCGGCTGGAGCGGACGATGCGGCAGGGCTGCTTCCCTTATCCGAGGATGCATTGTTGCATCCCAACACTGCGAGCATCAATGCGGCAGAAGCAAGAAGCGTGCGTCTCATCGCGCAACCTCCGAACGATGTTCAAACCACTGGCTGTCCGGGTCTTCCGGATCGAGAGAGCGCGAGCGCGTTGAAACATTGCGCTGGACGAGTCCAAAGACGGTTGGCAGCAGGAAAAGAGTTGCGAGTGTCGCAACAAAAAGCCCCCCGATGACCGCGCGGCCCAAGGGCGCGGTCTCCTCGCTGCCCTGACCAAAGGCGATCGCCATTGGTATCATTCCCGCGATCATGGCAAGGCTTGTCATCAATACCGGACGAAGGCGCTCGGCAGCCGCCGCGCGTGCCGCATCAGGCGCGGATGCGCCCTTGAGCCGATTCTGCTCGGCGAAGCTGACGAGGAGAATTGCGTTCGCGACGGCCACTCCAATTGCCATGATCGTGCCCATGAAGCTTTCGAGGTTCAGCGTAGTTCCGGTCACGAGCAGCATCAGCACAGATCCCGCGAGAACGGCGGGGGCTGTGGAGAGAACGACGAGCGCGAGCTTCAGCGACTGAAAATTCGCCGTAAGCAGCAGAAGGATGACACCGATTGCCGCAGCGAGGCCAATGGCAAGTTCGCCGAAGATCTGCTGCATTGCGCTCACCTGCCCGCGAATCGCCGTCTTCACGCCGCGAGGAGGCGCGCCCGCATCTGCGAGGGCCTTCTCGATGGCCTTGTTGGCAAGACGAAGATCGCGAACCCCCAGGTTGGCTGAAAGCGCAAGCATCCACTGTCCGTTCTGCCGGTCGAGTTCGCCGGGAACGGTGCTGGAGCGAAGATAGGCAAGCTGATTGACCAATGGCCGCGCACCAGTTGAACTGTCGACGGGAATATTGCCGATGTCAGCGATGGAAGTCATTTTCGGCTGCGGAACCTGGACCTGCACTTGATAACTCACTCCCGACTTGGGGTCGCGCCAATAACTTGGAGCCACGAAGCGACTGGACGCTGTCGCGGACACAACAGCGGAGCCGACGGCATCCGCAGTGGTACCAAGCTGCCCAGCCATGGCGCGGTTCACGTGAATATCGACCGTTGGATAGTGCAGTGGCTCTTCATATTCGAGGTCGCGAAGTTCAGGAACGGCGGCGAGCTTTTGGCGAACGCGCTCGGCGTAGCTTGCAACATCGGCGTATTGCGGGCCGGCAACGGTGACTTCCGCAACCGAGGAAGATCCGAAACTGAGAATCTGGCTGATGAGGTCACCGGGATCGAACGAGAAGTGGACGCCGGGAAACTGCTGAGGGAGCTTACTCCGCAACTGTTCCTCGAGGTCGGCCAGCTTGAGAGCACTGTCCTGCCTCAGACCCACGTTGATGATTGCCTGCTGCGGTCCGCTGGTCCACAGAAAGACAGCGTTGATGGGATAGGACGAACCTTGTGTCCCAACATATCCCAGGCTCAAGTCGAGATTCTTGTCTCCTGCCACATCGTGGATGGAAGCAAGAACGCGCTTCACCAGGTCCTCTGTCACGGCAACGCGGGTTCCGTCTGGCGCATCGATACGAAGCCGGAACTGGGTGGACGCGGCGGAGGGAAAAATCTCTTCGGCGATGTGCGGCGTAATGAACAACAGCACCAGCAGCGCCACAATGCCGTATGCGCTGAGAAGGATTGCAGGGAAACTCATTGCGCGTTCAAGGGCCCGCTCGAAGCGATGACGGAATCGATCGAAGCTGCTTTCTCGATGCGCATTCTCGCGGTGTTCTGAAGGCTTGGCTTTCAGCATCCAGTTGGCAAGCACCGGGACAAGCGAACTCGACAGCAGATACGAGGCGCCCATTGCAAACCCTACCGCAAGCGACAGGGGCAGGAACAGGGACTGCGCCGGACCGGTCATGAAGAACGACGGGATAAAGACTGCCGTGACGCACAGCATGGCGAGCAGGCGAGGGACGGCGACCTCGCGGCTGGCAAGATGCACGGCGCGCGCTGTGTTTTCGCCGTTGTCCAGATGAACGTGAATGTTCTCGAGGAGGACGGTGCCTTCGTCAACGAGGACGCCGACCGACAGCGCCAGTCCACCCAGCGTCATGATGTTGATCGTCTGGCTCGCGAGCTTGAGCAGCACAACAGCCGTGAGCAGCGCGAACGGAATCGTGATGACCACGATCAGTGAGGAGCGCCAGTCGCGCAGAAAGAGCAGAAGAGTCAGTCCCGTCAGCAGTGCTCCGATGATGCCCTCGCGCAGCACGGACATCAGCGCATTGCGCACGTATTGGGACTGATCGAATTCATAAGTGATCTTGATGTCTTCCGGGACTAGAGATTGAAAGCGCGAAAGATTTTCCCGGACCTCCTTCACTACCGTCAGGGTGGAGGCGTCCGGTCTCTTCGTCACAGGAATATAAATGGTGCGCTTTCCATTGAGCAGAGCATACCCCGCAAGAAGATCGGAGGAGTCGGCAACGCTGCCAATGTCGCGCATGTAGACCGACGCACCGGAACCGAGCTTGAGCGGAATGTCGAGAAGATCGGTGATCTGTGTAACGGTTGAGTCAGTTGTGACCAGCGTGTGAGTGGTCCCGATATCCGCATTGCCCGCTGGCTGAATGCTGTTACCGCTTGTCAGGGCCTGGACAACCTTTTCCGGAGACAGGCCATAGGCCTGCAGCTTCTGCGGATCGACATTGATCACAATCGTTCGCTGGTTTCCACCAAATGGCGGAGGAGAAGACACACCGGGAAGAGTTGCAAACACGGGACGAACGCGATTGAGAGCCAGATCCTGGAGCTCGGCCAGTGTTCGCGATGGACTGGAGAAAACCATGTATCCAACAGGCAGGGTTCCCGCGTCGTACCGGATGACGAAAGGCGACACCGTTCCAGGCGGCATGAAGGCGTGAGCGCGATTCACGTAGGAGATTGTCTGGGCGAGCGCTTCGCTCATGTTTGTTCCGGGATGAAAGGTGAGCCTGAGAAGAGCGGTGCCCTGGATCGACTTCGCCTCGACACTCTCGATGCCGTTGATGTAGAGAAAGTGGTACTCGTAATAGTAGGAGATGAATCCTTCCATCTGTTGCGGGCTCATACCCCCATAAGGCTGCGCCACGTAGATGACGGGAAGATCCAAA
Source organism: Acidobacteriaceae bacterium (assembly GCA_003151435.1). Lineage (GTDB taxonomy): Bacteria > Acidobacteriota > Terriglobia > Terriglobales > Acidobacteriaceae > Telmatobacter. The sequence goes on from PLXP01000069.1 coordinate 27,878, forward strand.
TTCGGAAAAATGTCCACGCGCGTCCGCATGATCGCCAAAACCGAAGACAGCGCGAGAGCCACCACCAGGACAAGGATAGTGATCGGGCGTCGGAGAGCTGCGCGGATTAGACCCATGGTCGCTATCTCACTTTCGCCTGATTTAGTAACTGAAGGAACGGCCGCAGGTCGCCTTGTGCGGCGGCAACCGCAAGCTCCGCGCGCCAGACTCCGAGACGGGCGATCACATCGTCGGCCTCGGCTTGAGCCAGGACACCTTCGGCTGCAGCAACATCGACAACGGTTGCCAATCCAGATCTATAGCGCACCTGCTGTTGCTGTTCGCTGGCCTGTGCTGCAGACAGTTCCGTCGGCGTGTTCGCGGCGATTTGCCTTGCCCCAGTCAGAGTGGCACGCGCTTGTTCGATGGCCGCGGAAACGCCTTGCAGCGAAAGATCGTAGCGCGCATGCTCGGCTTGAATATTGGCGTCTTGAATCTTCTTCTGTTCATGAAGTCCAAAGAAGTCGAACGCGGAAAACGTGACTTGCACGCCCGCAGCCCAATTGAAAGTATCCGGCGCCAGCCCTGACGTACCGCCGGGAAACTGGCCTGTGAGCCCCGTCCCCGCTCCACGACCCGATACGGTGCCGAGTGTACTGAATGCAGGAACATAGCTTCGATCGAGAGCATGCTTCAGTGCCTCCTGCTGCAGAGACAGTGCGCTTTCCTGAAGCACCGACGGATGAAGCGTTGCCGCAGTTGCCTCGAGGTCGGAGGCGGGACTCGCATTGACTACAGGGGACGCGTCAATCGCCACTTGTTCGCCTGGTATCTGGAGGTAAACCGCCAGAGCCGAACGTCGGATGGCTTCCTGTGTCTGCGCTTGAATCAGTTGATTGCGGGCGAGCGCCAATTGCGCATCGGCTTGTGAGGCGTCTGCCCCTGCGCGCAGCGAATTGTCCACCAGTACATGAACCGCGCGATCGAACGTTTCGTTGCGCCGTACGTTCGCCTGTGCAACGGTCACAAGCTGCTGCGCGGCAGCCACGTCAAAAAACGCGCTTCCGGCAGAAGATGTGACTTCAAGAATGGTGAGATCCGTTGCTTGCTTCGCCGCTTCACTCGCTTCGCGCACGGCAGTCACCTTTGCCCCACGAATTCCGAAGTCGAAAGGCTGCCAGCTTACTAAGGCACCCCCTCCGCTGCTCCAGGCGCTTCGCGTCATGTCAGATGCGATCACCGGTCCTGAAATACTCGGAATCACGCCTTGAGGCAGAAGGAGGCCATAGAGATTGTTCGCGGTCGCCCTGTTTGTCTGCCACAACAGGTCGGTCCGGGGAAGATAAGCGGTCTTCGCCAGGCCTATGGCACCCTGTGCGGCCCTTTGTTGGGCCTGCGCCGCCTTGATGGCGGGGTAGTGTTCCCTGGCTGTTTCGATCACCTGTTCGAGCGTCATGGCGCTTTGGCCGCCGGCCCCGGGGGCCTGAGCCGACAAGCCGGGGCTGGCAGACGACAATGCGATCAGGACTGAGCCTATTGCTCTCAAGAAGGGAAATAACTGTCTGGGCATAGAAGCAAACCGTGAATCCTCATCGGGACTACTTTTGCCAACTGAACCGGATCATATCATCGAATTTCGATATTAAGATGAATCTGAGAGATGGGAAGGTCTTCATTGGCGGCATCAGCCCAACTGCGGAAACTCTTCAATGGCCTTATTCGCATCCACATGCTCGTTCACGCTGCTCACGAACCGATCTTCGGGCTTGCCATGATGGAGGAACTGAGGCGCCATGGCTATCGCGTAGGTCCAGGGACCATGTACCCTCTGCTGCATGGGATGGAGCGGGACGGCCTTTTGAAGTCGACCTTGAGGAATGTGGGGGGACGCAGGCGAAGGGTCTACAAGGTTACCTCAGCTGGCCGGAGAGCATTGAACGCGGCGAAACTCAAGGTTGGCGAACTTCATCATGAGCTTCACGAAGAGCATCCGAGGAAGATTTAGAAGCTCACCGAATATACGCGGCGAAGGAGTTGGGCTGCACGTGACACGAATCGCCGGATGTCACGTACTCTCAAAAGTTGCGCAGTAAGTGCAACGGTGGCTAGTATAGCGGCTGATGAATGCGTATACAGAAGGGCCGCAAGATCCCGGCCGGAAGCCTTCACCTTCTCCCGGCAGACGCGCATTCTGTCGCTCTCTCCTGGCCGGCGCGGTGTCAGCATTACTGGCGCGGCGACTGCGGTCGCAGGAGGCGCCGACAACGGCGACGCTGCGTCCATCTGCGGATCGGGAGGTCCCGGCTGACTACGTCGGCTTAAGCTATGAAACCATGCAGTTGGCCGATCCATCGTTTTTTGCCCCTGACAATCTCGACCTTATCGCCCTGTTCAAGTCGCTCAGCCCTCGAGGGGTCTTGCGCATCGGTGGCAACTCGAGCGAGTTCTGCTGGTGGCAGACAAAGCCGGATCAGCAGGCGCCTCCAGAACCACATTCTGCCGGCCACGACGAAAACTGGATGCCGCACACTCTCACTGCCATCCAGCCCGTCGCAGTAGACCGTCTGGCAGGATTCCTCGACGCCACGGGATGGAAGGCGATTCATGGCCTCAACCTCGGCACGGGTACGCCGGCGCGCGCAGCCGGGGAAGCAGCCTATGTCGCGAAGACTCTGGGTTCGAGACTGCTCTACTTTCAAATTGGAAATGAGCCGGAGTTCTACCGCGATGCGAACAACCGGCTTCGTTCGCCGGATTGGGATTTTGAAAAGTATCTCGCGCAGTGGGCGAGCTTCGCGCGCGCAGTCATCGGGCAGGTGCCGGACGCGCGCTTCGGCGGTCCCGATGTCGGTTCCGACGGGTCTTTGGTGATGCGTTTTGCCGAGGAGGCGCCAAAGCTGCTTCCAGGCCGGATTGTGGCCTGCACCGGCCACTATTATGCCGAGGGACCGCCCGATAGTCCCAATGTCACCGTGGCGCGGCTGCTTGCGCCGGATCCTCGCATCGACCGCGATCTTCCGCGCGTTATCGAGTCAGCCCATCGCGCGGGCATTACGTACCGCATGACTGAAGGAAACTCGTGCTATCGGGGAGGCAAACCTGGCATGAGTAATGCGTTCTGCTCTGCTCTCTGGGCTGCCGACTACATGCTTAAACTTGCGAGCTTCGGTTGCGTTGGCGTTAACTTTCACGGTGGAGGATCAAAGCAGATTCGAGCATCGCTTGGCGGTCACTTGCCGGGCGAATCGCTCGAACCTGGAGCTGCGGCGATCGCGAAGGAAGGCAGCTTTTACACGCCCATCGCAGGCAGCCGTGAGGCCGGGTTCAAGGCGCGGCCAGTCTTCTATGGAATGAAGCTGGCGGGACTTCTGGCCGGCGGCCGGATGCGCACGGTGGCTCTCAATGCGCCCCAGGCGGATGCGACCGCATATGCGGCGGACATGCAGAACGGTGAGACAAGGATGGTTGTAATCAACAAGGATTCGTCCATTGACCTGCCGGTGCGCATCGCATCTGCGCACGGAGTGAAGCTGTGGCGGCTCGAAGCGCCGAACTTGACTGCGACCACGGGAGTTGCATTGGCAGCTGCGCCCATCGACACAGTCTCTCCGTGGGCTCCGAAACGCGAAGAGCACATCCCGAGCGATGGCGGATTTGTGACATTGAATGTGACAGCGGCATCTGCAATCGCGTTGTTTGCAGATCGTCATCTTGCTTCCTAGTCGGCCAGACCTGGGGCCGATCAAATGCGATATGAATGAGGATCGATTACTCATGCCTGTTCGAATAACACCAGCCCTCCTCCGATCTGCTCTTTACGTCGGTATTCTTTTTGCTTTACCGACTGCCGCTCGAAGCCAGACGGCCATGACTCCGGCCCATACATTCACCTTGTCGGGTGATCGGTTTCTATTCGATGGAAAGCCCTATCAGGTGATCTCGGGAGAGATGCATTACCCCCGGGTGCCGCGTGCCTATTGGAGAGATCGCTTTCGCAAAGCCCGCGCCATGGGCCTGAACACCATTACGACGTATGTCTTTTGGAACGCGCATGAACCCCGGCCGGGAGTGTACGACTTCAGCGGGCAAAATGACATCGCCGCGTACATTCGCGAGGCGCAGCAAGAGGGGCTGAATGTGATTCTGCGACCCGGTCCCTACGTTTGCGCCGAATGGGAATTGGGAGGCTATCCTTCGTGGCTTCTGAAGGACCGTAGCCTGGTATTGCGCAGCGACGATCCGAAATATATCGCCGCGATGCAGGGCTGGTTCACCAGGCTTGGTAAGGAAATAGCGCCCTTGCTGCTCCGCAATGGCGGCCCCATCCTCGCTGTGCAAGTGGAGAACGAGTACGGATCGTTTGGCGACAACCACGCTTACATGGAAACAGTGAAGACCGCCATCCAGCAGAGCGGAATGGCTGCGGACGTGTTGTATACAGCCGACGGCGCGGACGAAGTGCCCAAGGGGTCGCTTCCCGAATTGCCCGCGGTGATCAACTTCGGCACCGGGGATGCACAAAGGAGCTTTGCGAAACTGGCATCGCTGCGACCAGATGGGCCGCGCATGAGCGGCGAGTATTGGGCAGGCTGGTTCGATCACTGGGGCGAGAAGCATCATGAGACCGACGGGGCACGAGAGGCGGCGGAACTCGAGTGGATGCTTCGCAAGGGTTACTCGGTCAGTATGTACATGTTTCACGGAGGAACCAGCTTCGGCTGGATGAACGGAGCCAACAGCAATGGAAAGAACTACGAGCCCGATACGACCAGCTATGACTATGACGCGCCCCTGGATGAACAGGGCACACCGAGGCAAAAGTTCTACGCCTTCCGCGACGCCATCGCACGCGCGACGGGGCATCAGGCGCCGGCATTACCCGCGGCCACGCCGCTGCGTGCATTTCCGGTTGGTCCGCACTTGGAGTCGGCGTCGTTGTGGCGCAATTTGTCCAAGCCTGTTGACTCCAAGACCCTGCTGACGATGGAAGACCTCGATCAATCCTACGGCTACGTTCTCTATCGCACGGGTCTCGATGAAGGGGATGGTGGCGAGCTGGTGCTGAATGGCCTTCACGATTACGCGCAAGTGTATATCGATCAGAAGCTGGTGGGTACTTTGGACCGCAGGCTTGGTACCTCGCACCTGACGCTGCCGGTGATGAAAAGAGCCGCCACCCTCGACATCCTGGTTGAGAACAGTGGACGGGTCAATTTCACCAGTGTGATCCGCGGAGAGCGCAAGGGGCTTACCGGCAAGGTCACAATAGGCGGGAAGGAGCCTGAGAGCTGGAAGATTTATTCGTTGCCACTGACTGATCTGTCCAAGCTGCGCTTTCTTCGGGAACCGTGCCAAGGCCCTTGCTTCTACCGTACACAACTTGACGCTCCTGTCGTCGCCGACACCTATCTCGATACGAGTGACCTTCACAAAGGGGATGTGTGGATCAATCAAGTCGCCCTTGGACGGTTCTGGTCCATCGGTCCGCAGTACACTCTATTTGTGCCTGGCCCGTGGCTGAACAAGGGGCGCAATGAGATCGTATTCTTCGATCTGATGGGCACATCCGCGGATGTGCTCAAGAGTACGGCCACGCGGACGTTTGGGGCCACCATCGCCCAGCGCGATTAATGCGAGGTGCCGGTGGACCAACTTGCCGGTGCTTGCCATTTGGCCCAGGAGGATCGTAATGCCCAATCGATGGGCCCGATTTAGGAACGACTTAGCTTGCGCGGGAACGGCTGCGTGACACGACGCGCTATCATTTGCCAGTTAACGTCTTCCGGGGCAGGCTGTGCTACGGAACGAACTGAAGGAGCGGAGACCGCCAATGTTAGATACCGAATCCAATGTGCCGCAAATGAATCGTCGAACGTTTCTTGGCGTTGCGTCCGCCGCCATTCTCGCGGAGGGGCTTTGCCCCGCCGCATCTCTCGCCGCCGCGACAACCGACCCAATCAAGCCCATGGCTTTGGGACTGCTCATCAGTCCCTTCGGTGCTCCGGAGGCGAACATTCGCCGCGTGCATGAGCTTGGCTTCACCAACTGCTTTCTCTCTCTTGACGGATACATCAACGGATTCACGCCGGAGGTGGCGGCGCAGATTCGCAATCTGCTAGCAAAATACGAGCTGACTGCCACTACCGTGGAGGTGGTCGGGCCCCCGCCTCTTGAGTGGAACTTCACGCACGGACCTTCGACAATCGGCCTGGTTCCTCCCAGGACTCGCGCGGCGCGCATCGATGCGCTTCGCGAGGTCTCTGACTTTGCCAAATTGCTGGGCATTCCACAGGTGCAGACACATTGCGGCTTCATTCCGGAGGACCCTGCCGATTCTCTCTATCCGGGCGCGGTTGAAGCGATCCGAACAGTGGCGCAGCATTGCCAGGGCAATGGTCAATATTTCCTTATGGAAACCGGCCAGGAGACTCCAACCACCATGTCGCGCATGATCCGCGACGTCGGCCTTCCGAACCTGGCCGTTGGACTGGATACGGCCAACCTCATCCTCTACGGCAAAGCGAACCCGGTCGACGCTGTCGACATTTTGGGGCCGCATGTACGCAGTGTGCACGCGAAAGACGGACGCTGGCCCACCAATCCCAGCGAACTCGGCGAAGAGGTTCTTATCGGCAAGGGGCTGGTTGATTTCAAATCGGTTTTCACCAAGCTTCATCGCCTCGGATATGCTGGTGCCATTACCATCGAGCGCGAAACTTCAGGACCGCAACAGATCGAGGACGTTCGCCAGGAAAAGATCTATCTTGAACGAATACTGCACGAAGTGCTTGCTTGACTGACAGCAACGACCATTGATTAAGACCGCATCATCACACAGAGGACGCGAGGCCCCATGAAACGTCGGGAATTTCTTCAGGCCGGATCCGCAGCTGTTTCCGGCATGTTACTGCTCAAGTCGCGCGTGGCATTCGGCTACGATGCCAACTCCGCTGTGCGGCACGGCCTGCTTGGATGCGGAAACCGCGGCACATCCGTGGCCACTTCGTTTGCACAGAACACGTCCGCGCAGGTTGTGGCGCTCGCCGATCTGTTTGCCGATCAACTGGCAGCCGGCCGGGACCACTTTGACAAGCTGAATGCAAGCCTGGGCCATCAGCCCATCGACAGCAAGCTACTGTTTCGCGGCCCGCATGCCTTTGAACAACTCGCCGCTTCGAAGGATGTTGACCTCATTCAGATTTCGACGCCCCCCTTCTTCCATGTGCAGCATCTTGAGGCTGCCGTTGCATCGGGAAAGCACGTGTACTGCGAGAAGCCGGTGGGGATCGATGTGCAACAGGCGCGCCAAGCGCTGGAAATCGCCAAGCGGGTCAAGTCCCCACAAAGCGTCGATGTCGGTTTCCAGTGCCGCAATGCGCCGCCGATCGCCGCCATCGCGGAGAAGATCAAGGCTGGTGCCCTGGGCAAGGTCGCTGCCGTATCCGGCAACTATAACGCGCCCGCTTCCACTGAAAAGACACGCCCCGGCGCCAAGTCTGACGAATATCGCCTGCGCAACTGGCTGTGGGATCGTGCGCTTTCCGGTGACATTCTTGTCGAGCAGAACATCCACATCATCGATCTGTGCAACTGGATGTTGGGTGCTCGTCCACTGAAGGCCACCGCCACCGGTGGGCGCAACATTCTTACCCACTTCGGCGACTGCTGGGACAATTACCAGGTCGACTTTACCTATCCCGGAGACGTTCACTTCTCCTTCGCTTCCACGCAGTTTGGTGCCGATGGCGCTTTTGATGCGGGACTGAAACTGTTTGGCGCCAGCGGCTCCGCAACCGTTCCTTACGCGGGGCCGATTCAGGTAACGGGGGCACACGCATGGGCGTGGAAGGACGCAGCCGCCACGGCTCCAGGCTCCGGGACGTTCGCGGCCAACGGCAATTTCTCAGACAATCTGGCCTTCGCCGACCGCGACAAGGAGCGTACGTTCATCGCCAGCATTACTTCTGGTCCCGCTCACAATCAGATCGCTGAGGGTGTCGACACCGCTCTGAGCTGCATGCTGGGCCGCATGGCTGGGTATCAACGCCGTGAAGTGACCTGGGAAGAACTTCTTCTCCACGGCGAATCCTACCGGCTCGGATTCAACCTGGACCAGTTCGCCTGAGAACAACATGAATGCCGACTGCGGCGGATCCGAGGCGCAGAGCCCCGGCTGCATTGAGGATATCCTCGGGTTCGATCTCCGTTTGCGGACCGCTTTCGCGTGCGACCGAAATGTTAGCCTTCGGACTCTGGGATAGATCTAGCATTATGAAGAGCTTGCAGAATGAGGCGTCAATATATTTGTCCCCACATTTTGGCTGATCATCCCATCGGTTGCCTAAATTGAGATAATAGGGGCGGTGAGATTGCAATTAAACCCCCAATACGAATCAAGGCGAAGTTGCCTGAATAAACCTCATGAATCAATCGAAGCGGTGATTACGTCATCGGGCAAAGCCTGACTGCGCACATCGCTCTGTACCACGGAGAACATCATGCCTTTGATGAAGACATCCAATCCCGCTCTCAGCGATAGCACGTTTCGTGGTCTTTCCAGCCAGTACGGCGGTGCAATCGACGCCACCGAACGCATGACGCTCAGCGGAACCGTGAACAAGACCGGCGTTCTGCTCCTCTGCGCCTTCGCCACCGCGGCCTGGACCTGGCATCTCTTCGCTCAATCGCGCGATATGGCTCAAGTCGCGCCGCTGTTGCTGGTTGGCGGCATTGGCGGCTTCATCTGCGCCATGGTCACCGTGTTCAAAAAGGAGTGGTCTCCGGTCACCGCCCCGATCTACGCGCTGCTCGAAGGCCTGGTGCTGGGCAGCCTGTCTGCCTTGTTCGAGCTTCGCTACCCCGGAATTGCGATCCAGGCAGTCAGCCTCACCTTCGGCACACTGTTTGTCCTCCTGCTCGCTTACAGATCCGGCCTCATCAAGGTCACTCAGAAGTTCCGCCTCGGAGTCATCGCGGCTACCGGCGGCATCATGGTTTTTTATCTACTGCAAATGCTGCTGGGCTTTTTCGGCGTTCGCTTCCTCGCCGTGAATGGCAGCGGAGTGATCGGTATCGCCTTTAGTCTCTTCATCGTCGCCATCGCTGCACTCAACCTTGTCCTCGATTTCGACTTCATCGAATCCGGCGTGAATTACGGCGCTCCCAAGTACATGGAGTGGTATGGTGCCTTCGGGATCATGGTCACGCTGATCTGGCTGTACCTCGAAATGCTGCGCCTTCTCTCCAAGATGCGCAGCAGGAATTAGGCCACAAATCCGCAAGTCGAGGCGGTTCACTGTTTGCGAACTGTGGGTCGAAACCAACCAATTAGGTTCGGGTACCCTCTAATCGTCCATAAGAACTCGTTGCGTGTCATCTAACGAGCACTCCCCGGGCCTAGCGAGATCTCGCGTTGAACCGCCTTGGAAACTCCGACTGGACGTGCCCATGAACCTGACATGCGATGGAGCCGACGCGCGATGGAGCTACGCGATGGGCCCATTCCGCGACATCCAAGTGTTGTTTGCAGACAACCATCCCCTGACGCTCTCCGGCTTGAGAAGCGCGGTGGCGGCGCAGGCCGATATTCACGTGCTCCCAGAGTGTGTCGATCGCAAGCTCCTGAAGGAATGCGTCCGGAGTCAGGCGCCTCATGTTTTGTTTGTGAGTTCAGAGTTTTTGCAGGACCAACTCGGAGATCTGAAACAACTCGTCGTCGAAAACGAGGGAACCCGTGTGATTCTGCTCACGAACCGTAGTGATCCCCAGTTCTTTGAGGATGCGCTTCATTGCGGAGCCAGCGGAATTTTCGAGCGTGAGCGTCCAGTCGAGTACATTCCATTGGCCATCCGAAAGGTAATGAACGGCGGCTTTTGGTTTGAGCAGGCACTCGCGGAACGGATGCTTGGCGATGTGCTCCACAAGCGGAACCAGCCGCACAATCCGGATAAGCGCAAAATCTCGATCCTGACCCTGCGTGAACGCCAGGTCCTTGACTTGATTTCCCAGAGCCTGCGAAACAAGGAAATCGCCGAGCGGCTTCACTTGAGTGAGGCCACAATCTCGCGCCACGTCAGTTCAATCTTCCGCAAACTCGACGTCGAGGACCGCACATCGCTTGTGATCTACGCCGTGAAGAAGCAAATGGTTTCGCTCTGACGCGAGGCTGCGCCACGAATCAATATGCCAGCGTGATTTCCCAAGGTCCGCGACGATCTTCAAAATTCTGCTGAATCAGGAATGGCGTGCCATCATCTGACGCGCTCGAAATCTCGCTGCTTTCATATGTGGGAACGGAAACAGCGAACCTTGCCGATCCAAGTCTTCCGAAGTCGTGCGCATAGGCGCAAGCTGCGTCCGCGCCGGATGGGCAACTCCCTTCTCCGCGGTGGAATCTGACTGATACAAGGAGTCTTCCGCATGGCGCGTCCTTGCAACGAGCGAGGTGCAACTGCTGTTGCTCGTTTTTCACCACGAGCCCGCGCCGGACTTCCCGTAGCACTGCCGATTGGTGTGAGCGAGTTGACGTCAGAGGAGCGACCGCTATTGAGCGAGTCGGATTTTGAACATTGGAAGAATCGTCTCAAGCGCAACCCATGGAAAGAGGTGCGCAAACTGAATCAACGTCTTGCACCCTCGTAGCCCACAACACTTCTCCCCAGGCACACCCACATTCAACAAAAGCAGGCCGGCGACGCCTGAGCGAGCGGCCACCGAGGCCATGCAACCCAAACGATCCATGAGTGATTGTGAATGCGACGGATACCTTCCTCTACATATCGCTTGCAGCTGAATGCGAAGTTCACTTTTGAGGATGCGGCCAGAGCCGCATCCTATCTGAAGGAACTTGGGATATCGCACGTGTATTGTTCGCCATATTTGCAAGCTGCGCCCGGAAGCATGCATGGCTACGACGTTGTCGATCATCAGAAGGTGAATGATGAGTTGGGCGGCGAGGAAGGACACCAGCAGTTCTGCAGGCGGCTCAAAGAGTTGGGAATGGGGCAGGTGCTTGATATTGTTCCCAACCACATGGCCATCGGTCCCAAAAACCTCTACTGGATGGACGTGCTCGAGAATGGTCCTTCGAGCCAATATGCGACCTGGTTCGATATCGATTGGCATTCCGCCGAAGTGAAGCTTCAAAACAAGGTGCTGATTCCGGTGCTGGGCGATCAGTACGGACGAATCCTCGCTGCTGGTCAATTTCGGATTGAACAGGATGCCGACAATTTCCAGGTACGCTACATGGACCACACGTTTCCGCTGGCGCCGCGTTCACTGGCGAGTGTGTTGTCAAAGGCCGCCGAGTACGCACAGGACGATACTCTCGGCTTCATCGCAGACAGTTTGAACCGGTTGCCATCTCCGGAGTCGACTGATCCAGCCCTCGTGCACGAGCGGCACCGCGATAAAGCAGTGATCTACGGGCTCCTGAAGAGGCTATGTAGCGAACGGCCCGAGGTGTGCGCATGGATCGACACCACCGTGGAAGGAATCAACCACGACATTGACGCGCTGGACGAGTTGCTGAATCAGCAGAATTATCGGCTGGCTTATTGGCGCACTGCAGACCAGGAGCTTGGTTATAGGCGTTTCTTCGATGTGAATTCGCTCGTCGGCTTGCGCGTGGAACGCCCGCATGTCTTCGACGCAACTCACCACAGAATCCTGGAATGGCTCCAAAGCGGCGTGCTCGACGGAATCCGTATCGATCATCCCGATGGGTTGCGCGATCCGCAGCAATACTTCATGCGATTGCGAGCTAATGCGCCCGATGCGTGGATCATCGGCGAGAAAATTCTCGAGCCCGGAGAGTTCCTGCGTGAAACCTGGCCGATCGATGGAACCAGCGGTTACGACTTCCTTAACGTATGCAATAACCTGTTGGTGAACGGCGAAGGACTCCGCGAATTCAGCGCCATTTACGCGGATTTCACTGAAGAGACAGCGAACTTCGACATCATCGCGCACGACAAGAAGCTGACCGTGGAGCAGGAGGCTTTGGGTAGCGACATCAATCGTCTCGCGAGTTTGTTTGTTGAAATATGCGAGAACAATCGCGACCGTCGCGACTACACGCGGGCTGAGATTCGGCGTGCGCTGCGCGAGGTGGCTGCCTGTTTTTCAATTTATCGCACCTATGTGGTAGCTGAGCGCAATGAGGTCTCTGACGAAGACCGCACCGAAATCGAAAATGCAGTGACAGCAGCGAAAGAACGCAGACTCGACATCGACGCCGGCCTGTTCGATTTCATTGCCGACGTGCTGACTCTACGGGAGCGTGGCGCGCAAGAAAGCGAGTTCCTTTTACGATTCCAGCAATTCACTTCGCCGGTGATGGCCAAGGGAGTTGAGGATACCGCATTCTATTGCTTCAACCGGATGATCGGCTTGAATGAAGTTGGCGCTGCGCCCGGCAACAACGGCATGTCAGTGGAGCAATTCCATCAGTATTGCGCGCACATGCAAGCCACGCACCCGCTGACCATGACGACGCTCTCTACGCATGACACCAAGCGATGCGACGACGTGCGCGCGCGATTGGCCGTGCTGACCGAAATGCCTGGGCAGTGGAACGACGCACTGCATCGCTGGTCTCAGATGAATGCGGAATTCAAGGTCAATGAATTTCCTGACCGCAACACCGAATACTTTCTCTACCAGACACTGCTTGGCGCGTGGCCCATATCAGAAGATCGGTTGCTTGCCTACATGGAAAAGGCGGCCCGCGAAGCCAAGCAGCAGACCAGTTGGACGCAGCAAGACAAGGAGTTTGAAGAGGCGCTGCAAAGGTTCATCGAGCGCACACTGCAATCCCGACAGTTTGTCGAAGATCTGGAAGCGTTTGTTGAACGAATCACATCGGCGTGGCAAACCAACAGCCTGGCACAGACACTGCTGCGATACACCGCACCGGGAATTCCAGATACTTATCAGGGGAGTGAATTGTGGGATCTGAGATTAGTCGATCCCGATAATCGCACCGCGGTCGATTACGAAGCAAGGCAGCAAATGTTGAATGACCTCAAAAGTGGGATGGCCCCTGAAGAGATCGTGCGCAGAGCCGCGACCGGCCTGCCGAAGTTATGGGTAACCCATAAAGCACTCACCCTTCGCCGCGCGCATTTTGAAGATTTCGGCGCCGAGGCGGAATACACACCCCTGCAAGGGACGGGACCAAAGAACGAGCATCTGGTGGCATTTTTGCGTGGGAATCGCGTGGCAACGATTGTCCCACGTTGGCCTCTCACACTCGGCGATAGTTGGGATGAGTGCGCGATCGATCTGCCGCGGGCAAAGTGGAAGAATGTATTGACGGGCGATGTGCTCAGCGGTGGGCGAGTGCTCATTGAGACGATGCTGCGCCGTTTTCCCGTTGCACTTCTCACCAGAGAACCGGAGTGATTGATGCACCAATTTGAAATATGGGCTCCATCGGCCACGAAGATGGCCGTCAAGATCAACAGTTCTGTGATGCCTATGCACGGGCCCGATGATGAGGGTTGGTGGCGACTTGATGCGAAAAAGGCAGGACCGGGCACAGATTTTGCCTATTTAGTCGACGGGGATGACGCGGCCTATCCTGACCCGCGCTCTCTTTGGCAACCGAATGGCGTACACGGTCCTTCGCGCGTCTATGATCAACAAGCATTTGCGTGGACTGACGCGAAGTTCAGTGCACCACCTTTGGCAAGCAGCATCATCTACGAACTGCATATTGGGACCTTTACGCCGGAGGGCACATTCGATGCCGCCATTGGCAAGCTCGATCATCTGGTTGATCTTGGCGTAACGCATGTTGAGCTGATGCCTGTGGCATCGTTCCCCGGCCATCACGGCTGGGGATACGACGGCGTCGCACTCTTTGCGGTGCAGGAGGGGTACGGTGGCCCCGACGGCCTCAAGCGATTCGTAGATGCCGCCCATCAAAAGGGACGGGCGGTGTTGCTCGACGTGGTCTACAACCACTTTGGCCCCGTGGGAAATTACACCGGCAAATTTGGCCCTTACCTCGTCGACACTCATCACACGCCGTGGGGCGGAGCTGTGAATCTTGAAGGTCAATGGGCGCACCAGGTGCGGCGCTTCTTCTGCGACAACGCTTTGATGTGGATGCGCGATTTCCATGTAGACGGGCTGCGGCTCGATGCGGTGCATGCGTACATCGATCGCTCAGCCATTCACTTTCTTGAACAGCTTGCGGCCGAAACAAAAGTGCTGGAAGCCACTCTCGGGCGTCGCCTGGTTCTCATTGCGGAGAGCGATCTGAATGATCCGCAAATCGTCACGCCACGCGAAGCCGGGGGCTACGGGATCGACGCGCAGTGGAACGATGACTTTCACCACGCACTGTTCGCAGTGCTCACGCCTGAGCCACCGGGAGGCTACTATTCCGACTTCGGCAAGCTGAGCCAGTTAGCCAAGGCGTTGGAAGAGACCTTCGTGTATGCGGGCACTTATTCGAAGTACAGAAAGCGCGCACACGGACGTCCCGCTGGAGCTTTGTCGCAGCATCGATTCGTGGGCTACATCCAAAATCACGATCAGGTCGGCAATCGCGCCGTGGGTGAGAGGCTGCAGGTAAGCGTAGGTTTCGATCGCGCCAAGATTGCGGCAGCCATCGTTCTGCTCAGCCCGTTTGTCCCGATGATTTTTCAAGGGGAGGAGTGGGCGGCTTCTTCGCCGTTTCAGTATTTTGCCGACCACGAAGATCCTGAAATGGCTCGCCAGGTATCTGAAGGCCGAAAGAAAGAATTCGAGGCATTTGGATGGAGCCCCGATTGCATCCCAGACCCAGAGAAGAGGGAAACCTTCGAACGATCGAGGCTGAAGTGGGACGAGCTGAATCAAGCACAACATGCAGAGATGCTTGCCTGGTATCGCGACCTCATTCGATTGCGTCGTGCAACTCCGTCGTTGAACGACGGTGACCCCGGAAATACGAGCGTGAAGTACGATTCTGCCGAGAAGTGGCTCTCCATGGAGCGGGGCACGATCACCGCCGCGTGCAATCTTGGCGAACATGCCCATCGGTTCCCGCTGTGTGAAGGCGCCTCCGTTGTCTTGCAGTCGCGCAGAGACATCGCGGCGGACAAGGGAGGAGTGAATCTTCCTCCCGACACGATCGCGGTGATCAAACGAGTTGACCCAACGTCTGCGCATCACGGTCGTTCATAGCTCTTGCCTGGCGGCCTCTGCACGTTTGGGCGGATCTCTTGTCAGAGCGCGATGGAACTCCCTGCGGATCAACCGAATCAACCAATGGTTGCCTGGGACTCGGCGTCCGATCAATCCCGCGTAACTTATTCTTTACCGGGATACCGCATTACGGGCCTGTCCCTCGCTTATACACAGACATACAACTCACTTTGGACTCGCGCATCCTAATAGTTAGTGAATGGACCTCTTGCACGTGGTTCCCACCCCTCGCACGAACATCTATCAATCTATTTCGAGGCGCCAGATCCCTCGTGGACAGGACCTATGGATATGAATGACAGCACGGTTAATATCGCTGACTTCCGTGGAATCCGCGAAATCAAGCGTCGGAATGCGCATAACGCTCCGAGAAGCACCAAGAGCAACTTTGGTTTTCTCGGGCTGGAAACTCCATCCGTATACTGCGTTCGCGAACCGGAGTCCTGGAATGGGGCGGCTCAGTGTGAGAGCCCCGCTGTCGTCGATATCGGTGAGCTCCGGGAAGCACGGCGTTTCGGACATCGTTTCTCGATCGAGTCGCATGTGTCACAGCGTGGAGCGAAAGTCCTTCACTTCAGCAATTTCTCCTCGGATCGCGAGACGGAGAATGTCGTGGAAGGCGACCATCGCGGGATTTGGAATGGAATCACCGATGACCCAGACTCTCCGTCTGCTGCGTAGGGAAGTGTGAAGGCATAGCACCGGCCTACATGAATAATCCATTTGCATCGACTGCGTAGAGCACACTTACCCGTTCCGCTTCCAATGATCCCAATATAACTTCGGGCTGCTTTCAGATCGGGTATGAAGGCGGCCATCTGCCGATGCCGATCCTCTTCCTTCAAGACGCGCAAAATGGACGCGGGCTGCGCCGTCGGTCCCGGGGCTTTCACAGCGCGAGGACTCTTCCTTTGTCTTGGCCCAACGGCTAAGCTGCGACGGGAGCAAACGGCGTTATTGCCTTTTTCGCTTTCTGCGCGAAAGCTTCCCGGGGGAAACCTCTGCAAGATGTTCCAGATCTTGCCGGCGCAAAGATTTCGCGGAAGTGAGTGCAAGGCGGAATTTCTTTTCTCGAATGCCCTCAATTTGCTTTAGCACCGCGCCATCGGCTTTCGAGTCGAGCACCTTCTCAGCGACCTTTAGAAGTCCAGTCCAATCGTGCCAGTCGCCGATTGTGTCCTTGACGTTTGCCAGGGCGTTCATCTGGCTTCCCCCCGGGTGCCCGGCCACTTGAAGCATGTAGCGCAGTTTCTTTACCTGGACGCGGAAGGGGTGCAGGTTTTCTGCATCCAGCTTTGGCCAGAAGCCGAGTTCGGTGGTGAGGATCCGCGGTGCGGATCCGCCCTCCATGAGGCCGTGTGGGTTCGCTTTCGATCGCTTCTCGAGCACTGCAGCATAGCGTCGAAGAAGGCTGCGTACTTCCTTCCTTCGCCTTTCAACAATCTTGAGCAGATGCCGTCCGTGCTTCTCGCGCATTTTCGCCAGGTACTCAACCAGCCCCACAAGGGCTTCGCGGGTGTCGTCCCTCGAGAGCGCAAAGACATTCTCGATCTGCACGTCCATATCTCTGACTGCCCCCGCCGCTTTGCGCACGGGCTTAATCAATTTGAGGATGCGGATAGACTGCTTTCCGGGCTCAGGCTCCACGGCATCAATCACTGCCTCCAGGCGGCGGGCCTGGGTTCGTAGAGCGTGCACCGCGTCGGGGCTGGGATTGACGGGGAAGCGTTTAAGCAACTTCCGCAGCTTGCACGGCGGCTTGGCGACATTTTCCAGCGCGACTGCCATCACTTTTTAGACTCGCCGAATCTCGCACAGGTTGGAGACCGGATCTGGGTATGTCTCAACGGTCCAGCGGCTCCGCGGAGGTCCGAAACCGTCGCGAAACCTATACTTGCCAACTGTCCCAACCGGCAACCTTATGATACGCTCGCTCCTTAGAGCGGCAGGTAGAGGGGGGTGGGAGTGGCATCCGATCGTCCGAAAGTGCTCATTGTTGACGATGATCCCTCGCANNTGGTCAGGTTTTCCGGGGCAGAGTTTCCATCGGACCATGACATCGGCCTGATTATCCTCGACTACAGGTTGAATTTCCTCAAATCGTCGTCGGAGTTGGCCGAGGAGATGCGCGGTCAGTATCCCGCCGCCCCCATTATCCTGCTCTCCGACGTGTGGAACCTGCCTACCGGTACCAACTGACCAGCGACGGATTCAAGCCTTATGTGAGCGCCGTCAAGCTCATCCTGCGTGACCGTGTGGACTTCGCTCAATTGGTCAAGGTCTATGGCGCGCCCCGCGATGGTGAGCAGCGTTACAGCCCTGCCGAAGTTGTGGATTCTGTCCCATGCGAAATCATGGGGCGACCAGTCAGAGACAGAATTTGCACGTCACATATTGAAAGACAGAATCTTTCAATCCGCATGGGAATGCGGCGCATGACCCGACTCACGAATGGATTCTCGAAGAAGTGGGAGAATCTAGAAGCCGCGTATTCTCTGTGGTTTGCGTACTACAATTTTTGCCGTCGCCATCAGACCTTGCGAATCAGCCCTGCTATGGAGTCCGGTTTGACGGACAAAATGTGGTCTGTTGCAGACTTGCTTACTGCCTAAAAAGAAAGTTTCCGTATAATAAGGAAGCGCTGCTATTATTGCGCCGTGTCAATCCTCAAGAATCGTCTGTTGATTTGCGGCAGCGCCTATTGGAGCTTTTCCCTGCTACCAGCCTCCGGAAGACTTTCGTTTCTAGGGGCACAAAAGAGAAAGTTTCGCGCACTGTCGCATCTTCCTCCGACACAAAACATCTGGGCGCAGTTGCTGATTTCATCGACAAAAACGTGCCCCTTTGTAAGCAGCATGTGTACGTCTTTTCGCATGATGGCGAGGCTGTCCTGCCGCAAAGTATTACCAATGGCGAGATGGTGAAATCCGATGGGGATCACGCTCTCTATCTTGCGCGAATCGAATACACAGTCGTTCAGTTGGATCCCTTGAAGCGCACCAGCATTGATTTCCTATGGCCGATCAGGATTGAACTGCACCAAAATTATCTACTGGTTCGTTTCGTTGTACTTGAAAAGAGCATCGGGAGCTACTTCGAACAAGAGGTTATGGTACGCGGCAAGTCCTTATCAGAAGAGACGATAATGGGGGGGCTTCTTGCAGACGGCACCGTCAGCCGGGCCGACTTGAACAAAGGATTCAAGGCGCTTTGGCATCGTGACAGGATTGATGCGGCTCGCATCCGGTACAAAGAACCAGAGGCAACCGTCACTCGCGCCATGGATGAGGAAAAAGGACTAAAGAAGACTAATCCTGAGAAATATGAGGAACTGCGGAGATTTCCTCTCCACCAGAGCGTCTTTATTCCCAGGGGAGGCTTTGCGGAAGTGGGAGCGTTCACGGCTGATCCAACTGAAGGATTCATCGGCTTTACACGATATTTCAAGGAAGGAGCAACCGGCGATGAGCTTATTCGACAGATTCTTTCGAGCAATTAGCTCCGTGTTGCCCTCCGGATTGGGCACGAAAGAGACGGAGCTCCTGTTGCAGCTTAATCCACACAAAGTCTATGTAGAGAACGTGCGGAGCATCCTCGGAGTTTCGCACCGCGAAGCTGTGCGTATCCTCGAAACCGCAGTGCGCCAAGGCGCATTCACGAGGCTAGTTGAAGTGCGATGCCCGGACGGAAGCGTAGTGGCCTCAGCCGAACGGGAGGAAGATCTCCCTCGCACAGTGCATTGCTGGTATGAGGATGATGAGGGGCATTTAGAGGAAACCGACATCAATTCGCAACTTCTCAGAAAGAGCACCTTCTATCGGATCAATGAGCGCGAACGAGATACCTTCCAAAGAACAGCTTGAGTCACTGGAAATCTGGCAACGGATTCGCCTTACTCGAATACTGTTCTTTGTCGTCATATATGCTTTCATCGCGATCCTGATAGCGCTGATAGTAACGATGTTCTTGCCTTGGGCTCCACCCAACCTGCAAATTATCCTCGGAGCCATTGAGCTTATTCTCGCGGGTACCTTCTACCCCATCGTTCGCCACCTCTATCCAAATAGAGACCCACAGCCCACAGCAACGCACTAATAGGACACTACCCTGCCTACCGATATCGCGCCGTATGTTGCGGAGTTCGTGCGCAAAGGGGAACCGGCGAAATTGCTCAGTGCTCTCT
Organism: Acidobacteriaceae bacterium; assembly: GCA_003151435.1. GTDB lineage: Bacteria > Acidobacteriota > Terriglobia > Terriglobales > Acidobacteriaceae > Telmatobacter. The sequence goes on from PLXP01000069.1 coordinate 47,241, forward strand.
CCCGGCTCTTGCCCCCCACATCGGGATCCCTGGGCGAGCCGGGGCAAGCCTGACGTGGGCCACAAAATCTCCCAAGCCGCTTATTCGAAGAAGTTTGCGCGCAACCATAAGGGCGGAGCCGGCCCCGGCTCCCATGGCGGCGCGATTAACTCGCCGCATCACTGCGGCAGGGCCATAACGTGACTACAATCTAAAGCTGATCTGAAAACGATTTCCTTGTGGAGCTCTGCCTTGACCTGTTCTCACCCCATGCACCCTGTCTGCTCTGCTGTCCTGGCCGTCTGCCTTGCCGTTCCCACTGCCGCATTCTCCGGCGTTCCTGCCCATGCAGCCGCGCCCGTATCTGCCGCACAGCTTCAAGCCCTACCGGTTCTGGACCGGCAATCCGACGGCATGATCGTGCATCTGCCCTCCGGCCAACTCCGCATCCAGGTGGTCTCCGATTCCGTTGTCCGGGTGGCTTTCTCCGCGGCTGCGGATTCATTCAGCCGGCCCTCCATTATGCGGGTTCCCGGTCCAGATGCCGCCACACCGTTCAAGATCAGTGAGTCTGCCCAAAGCATCGCGGTTGCCACTGCAAAGCTGCGCGTCGTCGTCAACCGCGACACCGGCGCCGTCTCCTTTACCGACATCGCCGGCAAGCCGATCCTCACCGAGGCGCCCGGCGGCCGCAACCTCGAGCCGGCCACTGTGCAGGGCGACACCACCTTCCATGTCCAGCAGAAATGGAAGGCGCAGCAGGACGAATCGCTTTACGGACTTGGCCAGATGCAGCTGGGAATCGTCGACATCAAGGGCTACGACATCGATCTCTGGCAGCACAACACCAACATCGCTGTTCCGTTCCTCGTATCCTCCAACGGCTACGGCATCCTGTGGGACAACAACTCGTTCACCCGTTTCGGCGATCTTCGCTCCTTCGCGCCCATCCCTGCCACCAACCTGCTCGATGCGGACGGCAAACCGGGCGGCTTGACCGTCGCTCCCGTTGACGGCTCTGAAGCCCCGCGCCAAACCGCAGAAATCTCAGTGAAAATAGGCCTCAATCGCGACCAGCTCAATCACCCCGAAACCGCCGCGGGCTCCTGGCGCCTGAAACGCCAATCGTGGATCGGCTCCATCCTCGCCCCCACCGCCGGCGACTATCAGTTCCAGGCCTACTCCAATGGCGGCATCAAGGTCTGGCTCGATGGCAAGCTCGTGATGAACCACTGGCGGCAAAACTGGCTCACGTCCAACGACCAGGTCCGCGTGCATCTTCAAGCCGGGCAAAAGGTCTCCATCAAGATCGAAAACGATCCCGAACAGCAAAACACCCTCAACTTCCTTTGGAAAACCCCCGCACCAGACTCCGACACGTCACTCTGGTCTGAAGTTGCCGACGGCGTCGACTATTACTTCGTCTACGGCCCCTCCATTGACAAGGTCATCGGCGGCTATCGTCTTCTCACCGGCAAAGCCACCATGCTGCCCGACTGGACCTTCGGTCTCTGGCAGTCGCGCCAGCGCTACGAAACCGCCGACCAGTCTCTCGATGTAGTCAAGCAGTTCCGCGAGCGCAAAATCCCGTTCGACAATATCGTGCAGGACTGGCAGTACTGGCGCCCCGACTCCTGGGGTTCGCATGAGTTCGATTCCACGCGCTTCCCCGATCCCGACGCCTGGGTCAAGGCACTCCACGCGCAGCACGCGCACCTCATGATCTCGGTTTGGGGCAAGTTCAATCCCAACACCGCGAATGCCAAAGAGATGGGCTCCAGCGGATTTCTTTATCAGCCCAACCTGAAAGAACACATCCTCGACTGGATCGGCCAACCCTACACTTTCTACGACGCGTTCAATCCCGAGGCACGCAAGCTCTTCTGGTCGCAGGTCAATACGCACCTCTTCTCCAAGGGCATTGACGCCTGGTGGATGGACGCTACCGAACCCGATCTGCTGCCTTCTCCGCCCACGCTCGAAGGCCAGCAGACCCACATGAACCCCACCTACCTTGGCTCGGGCTCGCGCATGGTCAACGGCTACGCCCTCCAGAACAGCCTTGGCGTCTATACCGGCCAGCGCGAAGCCGCGCCCAATCAGCGCGTCTTCATCCTCACGCGCTCAGGCTTTGCCGGCCAGCAGCGTTACTCCGCCCCCATCTGGTCGGGCGACATCACGTCCACCTGGACGGCCATGGCAAAGCAGATTCCCGCCGGTCTCGGCGCCAGCATCTCGGGCCTGCCCTACTGGACCATGGACACCGGCGGCTACACCATGCAGCATCGTTTTGGCCGCGAGCCCATGTCCGCCGACGATCAGGACGAGTGGCGCGAAATGAATGCCCGCTGGTTCGAGCTCTCCACCTTTACACCCATTCTGAGAGTGCATGGCGAACTGCGCCCGCGTGAAATGTGGACGCTCGGCGACGACACACCTGCCTTCAATGCCGAGTTGAAATTCGACCGCCTGCGCTACGCACTGTTCCCCTACATCTACTCGCAGGCCGGGTGGATTACGCAGCAGGACTACACCATGATGCGACCGCTGGTCATGGATTTCCCCCACGACCGCACCGCCCGGGAACTCACCGACGAGTATATGTTCGGCCCCGCGCTGTTGATCGCGCCCGTCACCGAGTACAAGCAGCGCGCGCGCTCCGTCTATCTGCCCGCCGCATCGCAGTGGTACGACTACTGGACTGGCAAGCCGGCCGCCGCAGGCAAGATCAACGCACCCGCACCCTACGATCGGATTCCCGTCTTCGTGCGCGCCGGGTCCATCCTTCCCTACGGCCCCGACGTGCAATACGTGGGCGAAAAGCCTGCCGATCCCACCACGCTTTACGTCTACGCTGGAGCCGACGGCGCGTTCACCCTCTACGACGACCAAGGCACCACCTTCGACTACGAAAAGGGGGCCTTCTCGCAGATCCCGATGCGCTGGAACAACAACACAGGCACACTCACACTAGGCAAGCGAACCGGCGCCTACGAAGGCATGTTGCAGGAACGCACATTCAAAGTGGTGCTTGTCTCGAAAGCTCACCCCGCAATTTTCTCGCGCACCCCGGCTTCGGTCAGGACCGTAAACTACACCGGCTCCGAGCTCCGCCTCAAGCTGCAGTAGGTGAGATGTACGGGCTTAGAGCTGTCACCCCGAGCGAGTGTTCTACCTGGATTTGTCATCCTGAGGGAGCGGAGCGAGTCGAAGGATCCGCGGTTGCTCTTACGTATGCTTTCTCGGTCGCCATCCCGAGCTATCCTGACTCCAACTTTTGAAACCCTTCTCCGAAAGGACCCCATGCGTCTCCGCCTCCTTCCTCTTCTCCTGCTCACCGCATCCGTTGCCATCGGGCAACAACAGACCCCCTACTCCTGGAAGAGCGTCCAAATCGTGGGCGGCGGCTTTGTCGACGGAGTCATCTTTCATCCCAGCGCGCCCGGTGTACGCTACGCCCGCACTGACATGGGCGGNNCCCTACAAGGACCTCAACCTCATGGGCGTCGAGTCCATCGCGGTCGATCCCGCGGACCCCAATCGCGTTTACCTGGCGTGCGGCACCTACACCAACCCGCGCACCCCCAACGGCGCCATCCTCCGCTCCAACGACCGCGGCCGCACCTTCCAGCGCACTGACGTTCCCTTCAAATTCGGCGGCAACGAAGACGGCCGCGGCAATGGCGAGCGTCTCGCCGTCGATCCCCACGTCGGTCGCATCCTCTATCTCGGAACCCGTCACGACGGGCTCTGGCGATCTCAAGACCGCGGCGCGACCTTTGCCCGCGTCACCAGCTTTCCTGACGTCACCGAAGCTCCGGCCCCCATGCCCACTCCCGTTGCGGGCGAAACCCCCGAGCAGCGCTGGCGGCGCATGCCCATTCGCGGAAGCGGCATCGTTTTCGTCCGATTCGATCCGGCAGACTCCAAAACATCCTCCACGCAAAACCTCTATGTTGGCGTTTCGCTCACGAACCGGCCCAATCTCTTCGCCTCCCACGACGGCGGCGCAACCTGGCAGCCCATCTCCGGCGAGCCTACTCAATATCGCCCCACCCGCTCCGCGCTCTCCAGCGACGGATTCCTCTACGTCACTTACGGCACCGCCCCAGGCCCCACCCGCATGACCAACGGCGCAGTGTGGAAGCTGAACACCCGCACCGGTGAGTGGACCGACATCACGCCTGACCATCCCGCCGCCGGCAAAAAGGAATTTGGCTACGCTGCCGTCTCCGTTGATGCCGCGCACCCACGCACGCTCATCGTCAGCAGCTTCGGCCGCCCCGGCTCCGCCGGCAGCGAAGACATCTTCCGCTCCACCGACGCAGGCGCCACATGGAAGCCCATCTTCGGCAGCGGCGGCCAATACGATTACGCCCTCGCGCCCTACGTCAAGCCCACGCCCATTCACTGGCTCTTCGACATCGAGATCGACCCCGCCAACTCCAACCACGCCGTCTTCACCACCGGCTATGGCGGCTGGGAAACGTTCGATCTCACCGCAGCGGACCCCGGCCAACCGACGCATTGGAGCGCACTCGCCTCAGGTATCGAAGAGACAGTGGCTCTCGAGCTCGACAGCCCGCCGCAGGGCCCACACCTTCTCACCGCCATCGGCGACTACGGCAGCTTCGTGCATTGGGACCTCGACCATCCGGCACCCGAGGGCGCTTCCGCTCCGCCGCGTCTCGGCAACACCACCGGCATCGCTTCCGCCGCCCTGCACCCTGAAGTCATCGTCCGCGTCGGCGTCAATGCCGAGCACAAGCCAGCCGACAACATCAGCTACTCGCTCGATTCCGGCCACACCTGGAAGCCCACTACGGCGGCCCCGGCACCTGAGAGCCGGTCAGGATCAATCGCCGTCTCGGCCGACGGCGCCACATGGGTCTGGACCCCCGAACGCCAACCCTCCTACGTCAGCGGAGACATGGGCGCTACCTGGAAGCCTGCACAGGGACTGCCCACCGGCACCCGTGTCATCGCCGATCCCATTGAACCGCATTCCTTCTACGCCATCTCGCTCCCCACCCGCACCCTCTATCGCAGCACCGACGGCGCGGCCAGCTTCACCGCCCAGCCTGTCGATCTATCCCCCAGCCCAACTGGCCCCACCGCAGGTGGCCGCGGCGATAACCGTGGAGGCCAGGACCGCATCTACGCCACGCCCGGCCGCACCGATGACCTCTGGCTGGCCGCCTTCGACGGTCTCTATCACGCGCTTCCGTCGTCCGGCTCCCACGCCGCCAGCGTGTCTTTCGCTTATCTCGGGGGCGTCGACGAGATCCACGCCTTCGGTTTCGGCAAGGCCGCACCCGGCAAGAGTTATCCAGCTCTCTACCTCGTAGGCACCGTCAAAGGACAGCCCGGTATCTTCCGCTCCACCGACGAAGCCAAATCGTGGGTCAGAATCAACGACGACCAGCATCAATGGGGTCTCGTCCTCCAGATCGCAGGCGATCCTCGAATCTACGGACGAGTGTATGTAGGCACGCACGGCCGCGGCGTCTTCTACGGCGATCCTGCAAGGCGCTAGGCGTAGTCTTTAACCGCTTTGAAAGGGCGCGGCCTCAGCCGCGCCGCAAGGGCAAAGAAATCAACGGGGCTCTAGTACTACAGTCGTAGATCGAGGATTCCGGAGGGAGCCGGGGGCTTTACAGGCTGCGGAAAAACTAAATCCGGAGGGAGGCCGGGGTTTCAACCCCCGCATAAAGCCAAAACAATCAATGCGGGCTTTAGCCCCGGAGGAATGCTCTTCGCCGATTGAACTCGAAAGCAGGCCTTTTTCCGCAGCCNNTTCGCCCCGTTCCCATGCGAGCCAGCCGCGGCACGCCGATCAGCGTCAGCGCAAACAAGAAAATCGACGCCGCAATAAACTCCATCCGTCCGTGCCGCAGATCTTCAAACAGCAGCTTGGCCGCCACAAACG
>PLXP01000100.1 GCA_003151435.1 Acidobacteriaceae bacterium
TCAACGCGCGCTCCAGCCGCGCTCCTGCGCCCATGTACACCACAAACCGCGCACCGCTTATCTTGGCTGCACGTTCGAAGTCGAGAATACCGAGCGCCTCGCCAAGTTCCCAGTGCGGCTTCGGCTCAAAATCGAACGCCCGCTTCTTGCCCCAGGTCTTCACGGTCACGTTGTCGGCTTCTGACTTGCCGGCCGGCACTTCGTCGCGCGTCAGGTTGGGAATGCGCGCCAGCGACAGGCGCATCTGCTCATCGAGCGTGGCGGCGTTGCTATCCAGATGATCGAGCTTTTCCTTGAGGGCGCGCGTCTCGTCCATCAGCGCTGAAGCATCCTGCCCGGCCCGCTTGAGCGCACCAACCTGCTGGCTCAGCTCGTTGCGCCGCGCCTTCAGTGTCTCAGCCTGCGTTATGGCGTCGCGCCGGCTTTGATCGAGCGCCCGGAAATCTCCCAGCAACGCAGCCGGGTCCGCCCCGCGGGCACGCAGTTTTTCTTCCACCAGTTCCAGGTTCCCCCGGACAAATCCCATGTCGAGCATGACCCAACTAGTTTACTTGATGGGGAGCAGCACTGACCGGGAAGCTGAGGGCTGACGGCTGAAGGCTAGCTCTTCTTCAACTCTGCCTCCTTGGCGGTTTCCGGGGCCGGTCCTGCCTCCATGTGGTCCTGCCACCCGGGCAGGCGTTGGTCCCCGGTGATCAGCCGCGCCCCGCGCGTAAACGTCAAATACGTCCATGCCCAGCTCGCCAGCACCGCGATCCGGTTTCTGAATCCAATCAAAAAGAAGATGTGCACGACCAGCCAGATGACCCATGCCGGATAACCGCTCATGTGGGCATTGAAGGGCCATTTCACGTCAGCCACTGCGGACATGCGGCCGATCGTCGACATGTCGCCCTTGCGCGTCGATCCCCACCACCTCATCCATCAGCACCTGCGTGTTCGAGTGCTTGCGCAGAATGGTCCTGATGGGCTGGGCGATGTTCGCCGGCCTGCTTTCCTCGTTCCAACGACAGCTCAACGCCCTGCCTCCCTCATGATTTAAGCTTTCAACCAGATTCAGGAGAGCGAGCTTCGTCCGCCAGCCGCGGACGTGAGTTCGCCGCTGCAATCGCCGAGTTGGGCGATGAATCCACATCTTCAAACGGGAGTCCCTGCCATGCCCCTTTCTGCCGGCGAGAGAAACCTCGGTCGTTATAACCGCATTCTTCTGCTCGTCGCCGGCCTGGGCGGATTGCTGTATGGAATCGACGTAGGCATCATTGGCGGGGCACTGCCCTACCTTGAGGCGACTTCGAACCTGACGGGAAGCCAACTGTCGATCATTGTGGCGGCGGTGCTGCTGGGCAGTGTGTTCTCAACCCTGTTTGCCGGGCTTCTGGCCGATTGGATGGGCCGGAGGCCGCTGATGATGGTCAGCGGGGCAAGCTTTGTGTTGAGCGTCCCGGTGATTGCGCTGTCGCATGGGTATGGCCCGCTGTTTTTTGGCCGGCTTCTGCAGGGCGTCAGCGGGGGACTGGTGGGTGTGGTGGTGCCGCTTTACCTGGCGGAGTGCCTTTCAGCCAAGCAGCGGGGCAGGGGCACGGCCGTCTTCCAATGGCTGCTGACTCTGGGCATCTTCGTCGCGGCCTGCATCGGCATGTACTCCAGCTATCACGTGGCGGAGGTGGCGCGCACGGGGTCGGCGGCGGCTCTGTTCGCGGCCAAGGACGACGCGTGGCGGAGCATCTTCTGGATGTCGATGCCGCCCGGACTGCTGTTTGTGATCGGCGGTTTTTTTGTTTCTGAATCGCCGCGGTGGCTGTTCAGAAAGGGCAAGACCGCGGCAGCCCATGCGGCACTGCTGCGCTCGCGCACCGAGGAGCAGGCAGCGATCGAGATGGGCGAGATGGAGCAGATTGGGCTCGAAGGCGTCCGGTCGGGCAGTCGCTCGGGCGGCGACTCGCTGCTGCGGCGGCGCTACGTGCTGCCCTTCCTGCTGGCGTGCGTCATTCTGTTTTGCAATACGGCCACAGGCATCAACTCCATCATCGGCTACAACACCGACATTCTGCTGCAGAGCGGGTTGTCTGACGTGCTGGCGCACTGGGGCTACGTGCTGTTCACCTTCATGAACTTCGCAATGACGGTGGTGGGCATGATGCTGGTNNCTGGACGAGGCCGGCACGCACCAACTTGTCAGCACCGGGGCTCCGGCAATGGACCGCGAGTCGCTCGCGGTGATCTATTCGTATGGCGGGTTCACGGCCAGTTCGACGCCGGTGCGCTCCGGCGACGCGGGTGCAACGCCGATCGAGATCAACCGCAAAGGGTGCGTTCCTTCAGGGAAGGTCGAAGCGTTCTTCCGCAATCCTTTTGCCGACCTGGATGCTGCGCGTACTGCCCCGCTGAGGATTGAGCACGCGTATATTTCGCCGGTGCCGAGTGTGCTGAACGGCTGGCTGGTGGCGCTCAGTTTGTATGCGTTTGTCGCGTTTTATGCCATGGGGCCGGGCGTCTGCGTGTGGCTGGCGCTGTCAGAACTGATGCCGACGCGAATCCGCTCCAATGGCATGAGTATCGCGCTGGTGATCAACCAGATGGTTTCAACGACGCTGGCGGCCATATTTCTGCCGGTGGTTGGCAAGTACGGCTACTCGACGATGTTTTTCCTGTTTGTGTCGTTCACGGTGGTGTATCTGCTGACGGTGGTCTTCTTCCTGCCGGAGACCAAGGGGAAGACGCTGGAGGAGATTGAAGAGCATTTTGAAGCGGCTTAGCTGGGTGAATGGCTCGGGAAATGGCTAGGCGACGGCCTGTACCAGGATGCAGGTGATGTTGTCGTGGCCGCCGGCTTTTTTCGCGGCTTCCACCAGGCTGGTACAGCGGTCTTCGAGAGGGCGATCTCCGGCAACAATGGCTCGGATGGCCGGGTCGGCCAGTTCGCGCGTGAGGCCGTCGGAACAAAGCAGGAACAGGTCGCCGAGTTCGGCCTGTAGTTCAAAACAATCGGGAGTGACGCGGGGTTGCGTACCCAGCGCGCGCGTAATCATGTTGCGAAGCGGCGAACGCAAGGCGTCGGCGTGACTCATGCGGCCTAGGCGCACCTGCTCCTCCACCAGGGAGTGGTCGAGGGTGACCTGCTCCAGGCTTCCATTGCGCAGGCGGTAACAGCGGCTGTCGCCGACATTGAGCACCCATACGTGGCGCTCCTCGGTGACCAGCGCGACCAGCGTGGTGCCCATGCCGCTGAGCTTGTAGTTGCGTTGGGCCCGGGAATAAATCGCGTCGTTGGCTGCGCAGATTGCTTCCTCGGCCAGTTGCGGCAGAGGGGCGCGGTCTTTAGCGCCGGACGACAGCCGTGCGAGGACCTCATCCACGGCGATGGAGCTTGCGATCTCTCCGGCTGCGGCACCGCCCATGCCGTCACAGACGACATACACACCGTGCTCGACGGAATAGCCGAATGCATCCTCGTTTGAAGGGCGCTTGCGTCCGCGGTCGGTAACCGCCGCAGCCACAAAGTGAACGACAGCCGTGGCCAAGAAATCTCTCCCGCAGCCCAGTTTACACGGAGTGTCAGATGGATGGCACGGGGGAGGCCGCTTCAATCGGGAAAGAACATGGGCCTACTGCGCCGCCTTGTCGACGGGAACGACGGGCAGCGCAGGTGCCGGGGGCAGGTCGAAGACTTGGATGGCGCCGGCCATCAGCACGGCCACGCGGCGTCCGGAGGGCGATATGGCCACATTTCCGCCCGCATCGAAGATGGGGCTGGCCTGCGCCCGCAAAACCACCTTGCCGGTGGCAGCGTCGAAGACCTGGACAGCCTGCGCCTTGATGTCCTCCGAGCCCAGAGGAGAGAACGCGTTCACGCCATGATCGGTAACGAGCGTCTCCCATGCCGTTCGCGAGCCGTCCGGCGCCGCCACCACCTGGGGCCACACCGATGGACCGATCACCGAATTCTCCCACAGGCGGCGGCCGTTGGTGCCCATCGCCACCAGCTTGGGGTCGCCATTTGAATTGCACGCCCTGACCAGGAATTCCGCTGGAGAAATGAAGTGGATGATGGGGCTACAGACGGAATCGACGCTGCCCAGGACCTTGCTGCCGCCGGTAAAGTAGTTCAGATTCAAGATCCAGGCCGTTCCCTTGGATCGCAGCGCCTCGACGTAACCATCGGTGTTGATGGGCAGGTGGACGGCGGAGCGGACGCGGCTGACCAGCATGACCTTGCCCGAGTCGCGGCGCAGGATGCGAAGAACAATGTCGGGCTCTTCGGGTGCCGCCTTCTCTTCGCCAAGAACCGTGGCCTGAGCCGTGGCCGGCCGGGGAACCTCGTCCGGTTTTGGCGTTTCCCCCCTGGGCTCGGCGGAGCCTGTGACCAGGTACTGCCGCGCGGGATCCTGTTCCACCCATAGAACCGGGCCCGGGAAATGCAGGAAGGGCTTCAACTGGAGGGAGGAGTCGCCGAGTTGGAGGTCGTTCCGATCACGGAGGAGGAACTGGCCGCTGTCGAGCATGTAGAGGTAGCGCGTGCGGTCGTGCAGGGTCCAAACCGCCTCGGTCTGCACGGTTCCCTCGGGCAGGCGAAGAACCAGGGCCCGGATTTGCCGTTCGTTGCTGCTGTCGCTGGTGGCGGAGTCGCGGTGCAGGAGGCCGGGAACCCGGAAGGTGAACAGGAGCCGGTTTTCATCCAGAAAGTCGAGCGAGACCAGGGAGTCGCGCATGCCCAGGTAGAACTGGCCCGGCGAGGAAAAGCCGAGAGGTTCCACCGGAATGGTCAACGCGGGAGGCTGCGTCGCTTTGATGGGAGGGGGTTCCGGCGTGGCGGCCCTCTTCTTGCTGGAACCCAGGATTGGGAAGATGCCAGGGAGCCGCCGGGGAGTCTGGCTGGAAGCCTGCAGCGGCATGCAGAACGGCAGTGCGGCCACCGCCAGCCCCAGGCCGGCATGCAAGCAGAAACCCGCCCGAAGTAGCAGCTTAGCCATCGCTAGCTATTTTCTCCCAAGTTGGTGGAGTTTGTATTGGGGCGTCAATGGACCGGCGCGTGGGACTGTGTGCGACAGTTAAAGATTAGGGATGACGAACCAGGAAAAATCTGGCGGGCGCGTGCAGTTGCTAGGCTATGGCGCGTGCGCGCTGGCGGGCGGCCTGTGGGGTACAGGGTTCTATTTTGGCAGGCTCGCGATGAACGAAATGAGCGTGGAGTACATGGTGCTCTACCGCTTCCTTTTCGCCTGCCTGGGAATGCTGCCCCTATTGATCATGAACCGGGTGCGGCTGACGCGTAGCGAGATGCGGCTGCTGCTGATCTCCGCGGCGTTCGGCATCCCGATCCAATTTCTGATGCAGTTTCACGGGCTGGCGCGGACCACGGTGAGCCACGCGTCGCTCATGGTGGGTTCCATGCCGGTGCTGCTGGCTGCCGCTGCCGCTGTGTTTGCCCATGAGCGGCTGGACTGGATTGGATGGACGGCGCTGGTCGGATCCACTGTGGGCGCGGCGCTCATTGTGCTTGGCGGCCATCGCGGGCCTGCGGCGCACGGCCAGCCCACGCTGACGGGCGACCTGATGGTGGTGGCGTCGCTATGCACTGCCCTGGCGTGGATCCTGTTGAGCAAGAAACTGATGCTCACGCATAGCCCGCCGGTGGTGACGGCTTACACCATTGCGGCGGGGACTGTGATGCTGGCAATCTGGATTCTAGGGCCGCTGGTGACGAAGCCGTGGCTGCCGAACAACAGCCAGCCAATGCCCTTCACACATATCAGCATGACTGTCTGGGTGGCACTGGCCATCAGCGGGCTGGCCTGCACGGCAACCACGACGCTGCTGTGGAACTGGGGCATCCACCATGTTCCGGCGTCCCGCGCGGGAGTGTTCCTGAACATCGAGCCCGCGCTCGGATCGTACCTCGGCGTGAAGCTGCTGGGAGAGCACCTGGGGCCATTCGCATGGGTTGGCGGAGGGCTCATTTTGGCTGCTGCCGTCACCCTGACCACACGCGGACACGAGCCCGAGCCTGCTGTAATCCTGGAGTAACAATCGCGCATCTGGCCGCTGAAGTATCTGTGCGCGCGGGGAGAATCCCGCGGCCAGGCAGGGCGCCAGCAGAACCGCAATCGCGTTGGCAGAAAGAAGAACGGGCACGCACCCACTTTGCCCTTTTGCCGAGTTGCGCAGAGCAGTGCGGCGGAAGGCGTGCCGTGCGTTCCGCGATCCCAGCAAAACTATGGTCACTTGGGAGGCCGGCAGGTCACACTCTTTCGTGCTGCGACCGATCGGTGGAACCGTGACTTAGAACAAATTCAGAGCCTCCGCCAGGTAGTAGGGTTCGTCCTGTAGCGGAGGCTCAAGTGGCGCTTCTTACGTGGAAACCGACTTGCATCGTGGGCGTCAGGGCCATGGACGATCAGCACGCCATCCTGATGGACACCATGAACGAGTTGCGCCTGGCGCTGGTCGCCGGGTGCGGGCGGGAGCAGTTGCGCGAACGGCTGAAGCGGCTGATTGAATTCACGCGAATGCACTTTTCGAGCGAAGAGCGGTTGCTGGAAGAGAGCGGGTTTCCAGGCGCTGGGGGGCATCGGGAGGCGCATCGGCGGCTCCTGGCGCAGATTGAGGAAGCGGCACATCGCGCGATCCAACATGAGGATGTGCAAGTGGGTCTGCTGCTCAGCTTTCTGCGGCATTGGTACACGGTGCACCATGAAGGGCTCGACCAGCACTATGGGCAGTGGCTCAACGAGCGGGGGGTTCTGTAGTAGCGCGAAGTGGGGCCTGTTCAGCCCTCAAACGAAAGCTGGTTTGAGGCCCATGCTGACTGCGGCTTGGGTTCTGAGGCTAGGTCGTACACCAGGCGCTCGAGCACTAGGCGCTTGTCGGGCGGAGACGATCGCAGTTCGAGGTCGGCCCGTGCGATGAGGCGAATATTGCGTGTCAGTTCCCGGCGGCTCTTGTAGCGGCGCGCCTGGCGAATCAGATCGTCGGCAGCAAAGGGCGGAATGCGGAAGCCCTGCCACAATGCTTGCCAGATGGCGCGCTGATCGCGGACGTTCTTTTCGAGGATGACGAGCATCTGGCGGAAGGTGCGGGCCAGCATGTAAAGGTGGCCGATGGCAGCGTCCTCGCCGGCGTCGGAGCTGTTGAGCAGCCCATGCAGCACCGCCAAGGCGCGCACGCGATTGTGGGAGCTGATGGCGTCGGTCAATTCGTAGAGCGAGCGCTGCTTGGCGCCAAGGACCATGGTTTCGACATCGCCTAGCGTGATGCGCCCGCGGCCCAGCGTGTACAGAAGCAGCTTTTCGATCTCGGAGGAGATGCACATCATGTCCGCGCCCAGAGCGTCGACCAGCTCGCGGGCAGCGTCCTGATCGAACTTGGTGTCCGCCTCCTGCGCCGTAGCCATCACCCACCGCATCGCATCTTCTTCATTGACGCGCGCCAGTTCCACCATGCCGCAATGCTCACCCAGGGTTTCAGTAAGGCGTTCGAAGCGGTTCTTGTCGTCCATGTCCATGCGGCGAATGTCGGAGGGGATGCGCAGGAAATCGGCCACAAAAACCAGCAGGGCTTGCGGGTTCGGCGAGCGAAAGTAGCGGTCCAGGGCGGCGAACTCGTCCTTCTTGGCGCCGCGGGTGTAGAGCTGCCGCACGTTGCGCACAAAAATGACCTGGAACGGCGCCATGAGCGAAGGGGTCTGCGCGCGGTCGAGCACTTCAAAGATGGAGGTTCCGGAGAGGTCGAAGTCGGAGAGGCAGAAATCCCTCAATTCGGGCGAAACAAAAGCCTTGAGGACGGCTCCGCGGCACCGTTCCTGGAGGAACAGCTCATCGCCTGCGAGCACGTAACCGGGCTTCAGCGGACCCGTGCCGGTGCGCGCGGCCTCAATCTCCGCGACGAAGCGGCCTACAGCGCTGAATCCTGCACCCCAGCGAGACGCGCTCATTGGATGGGCCTTCGCGAGGTGCGCGGATCGATGACAGTGACTGGCATGCGCTTCCAGAATAACCTGATCTATGGTTACCGTGCAGACTCAACAGCTTGAGGGAATCAAATGCGTTCAGGAAAGTGACCTGGACGGGCCTGCTACAGGCCTTCGAGAACATCGGCAACAAGCGCGCGCGCAAATTCACGCGACAGGCGTTCTTCGGCCGCGGGGCTTTCGTCGAAGAAGCTGGGCAGGTTGGTGGTGGACTGGTACTGCTGGCGAAAGACGTAGTTCTTGTTCTGGTAGAGGACTGCGCCATCGCGTCCGGTGAGGGTGACGGAGACCACCATGGTGATGAGGAAGCTGGAGGACTGCTGCGTGGACGTGTTGTAAGTGAGCGGCGCAACGGTCTGGGTGAGGATGGTTCCGTGCAGGACGGCGTCGGGGTTGCCGCCGGTGTCAGGCGTTACGCGGAGGCGGGTGCGGGCGGCGAATTCGCGAATGACGGCATTCGTCATCACGGCCTCAGTGTGGTAGGCCTCGGTGTGCGTGGCGAAAACAGGGACGGAGAGCGTGCGCACTCCCGGAGGCAGGTGAGTGGCCGCGCCCAGGGTGTGATAGCCGCAGCCGGTGAGCCCCAGCAGGGCGAGCCAAAGCGAAAGAACTGCGGGCAGGCGCATAGACCCATCTTACGGCAGAGCGGGGCAGTCAGACCCAGACGGCTAGACCCACGCGGTGGCCAGGCTGCCCAAGTCCGTCGATGACAGCGTGAGGCCGTCGGCACGGTCCTGAAAGTAGAGCTGGTTGAGTTGCTCCGATCCGGCCTGAACGATGCGGTGGAAGCCGGCGCGGGTCAGCTCGGATTCCAGTTCTTCGGGCGTGAAGAAGAGCTGAAAGGGCTCTCCGGCGGCGGCGACGCGCTGGGACAAACCATCGAAGACCTTGCGGCGCGGCGGGCTAAGGGTATCAGGAGAATAAGCGTAATCGAAGCTCACAGCGGTGCCGGCAGGCAACTGCGCAATGGCGTTGAGGGTGGCGCGAAAGGCGTCAAGGGTGAGATAGGGCACGACGCCCAGCCAGCCGAAGAACGCGCGCTTGTGGTGGTCGAATCCCGCTTCCGCGAGGCCGTCGGCGAGGGCTTTGTGCTCGAAATCGAGCGGCACGAAGGTCAGGCTCCCGGGCAGGGCGATACCGGCCTCGCGCAGCATGGACCGCTTCCCTTCCTGGGTTGCCGGAAAATCCACTTCAAAGACGCGCAGCGAGGGGAAGGGATTGCGATAGGCGAATGTGTCCAGGCCGGCTCCGAGGACCACGTATTGCGTGACGCCGGCGGCGACGGCCTCGGCCAGACGGTCTTCCACGTAGCGGCTGCGAGCGGCCATGAAGGCACGAAAATCCCGCGCGACCTTGTGGCTCGCGCGATCCAGGTCGCGGGCAAATCCGGGGCCGAGCAGGGGCAGGGCGATGGGATCGTTGAGGATGCGGGGATCGTCAGTGATCTGGTGTGCAGCGCGGCGAATGGCAACGCGAAGAGCTGTTTTGCTGGCGCGGCCGTGTTCCATTGGGTTGAGTGTAACGTGTCGTGGGCGCGCCGCCGGGTACCATAGTCTCTATGACCTGGATTGGATGGGCGCTGCTCTCCGCCGTGTTTGCCGCTGCCACGGCCCTGCTGGCCAAGGTGGGAGTGGCTCACGTGGATTCGAATCTGGCCACGGCCGTTCGCACCAGCGTGGTAGTGGTGTTTGCGTGGGGTATCGCGCTGGCCATGGGAAAGCACAGCGAACTTCGCCTGCTGGATCGACGGACGCTGTTGTTTCTGACGCTGTCGGGGCTCGCGACGGGGCTCTCGTGGCTTTGCTACTTCAGGGCGCTGCAATTGGGCCCGGCATCGCGGGTGGCTCCGCTGGACAAGATGAGTGTGCCGCTGGTGATGATTTTCGCCTGGCTGCTGCTGGGCGAAAAGCTGACCGCGCCGGTTCTGTTCGGGGGCCTGCTCATTACCGCCGGCGCCGTGGTGATGGTGCTGGGGTGAGAAGAGCAGCTTTCAGCCATCAGCCCTCAGCCTTCAGCTTCTAGCTTCTAGCTGCTAGCTGCATAACGGATTAAGGGACGATCTGCCTGCCGCCGGTGGGGCTGGCGATATGCTGATGAAGGAAATTCAACCATGACCAAAGAAGGCTCGGCCCAAGAGGCTCAAATGAACGGTCGCACACCGGTACGGCGCATCGTTCTGACCGGCTTCATGGGCTCAGGCAAGAGCACCGTGGGCCCTCTGGTCGCGCGCCGGCTGGGTTGGCGCTTTGTGGATGTGGATGATGTGATCGTGGCCGAGACCGGCGTTGCGATCGCCGAGTTCTTTGCCCGTCATGGCGAGGCCGCGTTCCGTGAACGTGAGCACGCCACGATTGTGCGACTGGCTGCGGCAGGGGAGCTGGTGCTGGCGCTGGGCGGCGGCGCAATTGAACACGCAGTCACACGCGACGCGTTGCTGACGGGCGAGGGAACGCTGCTGATCCACCTGGAGGTGGAATTGGCCACCACACTGGCCCGCTGTTCCGGCACTGAGGACACCCGCCCTGTGCTCGCCGACCAGGCCAACCTCGCCCTGCGCTATGAACGGCGGCTGCCGCTCTACCGAACGGCCCACGTATCCATCCCCGCAGATGCTCTGACGCCGGAGGAAGTGGTAGATGCCATCGTCGAGGCGATTCGCCAAGTCTAGGTCGGGCTTTCAAAGCGTCAAGATTGAAATCACGTGCAAACCGTGCTACACGTAATACACGTGGAGACGAACAGGCATGCCCGTTCCCGATGACAAGCAAAATATCACCCTGCGCCTAAGCCACCAGACCCTTCAGAAGGCGCGCATTCTGGCCGCTCGACGGTCCACATCGGTTTCCAGCCTGCTTGCCAGCCAGCTTGAACTGCTCGCGGACACCGACGATGAGTATGAGCGCGCCATGCGGAGGGCCATGGCTCGGATGGAGGATGGATTCCATCTAGGCGGAGTACATAAGCTGGACCGGGACTCGCTCCATGAGCGCTAAGGTGTTCATCGATACCAATGTTCTGGTCTACGCTCACGACATTGACGCAGGGCTGAAGCGAGACAAGGCACGAAACATACTGCTTACCCTCTCTCAGGAGCGGTCCGGAGCCGTGAGCATGCAGGTGCTACAGGAGTTTTATGTCACAGTGACACGGAAACTCGCCGCTCCATTGTCCAAGAGAGACGCCCGATCCATCGTCGAAGACTTTTCCTACTGGTGCGTTGCAACCTCCTCGGAACAAATCAGCCAGGCGTTTCATATTGAGGACGAGGCTGGAATCAGTTTCTGGGATGCGCTCATCGTTGCGGCAGCCGCCAAGGCCGGCGCAACCCGCATCCTCTCTGAAGATCTGAACTCCGGCCAGACAATTGCGGGCGTTGTCGTCGAAAACCCCTTCGTGCAGTAGCCTCCGTCGGCGCCTCTCAGGCTTTTGAGCGTCTCACGCAACCGGAACTGGTCCGCTTGCTATCATCAACATAGGCCCCCGGGCAGTAGCATCTCCCGGACACTCCCACCGAGGTATTCTCCAGCCGCGATGGCTCACATTTCCCAGGCTGCAATTCCGACCGATCTTCCCGCGACCGAAGCGGACTCCGTTCACGGCACGCTCCACGTGCCTCAGCCGGGCTCTACGGCGCTGCTGATCCACGACTTCCGCGAACTGTTCAAGGTGCGCGTGACGGCGATGGTGGTGGTGACGGGCTGGGCTGGCTTTTATCTGGGCTCAATGCAGTCGGGCATTTCAAGCGTGCAGCGCGGATTGCTGGATACCCTGTTTGGCATTGGACTGGTGTCTGCTGGCGCGAGTGCGCTGAATCAGGCGCTGGAACGCAAGACCGACGCGATGATGGTGCGCACGGCACAACGTCCGTTGGCCGCGGGACGGTTTCCGCTGGCCCTGGGTGTGCTGGCGGGTCTGGGAGCGTTGGGCCTGGGAGCCTACTGGCTGATGGTAAATACCAATCTGCTGACGGTGTCCCTGGCGCTGCTGACGGCGTTCACCTACGTGGCGATTTATACGCCGCTGAAGCGGGTCACCACGCTGGCTACGTTCATCGGCGCGTTTCCGGGCGCGATGGGACCGCTGCTGGGCTGGACCGCTGCCAGGGGACGCATCGAGTGGCAAGGTGTGGCGCTGTTCGCCATTCTTTTTGTGTGGCAGTTCCCTCACTTCATGGCCATCGCGTGGATGTATCGCGACGACTATGCCCGCGCCGGAATCCGCATGTTGCCGGTCGTGCAGCCCGATGGCTGGTCCACGGTGGTGGAGGCGCTGTTTTATGCCGTGATCATGATTCCCGTCAGCCTGGCGCCGTGGCGGCTGGGAATGACCGGCGTGGCATACGCCGTGCTGGCTTCTGGGCTGGGGCTGTTTTACCTGGGGTATACCATTCGCTTTGCGCGCATTGTGCGGGCTCCGGACGCGCCTGAGAGCCGCATGTTGGCGCGCGACCTGCTCAAGGTCAGCGTCATCTACCTGCCGCTCCTGATGACCACGCTGATGCTGTGCGCCATCGCGAAGCATTGAGGATCCGAATGACGACCGTAGCTCCTTCCTCCAGTCACCGTTCAGGCACCGGGCCCGCCATCGCGGCCATTCTTGTTGTCAGCGCGGCGGCCACGCTGTTTCTGTTCTGGCTGATTTACGTGCACCCGGCATCTGACGCTGGCGGCGCGCGACTCGCCTTTTTGCCCGCACTCAATGCATTGCTTAACGGGCTGAGCGCCACCGCGTTGCTCATCGGGTTTACGTTCATCCGGGCGCGGCGGATTGCGGCTCACCGCACTTCAATGATTACGGCGTTTGGGTTTTCGACACTGTTTCTGGTGAGCTACATTCTGCACCACGCATTGCATGGGGATGTTCGCTACCCGACCCACGCGGCGCTGCGCATATTCTATTTGTGGTTGTTGAGCAGCCATATCATTCTCGCGATCGTGGCTCTGCCATTGATCCTGGTCACGTTTTTCTTCTCGCTGACAGGCCGGTTTGCGCAGCACCGCAAGATTGCGCGGTGGACGTTCCCAGTGTGGCTTTACGTCTCGGTCACCGGCGTGGTGACATACGTGATGCTGCGCCTGGCGATGAGTTAGGAAGCCCCATGCCCAATCGTCCCGTGAACTCCGATGAAACCAGCGCCGCCGCACTGCAGACCGGCGATGGAACGCGCCAGTTGCTGCAATGGGGCGGGACCATGCTGGGCGCGGGAGTGCTGGCGGCCTTGCTGTTGCAGACGCTGCTGGGTGGCTTCTCTCCAACGGGAGCCAGCACCAATACCGGCTGGTTCGCGCTGATTATTGCGCTGATGTGCATCCCCTTCGGTGGACTGCTGCTGGCGCTCGGCCTGGCCAAATGGCTGCGCAACCGGGCAATAGCACGACACCGCACAAGATAGCGCACGAGATCGACAATCGGCCTTGCACGCGGGAAGTGCCCTCCAGCGTTGGTCTCAAACTACATGGCGCGAGGGCCCCGCGAGGAACACGCAGCACGTATACTGAGATTTCGTTCGACACACAGTAAGCTACCATGCATGCGTGCATCGTTGCGGGTGTTGAGGGCCGATGTGCTGCGGTTGAATTTGAAGCGGCAGTAGTTGACTCGATTCAAAGGACAGGCTGATTTGGCGGGCACGCTGAATTGGCAAGTGACAGGAGAGCGACAAAGATGGCCAAGAGCGTCAACAAAGTTTTTCTTTTGGGTAATGTAGGTAAGGATCCGGAAATCCGGTCGACTGCGGGCGGCACCATGGTGGCCAACTTCGGCCTGGCGACCACCGATCGCACCAAGGATGCGCAGGGCAACTGGCAGGACCGCACGGAGTGGCACAACATCGTGGCTTACGCGCGGTTGGCCGAGATTGTCCGCGATTATGTAAAAAAAGGCCACAAGCTCTTCATTGAAGGGCGGATCACCACTCGAAGCTGGGATGACAAGGAATCGGGCAAGAAGGTCTACCGGACGGAGATCATCGTCAACGACCTGTCGCTGCTCTCGGGTCGCGATGAAGGCGGCGCGAGTTCCGGCGGATACAGCCGGGCAGCGAGTTCGTCCGGCTCGACGGCCAGCTTTGACCAGCGCGGACCAGCCGGACAGGATGACGTGGCGCAGTCAGCGGAGATTTCAGACGACGATATCCCTTTTTGACCCGTACCTGCGAGCTGGTTTGTAAAGTTTCCCTCGGAGCGCCGCGATTGAAGTGCACTCTGAGGGAAATTTGACAATTTTCGTAAAGTTTGCCAACGGCCCGAAATCGATAAATTCCACACCTTAACCAAAATGTAAAGATTCCGCTGCATCCCGCCAGAAGGGCGCATGCCCCTCGGTCCCAATGAGGACGTGAGCGCGGATCGCTCCAATTGCGGGCTACTCATCCTCACTTCCCAATCTATCCGCCATTCGTTCGACGGCAACCGTGAGGTCTTCTCCCTCGAGCGGTGCGTAATATCGAAGCAAGTCCAATGCACGATCGCCGAGAAGGTCCGAGATGATCACCGGATTCACGCCCAGCCTCAACATGTTAGCGATGAAAGTGTTTCGCAGGGCTAGCGGTGTAACGTCCGGAATCCCGGCACGCTCGCCAATTTGGCGAGTCATTATCTCTACCCACCGCCGCGTCAGCTGACCAGACCTTCCCAGCAAGACTGGACCTGTCCCTCCCTTCTTCTGCGAATAGCCCAGATCGATCAGAGATTGCCGCACAGGTCTGTTCAACGGAAGTTCCACATCAATACCGGCTGACGCCCGATGGACGCCTACCAAGCCCTTCTTGTCGGTGATGTGAACGTCTTTCCAGCGAAGCTCGCATAGTTCTGATGTTCTGATCCCCGTATAAAGCAAAAGCATGATCATAGCGCGGTTCTGCTCATTCCCAGACGATCGCACTGCCTCAAGGAGTCTGTTCTGCTCCTCTTGGCGGAGCCAACGGGGACGAACCCACGACACTTGCGGCGTTTCAACTCGATGGAGTTCCGGCACCGATTCGCCTTCATCGAGGATTTCCACAGCTGCCCATTCCAAAAACGCCCTCAGTCCGGCGAGCTTACGGTTTGCAGTGACTCCCCGGAAGTGACCCCTAAGGTATTGTCGATAATCCTCCAAGTCGTGGCGGATGAACTTCACCCAGTCGAGGTCATTTCCGACCTGGCGTGATGCCCATCGAATGACTTCCTCCAGATCTGAACGGTAGTTCTTGATGGTGTTCCTGCTCAAGCCGCGCTGAAGGGCAGAGTCACAGAAAAGATCGATGACGTCTCTGGGTGTAGAAGCCGGCTCGGAGCGGGCGTGAGGATCCATGGAAACAATAGTAACTTGCTTTAAGCCTTTGTTCGCATATAATCATACTACCGAAGTTGCTGAGGAGCGACTCTGGAGGGTCTATTTTGGGCAGCCTTGTCAAAAACACGCAGATAAAGACGTTCGTTATGGCGACCGGAGAACGTTACTGCGTCCTCATAGACAAGGACGCGGGAATTCCGCTGTTCAATCCCAACCTTTTCGTAACCACCCAGATCCGCAACAATTCACAATCGCTTTCAGCCATGGAGACCGCGCTCAACGGAATTCAGATCCTCCTAACCTTTTGTAAGGATCGGGGAATTGATCTGGAAGACCGCATCCTAAGGCACGAATTTCTTAAGGTTAATGAGTTGGATTCAATCCGCGACACCTGCCAAAAGAGGTTTGAAGCCAAAACCAACGGAAGCGCGCCGAGAGTTCTCAGGTTTAGAGTTCCGACGACACGCGTCGGAAAGGCTGCAGAATACGCGCGCCTGACCGAAATCGCCGATTACTTGCGTTGGCTTAGCGGTTTGCTTCTCGGGAGTGCACTCGACCGCAATACGTCGACTCAGATTCGCCAGATGGTTGACGGATTGAAGACGCGTCGGCCACCGTTCAAACATCGCAATCAACTTCGGCGCGAATCCGGGTTAGACGATTTCCAAATCGATAAGTTGTTTGAGGTCATTACCCCCGGCTCTGAAGGGAATCCTTGGATCGGAGT
>PLXP01000204.1 GCA_003151435.1 Acidobacteriaceae bacterium
TGTTCATGAATAATGCAGGCTAGGAACGATTTGCAACGGTGAGTTGACGTCTTGACTCAGAGGCTTTATGTCCACCTGGTTGGTGGCATTAATGATCCTTGAGGCATCTTCTAAGCCTGCCAACAACGGATGGAATTCACCCGTCGTCGGATCTTTCTGCAAAGAGAGATACGAGTTGAGCATCGGGCCTTTCGCCGCGCCGGCAAAGGAGACTCCGAACACCGATGCCAATCCGAATTCCTGGCGACGAACTCCCCATTCGTCGTAAAGAGATGTCTCGTACGTTGCAACAATGTTGCCTCCGTTCTCAACGAACTCACGAAGCTGCTGACATTGCAACATTGAAAGCGCTGCGATATTAGGAAGAATCAAGGTACGGAATTGAGCGATATGCTGTCGATCAAGCAATCTATCGTGCACCATCTCAAAGGGAATGCGCGCTTCGATCAGCGCCTGGTAAAAGCCGAGCGCCGGATCTTCCACCAAGGCTCTCGCCTTCTCTCCGCCATAGAACGCTGCAGTTTGTTGGGAGTAAACCATCCCGACTCTTGCATATGACTGCTCGTTACGAAGATAAGCTTCGTTTGCATAGTGCCATTGATAGATTTCTTCCACCACAGGCAACCATCGCCGATCAATGATCTTGGCATTGAACTTTGTGAACCAGGGGCGAAGACCGTGCGCTATTCCGTCGGCTACCCACAACCGTATCTCATCGCCTGATTGCACTGAATCTTTCCATCGATACTTATCTTCGATGCCTACACTAAAGATTCCTGCAATCGCCTTCTTCCCCATCGTCGCGCGATACTCTTTGCCATTTTTGCCGTTGGCCCATGGCGCCATCGGCCCGCTTCTTCCCTGACGATCCGCGAAGAGCGTAGGAGCAAGTTCGCCGATGGTCTTCATATCCAGAGGGCTCAGGGCGCCGCCGCCGGCATTTGCGATGTAGCTGGCATGCGGGTTGATCTCTCTAATCTTCTCGTTCCAAAGCCTCCACAAATCAAACAGCCGTTTCTGATTCCACACGATGTACTGCCGTTGCGCCGGATCCTGGGGCGCGCTCGTACGAGGAAGATCGAGACCGGAGAAATCGCGAAAGTTCTTCTGGCAGTGCTCGCAGTAGCACATGCCGGAGCCGGACCAACGGTTTGTAAAGATACCGTCGACCATGTACTTCCGCATGATCTCCCGATGCACCTCGCTCATGAACTCGAAGTTATACGGACCCAAGGCGCAAGTTATCCAATATTGATCATCGGAAGGGTGCCGGCGCTTGTTGCCATGCACATCGACGGCGATCCAATCCGGATGCGCATCGTAGACGTCCTCGTGACAAGCGTGGGCATCCGTTCGTGCAATCACGTTCATCCCGAGCTTTCGACATCCCGCCACGATGTCTCCGAACGGATCCATCGTCCCAAGCCATCTGCTTCGATAATGGAGTGGAATCTCCGTCGGATAGAAAGCGACAACGCCTCCCGCACTCAGACAGGCCGCATCGGCATGAATCTTTTGAAAATAATCGAGCCAGAATGAAAGGTCGTAGTTCCCCGGATCGTCTTCAACAAACGCCAACTGGGCCCAGCGCATGGGACGCCCATACCATCCTTCAGCATCGCCGTCAGCTTCGTCTTTGCCGGGCGAAAAGGCAGATGCATACCTGGCGGCATCCAGATCGAAGCCAGTGAGGCAGGCTGCCGTAAATCCAGATGCCTGCTTGATAAAGGTCCGTCTATCGTTGCTCATCTACGGTTCCTCAGGCGTGTTGATACCACTACATGTCCGCTCAGTCCACGGGCGCCACGATCATTGCTTCGGGTCGATCACCTTCATTCCCGACGCATCATCCGGCTTCTTCTTTAGCGGTGTCGTATTCACCGTCATAAAAACTTCCAACGTGGGATTTGCGTTCAGTTCAAACGCGTGACCACCGATGGTGCTGCCGTTCGGCTTTCCGAGCACCACATGCATATGGACAATTGGCTTTCCATTGAACGTGGCAACGTCTCCAATCAGGGAGAGAACCTCAACCTGACCGGTCACGGGGATGCGATGATAGATCTTGTTCGCCGGGTCAAGCCATGCCAGTGTTCCGCCACTTACGGCGCCGATTCCAGTGAAGTACGCGTCCTCGACTTTGTGCTGAATCGCAAAATCTGTTAGACCGCTCAATACCTCGTCCCCCTTGTAAAAGATCACGGCATAGACCTTTTCCTCGGGAGTGTCCTTAACCTGCTTCACCTGCATTCCAGGCGCTTTTCCTGTCGGGACGAGACGAGAAGGCGAAATAAAGAGATCGTCCGGGAGTTGGCCGCCAGCGGAAAAGCAGACCGCAGCGGACGCTGTCAAGCCGATCAAGAATAGTGCAAGCTTGTACCTCATGTTCAGATCCTCCTGTTCCACGGATTCAACAAAGGTAAGTAACGAAGGTAAGTCGCGAAGCCATTTTTGGACGCAGCAACGCTGACGTTACTACTTTATTCCCATCCAGCGACCTTCTGAGGCGCAATTCTATTTGGACCTAGTTGCACGTTAGACCTGATGTGAGCTGGCTAGTCGGCGATTGTGCGAAGGATAAGGTGCTTGACAAGGAGCCGGAAACGAAAACGAGGGCAGTGTGAAACCAACTTCAATGGCGGTCTGTCGGCATCGCAACTGGAATCTCGCGGCCAGTCCTTGGTTGAAAATGGCCGGCGCAATCCCCGTTTGCCAGTACCAATCGATGCTCAGTCTCTCAGGCGGAGCATGTTAACCAGGGCCGTGAGTGCGGCGGGTTGATTGCGTCGACTTGGGTAATAAAGAAAATAGCCGGGAAACGCTGGACACCAGTCTCGTAATACCTGAACCAATTGCCCTTTCGCGATCCTTTCCTTGAGAGTCTCTTCGAGTGAGGTTCCGATCCCGAGGCCGTTCAACACGGCCTGGATCACGAGGTCTGGATCGTCGAATGTTACCGGTCCTCGCGGATTCACAGTCAGCGCCTTGCGGCCTTTTTCGAACTCCCAGCGGTACACACCGCTGCTGAAGCGAAAGCCGATGCAGGAATGGTCTCT
>PLXP01000023.1 GCA_003151435.1 Acidobacteriaceae bacterium
TGACAAAGCCGACGCAGTCATACATGACAAAGCCGACGCAGTCATACATGACAAAGCCGACGCAGTCATACACGGCCAATTTGATTAAACCGCTGTTTAGAGGAGCAGCTCACGGTCGCATGGAAGAGAAAGTGGGTTTATTATTCTTCAGCTGGTTTTCTTACTTCAGGCTGAGGTATTAGTGGTCCTACTTGTAAGCAGATTTGCTCTTCATGAATGCCAGGAGGCCATGTAGAGGATGAATTCGGACTCTGATGGCCTGACAGGCACGCATCATTAGAGCGCGACCGCCAATGCCTTGAAGTAGACGATTGGAATTCCACTGGAGAGCACATGGTCGCTTCACCAGGAAGATGGCAGGATCGGCACCGAAAATAACCATATTTTACATCCCATAAAAGTGGGCATAGATTGACCGGTTAAGCCGAACTTCCGGGGACTTATCACCATCTGCGGCTTGCGACTAACGAGCAGCCTGCAATGCTCCCACTCTAGTTGACATTCGACCTGAGGAAAATGTATCTTCCTAGTCGAATGTCGACTAGGAAGATAAACGACCAGCTCGACCTGATGAAGGGCTCCCTGGATCTTCTGGTCCTGCAGACGCTGGCGGCCGGACGCGCGCATGGCCATGCTATTGCCTGTTCGATCGAACGGCGATCGGACGAAGTGTTACAAGTGGGTCACGGTTCGCTGTATCCGGCTCTACAGCGAATGCTCAAACTCGGCTTGATAACGGCTGAAGACGGAATCTCAGAAAACAACCGCAAAGCCAGGTTCTATCGCTTGACCTCAAAAGGAAGGAAACATTTATTTGCAGAGGCTTCGAAGTGGCAGAAGTTCTCCGACGCGATTGCTCGGATTCTTGCGCCAGTGGTTGGAGAGAGTTCATAACAGCGGGGACCCGAAGATGATTGGCTTGCAAAACCGCAGGAAAGAACTGCTGCGGGAGATCGAGACGCACATTGAGATCGAAACGCAGCAAAACATCGAGGCCGGGATGCCACCGGAGCAGGCGAGGCAGGCGGCAAAAAAGAGGTTCGGCAATGTGCTTATAGCTGTCGAGCAATCGCGTAGCGTGTGGGGCGCATTGTGGCTGGAGAACCTGCTCCGCGACATCCGGTACGCAGCGCGAAGCCTGAGTGCGGCTCCTGGCTACACGGCCACGCTGCTGTGCACGCTGGCGCTGGGTTTGGGGTGTGTCACCGCGATGCTGGCCATTATCCACTCCGTGCTGCTCTTGCCTGTCGATCTGCCGCATCCGGGGCGGCTGGCGCATATCTACGCGGAAGACGGCCCCAAGGGGACTTCTGCTTCACCGCATGCGCTGTCGTACGAGGCCATTGACGCACTACGCCGAGAGACGCGCTCCTTCGCCAGCGTAAGCGGATACAACACCATGGTGCTGCCTGTTCAAGCTGCGGACGGCGTGCGCGTCAACCCATTGATGGAGGTGACCCCGAGTTTCTTTCAAACCCTGGGCATTTCAGCAAGATTCGGGCGGCTTATTGGGCCCGACGATGGCAAGGCTCAAGTCGCCGTTGTCAGCGAAGAGTTCTGGCGCGAACGCCTGAATGGAGATCCCAAGGCAATCGGCGCGGCGATCACAATTTCAGGCAAGCTCTGGACGGTGATCGGGATTCTGCCCGCTGGATTTCATGCACCTGGAATGACGGGCACGCCGGTGGCGTTTCTGCCGGTTTCAACCGACTCGTTGGGCCAGGACGTATTCAAGATCGAATCGGCCGCGGTGATTGCGCGGCTGAAGGATGGCGTTTCGATGCAGCAAGCGCGCGCCGATGCGCAAAGTGTCTTTGCCCACTCCGGCCACACCTACGCCGAGCAGCACCGGCAATTGGGGATGCGCTCATATCAGGAGTTGGTAACAGGAGACATACAGCGGCCCCTCTGGGCTCTGCTTGGCGCTGCCCTGGTTTTGCTGTTGATTGCATCCGCCAATGCCGTGAACCTGGAGATTGGCAGGACCGCAAGCCGTATGCCGGAGATGTCCGTCCGCTCGGCGCTTGGCGCCGGCTTTGGCCGGCTGATGCAGCAGTTAGTGACAGAAAACGTCCTGGTCTCCCTGCTGGGCGCGGCGCTCGGAGGCGGCTTGGCTATCGTGGCCGTTTCAGCAGCGCGCCATGCTTATGCCGGAAAGTATCCGCGATTCGATGAGCTCGCGATTCATCCGCTCGTCTTATTTGCAGCGTGCGTTCTGGCGATGCTGCTGGGAATCTTTGCCTCCGTGGCGCCCGCGCTGAATGTCCGCCGTCACACTGTGGGGCGTCTGGCAGTCAGGAGCACCACGCGTAAATCGCGGCTTCCCGGTCTGCTGGTTGCAGCCCAGGTGGGGCTCACCTGCGTGCTGCTGGTGACTAGCGGCCTTTTTGTGCGCACGCTACGATCGCTCGAGAACGTAGAACTCGGCTTCGATCCGCGGGGCATCACAACTCTGGTGCTCATGCCCGAGAATCAGCGGCAGGATCCGCAGCTGTCGCGCGATATCGAAACTCGGCTGCTGCACAGGTTCGAAGCGCTCCCCGGCGTGCAATCGGCGACGATGCAGTCGGAGATTCCGTTTTCAAACTACAACAAGACTCTGCACGGAACCACGGATGTTGCCGGACGGCCCTATAAGAAGGGTGATTCGGCCTACTACAGCTTCGTGAGCACGAATTTTGTGAAGGCCAGCGGAATCCACCTGCTGAAAGGCCGCGGGTTTTTGCCAGGAGATGAGTCAAGCGGCGGGATTGTTGTGCTCGTGAACGAGGCATTCGTGCGGATATATCTCAGCGACCGGCAGCCCATTGGCGTTACTCTCCGATTCCATCGCGATCCGGGAGATACAGACGCGGATCTCCCGTTCACTCAGCCTATGACCGTTGTGGGAATAGTTCAGAACGAGGTGCAGGGGGCAGACCTGGGCGCGCCATACGAGCCAATGGTCTACCTCGACCATCTGGCGCTTCCTGAGACCTCATTTCTCAGTGCTGTATTCAGCATGAGCGGGCAATACGCGGTGCGTTCTGCGTTGCCTGAGACGGCTGTGGCCAGCGAGTTGCGGGCCGTGGTGAAGCAGGATGCGCCAACTATGGTGGAGATGAGCCTGAATCCGATGGAAGAGCAGATCTCGCGGTCGCTTGGCCAACGACGGCTGGCTTTACGGCTTGTTGCAGGATTCGGAATCGTGGCGCTGATTCTCTCAGCCGTTGGAATCTACGGAGTGCTGGCGTACTCGGTGGCTTTGCGCCGGCGCGAGATCGGAATTCGCATGGCGCTCGGATCGTCGCGCGGGAAAGCAGCCGGACTGGTTGCGAGCCAGGCGGGAAGGATGGTCTTGGTGGGGCTCGCATTCGGGATCACGGGTGCATGGGCCGCTGGACATGCGGTGCGATCTTTCCTTTTCGGAGTGAAGGCGCTGGACGCTGTGACCCTGTCTGCAACCGCCGCCCTGTTGCTGTTGGTCTCGGCGGCTGCCGCGTTCGTCCCTGCTATGCGTGCGGCGCGGGTCGATCCGGTGGAGACTTTGCGAGCAGAGTAGGCAGATCCGGTTCAGCAATAATTCGCCAAATGTTTCTTTCGGCAGTGTTTGCCGAGAAATAACGAGATAAGTCCCCTGAAACGTTAGGTTCCTATCGGGAC
>PLXP01000056.1 GCA_003151435.1 Acidobacteriaceae bacterium
CTTAGTTATGCGCGGTTGTATAGTTCTGAACTGTTGCCTGATCTCGGCAAACTACCGGGTAGTGTCCTAATTTGGATTGGGCGGCTCCGCTGGAAACACGCCTTTAAGGTCTTTGCTTATTCTTTGGTATGGCTCGGAGTCGCATCTTTCCCACTTTCCTTGCTCGCTAGAGGCGATATCTTCGTCCTCGGGGTCAACAAACCAGTAATAGTCAAAAGACTCTCGGTGCTCGTCCCCGAAGGTGTCAACAAAAACGAGAAAACCGAAGAACACAAGATAAGTCTGTCGGGCGCACACGGCCCAGAAGTCTACAGCGGGGAAGATGTAGAGAAGTTCGCTAGTATACGGTTCCGATCCCGCTTTGATCGTTGGGGTAATGTCGATGGAAGTCCACATATTCGATTCGAAAGGGTGCTCTATCGTACTGCTTTGCTGAATGGAGTAGTAGCCTCGAACCTGAAAAGCGTCCGTGATGCCGAAGTGCTTGATCTCCACGGTTGGCTTTTTGACGGGGTTGCTACTCTTGAGATAATCCCAGAAACTTCGATCAACGGGATTGATGGTAAGCCGCGCCCGTTCCTTATCCTTCATCATTTTAATCTGATCGGCGGCAGCCTTAGCGGAGGTTTCGGCTGCTACCGCTGCGACAGCGGTGGCTTTGGCTGTGACTCTCGCAGCATCGGCGCTTTCTTTGGCAACCGCAGCCCCAGACTGCATTTCCGTAAGTTGCTTTTCCATCAAATCTGCTTGTCTACTCATGTGCCCAGCTTGGGTGATCATCCATTTGGCTTGGGTATGAACATCGCTCCGAGTCTTCCAAAGCAGGATCGCCTGCCAGATCATGCTTCCGACTTGCAGAAAGCCGACTACAACCAAGCCAAATGTGAGCCGTGCGAGATGATTTTGTATCTTGAGGTTCTCGCGGCCCTGCTGGCAGGCCTCATCGCAAGTTGGGGCGGATGGCTTTGGGCTGGTGGCTTCAGGTGGCGGGGTGGGCTGGTCTGCGGGCTTGCTCTCTGGCTTTTCCTGTCCTTCTTTACCGGCTTCCTGTTTGGCGATCCGTGCTTTTGGCGGGTCACTGACCGGCTTCTGACCGGCGGCGACCCCTACCAGCACGAACAGACCGACTATCGCCAACCATTTGTGCATGATGGCAAAAATGTATCACAAATACCTATACTCTATCCTGCGAATAGTGAGACCATTTCGGTCATGGGTGAGCAACCAACAGTTTGGAGATACTATGGCCGATTCCTTGCCAGAGGGCTAAGGATTCTACCCCATGGGCGCGGGACAATATTCTCTTTGCCGGGGGCATGGTATTTCTTCCTGTAATCGCCGTTTGGATTCACGACCGAAATCACTCGATTGATTGGGACATTGTAAAGACTACGTTCTGGCTTTACCTCGGCGCTTTTGGACTCTATGCCGCATGGCATGCTGTTCGAACGCCCTGGAAGTTGAGCCTTGATGCTCCAGCTAGTGAGGGCCAGCCGACGCCTGACTTCAAAACGGAAATTCACGACTTGGCGGTTGAGATTTTAGATTTCGTTTACGCCAGAATCAAAGATGCCCCGCCAAAACCCGATTACACGCCCAGCTTCGGGGCAGATGTGGATGTAGCGGCAATCTATAGAGAAATGGGACAGAAGGCGGCGTGGCAAGCAGTTTTCGATAAATACGAATCGGAGACGTTGGGGATCTACAAATACAAGTATTCCCGCCGGGTCGCAATATTGATCAAATCCCTTCCAGGGGCAGGTATTGATGCTGGGTGGCTACAGGAACACGGCGCAACGCCTCTCAACAGCGACTCTATAAGAGCGGTCGGAGATTATCTCATGCAAGCAGCAGACTTATTACTGAAACCTGAAAATCGTAATACAAAAACATTTGACGGAGCATAAATACTGTAATACAATTACTTCATTGGTGAGTCTATGGCTAACATTCTAAACACGGACAAACAAATCGAGATTATCGCGGCTTTGGCAGAAGGCTCAAGCATTCGGAGCATCGAACGCATGACCGGAGTCCACCGCGATACCATCATGCGCCTCGGCGTCAAGGTGGGGCAGGGATGCACGTCGTTGATGGATGAAACCATGCGCGATCTGCCTTGCACTCGTCTTGAGATGGACGAGATTTGGGGTTTCGTGGGCAAGAAGGAAAAGCACGTCAAGCCGGGAGATGGCAACGCGGTTGGTAGCGTCTGGACATTCTGCGCTATCGATGCCGAGACTAAGCTAGTTCCGGCGTTCCGCGTTGGGGATCGTGATGCGACCACGGCAAACGCTTTTCTTGCAGACGTGGCAGGACGAATGGCGAACCGCGTCCAAATCTCCACGGATGGCCTCGCAGCCTACAAAGAAGCCATCGAGCTTTCATTTGGCGGGGACGCAGATTACGGCCAGATCATCAAGACCTATGGGCATGAGCCGGTAGAAGGCCAGCGCCGCTACAGCCAGCCCGAATTCGTCTCTTCTGAAAAGAAGGTGATTCAAGGCCGCCCCGATGTTGACCTGATTTCTACCAGTTACGTCGAGCGGTTGAATGCTACAACTCGCCTTCACATGCGGCGGTTGACTCGCCTTACTTTGGCATTCAGCAAGAAGCGGGAGAACTTCACAGCAGCGGTAGGCCTCCACTTCGCCTATTACAACTTCGTCAAACGGCACAACACCCTCCGCTGCACTCCGTGCATGGCCGCTGGCGTCACATCTGAATTCTGGACAGTCGGAGATTTGGTTGAGGTAGCGGCGTGACCTACATCGAAGAATTGAAAGACGTAATCCGCAAGCTGCATGGCGTCGAGTCAACGCACAGAACGAGCGTACCCGTAAAAGAGGTTTTTCAGGGTAAGACCATCTGGGAAGGGATCGTCGAAGTATTCGACCTGCACGGGCATCCAGACGCGAATACAGCCTATGCCTGGAGCCACGAAACCGACAATCCAGACGTTCCGAGGCGCAGCGTGACCGTGCTCCACGTTCCGCCAGCAGTATCGCCAGAAACCGCAGTCAGAGTCTCAATCATGCAGGAGTTAAGAGCCAATGCCGACATTGAAACCGAAGCCTAAGAAGCCGGGACGCCCAAAGATGGCAAAGGGCGAAGCGAAGGGGACCATCGTCCCCGTGCGATTCAGCCCAGAAGAGCGTAAGCGGGTTGAGTCGGCAGCGAAAGCCAGCAATCAGAACGTCTCCACTTGGATTCGCAGCACGTTATCTGCCGCAATCGGAGGATAAGCCTGTGGATTTCAAATTAGGACACTACCAACTACCGACTCGGCCAGCCATAGGGACGCTTGTCGTATTAAGATCGATGGGACCAACCTTTCACATTACCTAATAGGTCCAGCGAGCGGGGCTAATGGCGAGTACAGGGAATTCACGGGAAGAAACAAGAGCGCGCATCAAACCAGTTCTCGATAATGTTGCGGTCGACGGCCTTCGAGCTTGGCTCAAATCCATCGCTCTCCCTAGTGCAGCCTATTCACGGGCGGCGATTACGGATTTGGTTGCAGACCAAATCGCGGGTGGACAGCTCGCCGAGGGCGCATTAGCAGAAGCTCTGATCGGGTTTGAGGAAGCTAGCGACATGCGGATTTGCCTGTTCCGCATGGAAGAAATTCCGTCTGGGAAACCTGAGCGTTGGCTGCCCACCCGTCTCTTGAAGGCTGGCTTCGCCCTTGCTCATTCGAGGGTCTTTGCCGGCGACAAAACTAAGCCAATGTCTCCGGTTTATGCTCACTTAGAGGGTGGATTGCTTCGGGTGAAGTGGGCCGAGCAGCAGGAACGGTCAAAGATGAATGAACGAGGTGACGGTGTCGTTCTAACGCCAGTATTCAAGCGGATGGTCCTGATAGCAGATTTCATCGAGGGTACCGCCGAGCTCCGCCTCAACCCTCCGGAAAGGATTCACGCGTACGAAGACGCGGCTGGACATATGACGGCGGAGGCGTACTACAAGGCATATTTCGACAAAGCTGCAGACCTCCTTGACTGCAGCCTGGTCCCCGTCGACCTGAGGTCGGTGGTTAGGAAGCTGGTCGAGGAGGAAAATCCGAGAGTGGTCCGTATCCATATCGATGACCATACAAATCAGTCAAACTATAAGACGAAGACAACTGGCCCGAGGGCAGACGTGAGAGGCAGCCCGGATTGGCAGCTTGCATACAAAACCAGTGGCGGAACTTGGGCCTGGGATGCCCAGTCGTTCTATTGGTTACCGAAGGTCTCTTCGGGATTCTTGACCCGTGAAGTTTTTACCCACATCAATGCCGATGAAGGATTCATCAAGGTCAATGCTGACTGCAGCGATAAGGAGGTAACCCATGTCATCTCCCAGATTCGAACGCGTGAAGCGAAGTAACCCTCGGATTGCAGAGCTGCTCGATCAACTCGGGATGTACATCCAAAACCAGATCCAATCGGGCCAGACGTTTGTATTGCCTAAGCTCGCCGGGGCAGCGCTGCGCCTGAATGATGGAGAGGCATTCGTCCTGCTTGAGATCCTCGCTACCGGCGGTCTCCTCCGACGAATTTATAACCTCTATTGCCGAAAAACAGGAGTCCTACTGGCGACCGTCGACGATCCAAGACAGTTGGATGAAATACCACACTGTGATTACTGCGACGAGGATCATCAGCTCCAGGACCTCAAGGTCGAACTAGCCTTCGCCCCTAACGATGCTCTCTTCACCAAGGCGGCATGATCAATGGCCACCGGACGGAAGAAGAGAAGGGATGCGTTGAGGCCGAGCGAAGAGGCCCACCGTCAGGTGGTCGAACTCCTGGAGCTGGGGGAGCGGTCCTCGAATTTTGATATCCGGGCTGCTGCCATCGAGATTGCTAAGAGTACCAGCTCCAGCGAACGCGTGCGAGCAGCCCGAGTACGCCCTGCGACGATAATGGTGGCCGGTACTCTTGTGTTGTTGGGGGCAACTGCTGGTTCCTGGTACGCGTTAGTCCGGTACCCGGGCTCCATTGGCCATTCGATTTCAGCTACCATTATCGTCGTTGCACTCATCTTGATTGCACTCTACGCGTTGCTCTCTGGGCATTTGTCTCAGGACAACTTCATGAAAGTATGGATGGCTGCGTGGGAGTGGGGCAAAGGGATGTTTTCTTTATCGTCTCCCGCTCCTGTCGATCGGCTACCGGATTCGGCCGGCACGAAAGATCCCCCGAAAAGCGACAGCGCCTAACGACTGCCCGGAACGCACTGTAAAAAGCACCGATGCCGGGAACTGCCGGATCATGCAGCTCTGTCAGGGAAGGGGATAACTGTAGTCGAACACCTTGACCGAGCCAAGAAATCGGCCCATTCCTGCATCATCTTCGAACGTGGCTCAAGATATAAAGCGTGATTGTATGCTGCGCTCACGGCATTTCGGGGAGAATGGGCGAGTTGAATCTCAATATGTTCATGCGGATACCCCTGTTCGTGCAGGAGCGTCGAGGCGACGCCTCGGAACCCGTGGCCTGTCATTCTCCCTTTGTAGCCCATGCGTTCGAGAGCTTTGAGTATCGTATTGTTGCTCATGGGTTTGTCAGAGCCGCGGTCGCCCGGGAACAGCCATTCACTCTTGCCAGTGATGTCATGTAGCGATTGGAGTACCTCGCAGACCTGTTGTGCCAACGGAACGATATGCGGCGTCCTCATCTTCATACGTTCAGCGGGAATATCCCATCTGGCGGACTTGAGATCGAATTCAGACCACTTCGCGCCGATCAGTTCCCCAGTTCGAACGAAGGTCATCGCCAGCAGCTTCAACGCAAATCGCGTTACGTGCGTTCCGCGATAGACCTCTATGCTCCGAAGCAACGCCGGTAGCTCTTTGGCGTCCACGCGCGCGTAGTTTACCTTGCGACCGGTTTTCAAGAAGTCACTCGAACGGATATCCGCAGCCGGGTTGCGGCGGCAGAACCCATGCGCAATGCCGTAGCGAAACACTTGACCCACGGTTTCCAGCGCGCGCTTCGCAATGTCAATTGCTCCTCGGTCCTGTATGGCCGCCGTCATGGCGACGAGTTCCGGTGCCTCGATTTCCGAGATTGGCCGAGGCCCCAGGCAGGGAAGAATATCCATATCCATCCGTCGCTTTACGTAATCGACGTGGCGAGGACTCTTTCCTGTCTTCCAGTGTTCGTGCCAGCGCCACGCGACAGTCTGGAAGGAGTTCTCTGACGCAGCCTTGTCGGCATTCTTCTCCGCCTTCCGCTTCGCCATCGGATCAATCCCAGATGCAAGTAGCGCGCGCGCGTCGCGGTGTCGCTCTCGCGCTTGCGAGAGCGACACGTCGGGATAACGTCCGACGGCCATGAGTTTCTCTTTGTGCTCAAACCTGTACGACCAGCGCCATAGCTTTCCACCTGCGGGAGTCACCCATAGGTACAAACCGCCACCATCGGCCATGCTGTAGGCCTTTTCGCGCGGCTTGGCCTTTCTGACCTGCATCTCCGAAAGAGACATTCGAAGAGACATTCGGACACCCCTCCAGTGAAATACACCCAACCTCAAATTGGAATACACCCAATAATACACCCGGAATTGAGTGGATTGGGGCGGATGCCGGTGGACGTCGCCAGACTTAAGTAACAGCAACTATGAGGTTTGAGGAGATGGTGTTGGGCTGCCCTGGATGTCCTTGGAAGATTCTTGGCGGAGAGCGAGGGATTCGAA
>PLXP01000250.1 GCA_003151435.1 Acidobacteriaceae bacterium
GTCCCGATAGGAACCTAACGTTTACCGGTACGGATCTGTGCTCTGGCAGGCATCTTCCGGTTTGCACGTCAGAAGTTTGAAGCAACCCGCCTCTCAATCAAGGACCTAGACGCTACGTCGCAGGGACTTGCATATGTCCATAGACAAATGGACAATATCACCGAACAAAGGCAAGCAATGATCAGTGCCGTGAGTGGCAGTGGGATCTCCTGAGCCTGGATTTGAAAACATCTCCAGGACCAGAAGGAGCAGCCGTCGGACGGGAATACAGTGGTGAGTGCCAAATCTGCAGATTCTCAGGAACCGAAAGCAATTGGCGGCAGACTCGGGTATTTCAGGCGACGTTGTTCCGCTCACTCGGGTTTGAACACAAGCACTTTTGCAGTTGTTCCACCAAGGTGAGGCACAGCCACGAAGAGGCGATCAAGTTCAGCCGAGAAGAGAGCCGTCTTGGCCATAACCGCTGAATCCGCCTGATCGAGCATCTTGTAGCTTCCGTTTGCCTCGTGCTCGTAGGTATACACTTCGCCCACGCCGGTGGAGGCATAAATCCTGCCCTTTGCCGGATCGTAGAACAGCGAATCGACCCAACCGCCAATGGACAGGCGCTCCAGTTCTTTCCCGGTCTCCGTATCGATGACCACAATGCTGCCCCGCACATCCGTGTCGCGGCAGCCGACGTAAAGCCGATGGTGCTCTGCGTCGTGTGCGAAGGACATGTTCTTCTTGCCTTTTGTGAGCGGCCACGTGGCGATGACCGCCCGCTTGCTCAAGTCGATGACGGCGATGGAACTCGTTTCGGGAAGATTGATATACAGCCTTCCGCTTGCGTGGTCAACGACCATGGCCTCCAAACCCGGAGCCTCGACGCGAATGTCGCCAATCTTCTCCTCACGCACGGTATCGATGATCGAGATCAGGGAGTACCCTTTTCCCGCCTCGTCTCCGCCGTTGCTCACGTAGAGATAGCCTGTCTCCGCATCGTAGCCAATGCCATCCGCGTTGAGGTCCAGCTTGATCGACTTGAGTTCGCGATACGATGTTGCATCGAAGATTCGGAGCGCGCCGATGCCGCCATCGGTGACAAAGAGGCGATTCCGGTCCTCACGGTAGAAGATTGCGTGCGGGTTGCCGAAGCCAGGAATCGTGTGCAGCACCTTTCCCGATTCAAGGTCCAACACATCAACGGCCTTGTTCGCCTGTGGCGTGGTGAACAGCCGCTGCCGCTTGAGGTCCAGCGCCATGTGATCCGCATAGGGGCCGGCGGGCACCTCCGGCATCTCGATCGATTGGACCAAGACTAACGGCTGCTGCGCCAGCGCCATACTTGCGCCAATAAGTCCCGGCCCGAGCAAACAATACAAACGAAGATTCATTTGAATTCCCTGTCAGGATGCGGCGCTGAGTTGCATGCGCCGCATCCAGATGTTGGTGAAAAAGAGCATCAAAGAAGCGGGACAGATATCCGTCTATCTCTAGAACGGCTCATAGAGCGACGGATGATTCTCGATGTCCACCTCGGTCCAGCTTTCGTCCCAATGTTCGACAGTCAAGGACCAGCGCGCCTTCTCGCCCTTCACATACTCGTCAATATCCGGAAAGAGCTTGCGGATGAGCTGGCTGCGGTTGTATTCCGGCTTCGGCCGCTTCTCTGCGGGCGGCGCTACAATCACGATGGCAAAATCCCAGGAAGGGCTCACCTGATGGATGGCCCGCGTATACACCGTCTCGCTGATCACCTGACCATGCGCTTTTTGGTATTGCATGATGGGATAGTGGTACTTCTTATAGAGCGCAAGCCACTCGTCCTGCTTGCCGGGAGGAACCTTGTAGAAGTCCACCGACACGGTGTTCTTTCCATCTCCCGCCCCAATCGTCGCTTGCGCACGGGCTGTGGAAGTGAGGGCAAAGGGAAGCGCGGTCAGCACAAACAACAGCCACAGCGCGGAGTTGCGGATCTTCGTGAGCATGTTTGTTTCTCTCCTTGGGTGATAGGTTGGTATTCCAATCGCTGCCCGGCGGCCACGCGAGCGGCTGCCGGGCCAGAACGCGGCGTTACTTAGAACAGAATTTTCAAACCAAATTGAATCTGGCGCGATGTGGTTTGTGTCTGGTCCACAACGCCCGCGCCATCTGCTGGCGAGCCGTCCTGATTGAAGATGGTGTCATTGTCGAGCGGAGCCGCAAAGTTGCTCTTGTTCAGGATGTTGAACAGTTCGGCGCGGAACTGCACACTGCCTCTGTCGATGCCGGCCAACTTGGAGTTCTTCACCAGAGAAAAGTCCAGATTCGACAGGCCAGGACCGACCAGCGCATTCCGTCCTTCGTTCCCCAGCCGCACAATTTGCTGTTGTGGTCCGCTGGAAGTCTGGAACGTCTGCACCGGAGCGGAGAAGCATTGCAGTTTAATGTAATTGTTCGGATTGCCCGGATTCACAAGCGACTTGCATCCAGTGTTCCGCAGCCGGTCGGGATAATCCCAGGGATCGATACTGTTCATGCCGAGCGGATCTCCTGCGATCAGAACGGAGAAAGGCGATCCGCTGCTGGCCTGAAAGATCGAGCCTGCCTGCCAGCCGTTTGTTGCCCAATGAAGCAATGCAGAACCTGTCTTCAACTCCGGCGTGTCCCAGAGAATACTGATCACTCCGTCGTGGCTCAGATTGAAATCGGAAAGGCCGCGACGCGTCTTGGGATCAAACCACAGCGGAAGACTTGAAGGCGAGTTGGCAAACTGATCGCCGGCAATTGTCGAAGATCCAGTGTCGATGCTGCGACCCCAGGTGTACGCTCCGCGGAGCTGCAACCCATGACGGAATTGCTGCTCATATCCTGTCTGCATGCTGTGATAGTACGAGTCTGCATCATAGGTGGTGCGGTTGATGTCTCCCACGCTCGGGTTCAGCACGGTTCCGTTCTGATAGGCATCTCCCGAAGGCCAGACGTATCCCGCCGCTGTCTTCGTGGGCAACACGATATTGGCGTCGTCGGTGTGATAGGGAAGGTGAACTCCGCGGGAGCCGACGTAAGCTACAGTCAACTTTCCGTTTGCGGCGATCTCCTGCTGCACATTCAGGTTCCAGTTGTAAGTCAGGCTGCGCGGCGGATGCGGCTGAAAGTACGATACGCGCTCACTTACCAGGGGGCCTTGAGCGACCGCGTTCAATGCGAGGTTAAAGGCTACATTTGGAAACGTTCCCGCTCCCGGACGGACCAATGTCGGAGCGGTGGTAAAGGGCGCCGATCCGGCGCCGCTGATCAGAATTGTGTAGGGCAGGGGAAGTACGTCATAGATTCCGAATCCAGCGCGCACCGCGCTCTTTCCGGAACCGAACGGATCCCATGCAACTCCCAGCCTCGGCGAGAAATCCTTCAGCGTGGGGTTATCGAAGTATGGACTGCCAAGATGCATTTGCGTATCGGTCATGTTGCGCAGAGTGGAAAGCCGCCCGTGCACTTCCGTTGGCACAGTCGTCGCCTCATAGCGCACGCCATAGTTGAACGTGAGGTTATGAAGAATGCGCCAATCGTCCTGTACATAGCCTCCAAACAGGGTTTCCCGCAATCCGCGCTCCGACTCGCCGCTTGGCAATTGCACGCTGTACGCACGAGGATTGTTGGTCAAGAAGTCCTGAACGCTCGCAAAAGCGAAACGGCCATTTTGCGTGAAGTGCATGAAGTTGTTCGACTGCATTCTCTCGAAAGCAAAACCGAACTTGAGTGTATGGCTGCCACGAGTCACAAAGGCATCGTCGTATAGCTGGAATGAATTCCAGCCAATGACAAAGTTGGGAAAGCCGCCAAGTCCGCCATAGAAGTTTGACCATGTGGGCACAATGAGAAACGGTGCAGGCCGTCCTGGGACCGACCCCAGCGAGTTGTCGGCCGCCAGAGGGTTGATTGGATCGGAAGTGTTGGAGATTGCATGGTTGCGGCTGAAACCAAAGCGTACTGTATTCAACAGGCTGGGACTGAAGACGTGCGTCTCCTCGATGCTGGAGAAAGTGCGCGCATCCTGGTTGACAAAGTGCAGATTGTTCAATGCATCGGGCTGAGAGAGGCCTGTTGTGTCGTACAGAAAAGTTCCTGCCACGTTGTCGCGGCTGGAGAAGTGGTGATCGATCTTGCCGGTATAGAAATTCTCGTTTCCTATCTGGTTTGTCGCAACACGATAGTTTCCGACATCTCCAGAAGCATCCACTCCGCCATTCGGCAGCGGCCAGAAGCCCAAATAGCGCGTGACCGCCGGGTCGACCTTCACACTTCCAGTGGAGAGGATGCCGTTGCGCGCGTTTTGCGAAGGTACACGATCCGATTCCGATACGCCAAGCGCCTGGCGCAGACCTTCATAGTTGAAGAAGAAGAAAGTCTTGTCATGAAGCACCGGCCCGCCTATTGTGCCGCCGAACTGGTTTCTCCGGAACGGTGCAATCGTCGCGGCATCGAAGTAGTTTCGCGCGTCGAGCGCGCTGTTGCGAATGAACTCGTAGGCGCTGCCGTGAAACTGGTTCGTTCCGGAACGCGTGACCGCGTTGATTACTCCCCCCGATGTCTTTCCGTACTCTGCGGAATAGTTGGTCGTGATGACGGAGAACTCCTGCACGGCATCGACTCCGGTGATGGTTCCGAGTACGCCCCCAGGCGCGCCATTGGTGTAATCGTTGAAGCTGACTCCATCGAGGCGATAGTTGTTCTGCTGAGGGCGTGTTCCGGCGATGCTCATCTGGTTGCCAAAGCCGCGAAGTACACGATTCACGTCGGAAGTGCCCGCGCCGCCAATTGTGGATTGATTACGCACTTCATCGGCCCCAGGTTGCAGCGTGATCAACTGCGACCAGTCGCGTCCATTCAGCGGCAGTTCGCGTATGGTTGTGCTGTCCACTACCTCGCTGAGATTGGACGTCACCAGGTCGATGTTGGCGGCCGTGTCTCGCACTTCCACCTGCTCACTGGAAGCGCAGATCTTCAGGGCAAAGTTTACAGTGAGGTTGGCCCCAACGGTCAGCGGCAGACTCTCTGCACTCTTGCGTGAGAAACCGCGTGCCGTAATGCTCGCTGAGTATATCGATGGCTGCAAATTGGCCACGGCAAAGAGTCCGACGGAATTGGTGCTTACCGTCCGGGTAACCCCTGTGGCAATTTCGGTGACCGTCACCTCAGCGCCTGTAACAGCGGCCCCCGATGGATCCGAGACAAAGCCTTGGATTGCGCCTCCGGCAACTTGTCCAAACAGTGGCGCTGATAGAGCCAACGATACAAGCAAGGCACCTGCAAAACTCAGATACAGGCGAACACCCAAATGCGGCGTATGCATGATACTGTCCTCCCCTTGAAATGAGTGGATGGTGCGCTCCTGTGCACGTGCAGATACACGTAGCCTGGAGAGCTATCAATCGAGATGAATTGGTGTTTGGGCGTTAGCCCGAGGAACGCATAATTCCAGAGAAGACATTCCGCCTAATGGTTACGCCGGAACTCTCTTGGAATTGCTTAGCAGGCCCGACAACACTTCGCGTCCAACTCAGCGCGCAGCGAGGAGCCGCGCCCAGCCAGAGTGGATGTCGATAACGAGGCGATCGAGAATGCATCCTTCTTCATAATTAGCAATTTTCCACACCCGTAACCTGAGACAGTTGACCAAGGCCGCATGGAAGCCGACCTCAGGAGAGAACATTACTTATCCGGCCAGAACCATTTTGATTCTGGAGTCGCAGCCTCTGGCTGCCTATTCAAGCTTGGAGCGCCGAGCGGGAATTGAACCCGCGAATACAGGTTTTGCAGACCCGCGCGTTGACCGCTTCGCCACCGGCGCTTTTGGAATACAGAACAGTGGTCAGCAAAGACCTGCAACTGTCCATTAAGCACTGAAAATGAAAAACCCACCGCGCCTTCTGGCGGGTGGGTCGTCGGGGTTCGAAATTCCTGTCTCGGAATCTAGCCCAGAGTACACGCCCGCGCAGCGCAGCCATGACAGCAGCACATACACATCGCGGGGGTGAAGAAATGAGCCATTGGTTCCTTTACCGGTCGAGCGCCAACTCATTGGCGACTGACCAATTGTTGGTAGAATAAGATCAAACCCGACGCATGTCAAGCCCTCGATCA
Source organism: Acidobacteriaceae bacterium (assembly GCA_003151435.1). Taxonomy (GTDB): domain Bacteria; phylum Acidobacteriota; class Terriglobia; order Terriglobales; family Acidobacteriaceae; genus Telmatobacter. Next base: position 6,106 of record PLXP01000250.1, read on the forward strand.
GCGCATTGGCGCTCTCAAGGTTAGTGGCTCGGGTTTAGTAACGAAGGTCGAAGAGCGGCTGGCCGGAGAATTGACCCCGTCTTCATCGCCGTCACAGTCGCCGCCGCGTGGTGCATCGTCGAGGCTTGGATTGCGGCCTGGAATAACAAGCAGAGCGTATATCTCGAATTCAACCGAGACCGATTTAAGTGGCTGCTGTTGGATCTGTTTCTCTCCTCGGTTCCAATGAGCATAACCCGCGTGCTGCAATCCGTACCCGTATATCGCGACCCTTTCAGAAACTCCGAGGGCAAGCGCCTCTGGGGAAGAATAGCGTGGCCATTCATAGCGCCGCTTATTTCGGCAGGCTTCGTGGCGGTTCTTTTGGAGGTCTTCGCGTTCACGGTCGGACCAAAACTCTATGGCGATGAAGACGTTCCGCCGAACGCTTTCAAGGTTCTCGCGCTGCCCATCGTGCTGGTTCGGGGTTGACGTGCGAACGATGAGATCGTCATTGAGGGATCTTCGCCACCAGCGCGAAGACATCGCGGGCCAATACCGCCACCTCGCCATCTGCCTCCGTATGGGGCAATTCAACCAGGGCACAGCGATCAGTCCCAGTTTGCCGACCCCTCGACTCGAAATCCATTGCTTCCTTGCACTGCCCGCACATCATCGTTCCGTTTTTGGCATAGTGAGAGTTTCGATTTCGATAACAGGCACTGCAGCTTGCAACGGCGACATGAACGACTTTGTCTGAACTCCGCTCGACAATGAATTTCACTTTCTGTCCCGAAGCCTTAGCCTCGAAAAGGTGCAGTTGACTTGTACCCAAATTGCGCGAGTCGAGGTGGACATCCTGGCCCTCAGCCAAGACGACCACCGGGGTATCACTTCTATGGGGTAAATCGGCCTAATGATCCCCGACAAAGACGACGACACCGTACAGCAGAAGTAGTGTGCAAATCGTCCACACAGGCCAGAGCGCACGCCAACCGATCGGTTGGCGTGATCTTGCATTTTTGCGGCTGATCTGAGAACCTGTCCAGAAACTAAG
>PLXP01000256.1 GCA_003151435.1 Acidobacteriaceae bacterium
GCAGTGGCGCATGCGCGAACGGGTCTGGGCGGCGGCCAACGTGCAACTCGATTCGATCACCGTGGACACCGACACCACGGTGCATACGCTGTTCGGCAACCAGATGGGCGCACGCAAGGGATATAACCCGAAAAACAAAGGGAAGAAGAGCTACCAGCCGATTCTGAGCTTTATCGCCGAGACGCGGGAGTACGCCGCCGGCGCGTTGCGCACCGGCGACCGGCCCGACGGACGGGAGATTGCCGACCATCTGGAGAGTGTCGCCAAGGGCCTACCCGCCACGGTGAAGATCGTTTACGCGCGGGCCGATTCGGGCTTCTACTGCTGGCAGGCAGTTGAAGCCTACGAGAAGATGAAGTGGCAATTTATCGTGGTGGCGCGCAAGACGGCGCGTCTTGTGGATCAGTTGCAGACGGCCAAGTGGAAGCGCTCTCCGTTGACAGATGCCGACGACCAATGCGAATTCACCTACCAGCCGGAGGGGTGGGGCAAGGCCTGCCGGTTCCTGGCGCTGCGTTACGAAAAGCCGCCTGAATCCAAGGACGCCGAGAAGCCCGAGCAATATCAACTGTTCGATACGCCCGAGTACACCTACCGGGTCTTCGTGACCGACATGGACGGACCGGTGGACACGCTGGTGTGGTTCTATAACCAGCGAGCCGGGGCCGAGAACTTAATAAAAGAGGCCAACAACGATGCCGGCTTGGCGGCGCATCCGTCCAACCGCTGGATGATGAACGCCAACTGGTTCCAGATCGCCATGCTGGCCTACAACCTGAACTGCTGGCTGCAACTGTTCAGCCGCGAGGAGAACATCACCGTGGAAACCATGAAACACACCACGCTGGCCACGGCGCGGCTGCGTTTCTTGTTTCTGGCTGCACGAATCTGGCGGCACGCCGGCAGGGTGGGCGTCAGCTACAGCGACCACTACCAGGAGAAAGGCGCCTTTCATCAGCTCATGGACCGTCTGCGCAAAGTCGCTCGCGGACCGGACGGCTTTGCTCCCGTTCTTTCTGCGCCGCTACGTGCCTGATTCGGCAAGGACAGCAGCGCATAGATTTCTATGCACAGGGAGGCCAATCGATTCAAACACTTACCCCATGGGGCGTGGGAATCCGAAAGAAGGGAAAATTCAGAGGCTCAAACTACTGGCACAAAACCGCTCCGCAACGGGTCTGGCACCCGCCGTGTGCTCAACTTCTGCATAATTCAGGTGTAAAGTAATCCTCCTAATCCTGACAGCTTCAGTTCCGGCTCAGGCACAGGATGCGGCTCAGCAGCGACATGGTTCGTCGATTTCTTCGATCTGGCCGAACTGGCCGCACGGACTACCAGGCGATGTTGAATCAGTGCAAAGCATCATCTCTTGCTATTTTTCGGTTCAGTCCGGCGAAGCGAAAACTGAGCGTGATTGGGGTCGATTCAAATCCCTGTTTCTTCCCGACGGACGGTTAGTCTCCGTAAAGACATGGAACAATGATCCTCACCTTATACCGGGTGTCTTCGACCTCGAGGAACTAACAAAGATGCTCAAGGTCAATCTACAAAAGGCGGATTACGAGGAGCACCCAATTAGCATTAAGGAGGAGGAATCATCTGGCATTGTTCACGTTTTCGTTCATACCGAAGTCAATGTGCCTACCTCGACGGGGAATCTGCATTCAAACTTCGTGTATAGCTTTCAGCTATTGAAGGATACCGATCGATACTGGATCGTCGAAGTGCTGCAGCAGCGTGCCCCCGGACCGCAACATTCTGACTAGCTCTCGAGATGTTGCACAGGCTATGGAGAACTCAGTTCGCTCTCGGCGTGCCGTTGCGGTCGTGTAGAAATCCTTCGCTTTGTCGAATCTTCCCCCAGGAACGATAGCAAACGGCCCGAGATTTGAGTAAAGGAAGTATCGGCGGTCATCCAACCATTGCAAGCGACTAGCTGCAGGAACGCGCCTGTTTTCAGCCTTTGAACCGAACTAGACACCGTATTCGAAGCGCCGCCGTGCTTCCTCGGCGATAATCTCAAGGTCGTCTACAAGGGCACGGCAAAGGTCGCAGTTCCGAAGATGTGGATGGTCTTCGATGATTGATCCAGAGCTGAAGAGGTCTGGTAGTTGCTTCTGGAAGTCCGAACAACTCATCGCGTTAGGTTCGTCGTTCATCCCATTTCCCCTTCAGCGGATATGGATCCACCCCGAGTGATGAAGACTTACAGGTTAGCAATCAATCCACGCTGAGCCCAGTCTCGGTTCTGCTCCGGTCGTATTGTGGCTGATACTTCCCTTTGACGTCTCTTCACCCCGCGCCAAGGGTCCCGGCGGCCCGGATGGGTAGGGGAAGAGTTACGCATGGACCTTCGGCCCACCCATAAGGATGAAAATCGGTGAGTTTCGACGGAGTCGACGGTGATACTACCGGAATGCCGAGTTCTAGCGGTTTGACGCAATCGAGGCAAACTCCGGTCCAAGACTAGCAATCACCTTCCGCAGTTCTCTCTCATCACCCCGAAATCGTAGTAGACGATCTTTCCCTGCGAGTCGATCAGCACCATGAGCGGGATGCCGTCCCCCTTCAGAGCCTTGTAGACCACCTTCTCCTCGTCGTGATAATTCGTCCATCCGTAATGGTGATGCTTCAGATACACCGCTGCATTATCCGCCGCTGTGCTCTGGTCGAAACCGATCACCTGCAGCCCCTTGTCTCTCGTTTCCGAATAAACCCTGCTGAGCGCAGGCATGGAAAGGAGGCATGGACCGCACCATGTGGCCCAGAAGTCGATCAATACGGGTTTACCGCGGTACGAACTCAGCTCGATCTTCTTTCCATCCGCGCCTGCAAAGGTGACTTCCGGCGCCATTTGCCCTACCATCGGCGCCTTTGGATGCAGGGATGGAGGCGGCCCGCCGAAATCCGGCTCCAGAGTCGCTACTTCCTTTGCGTCGGCAGGAGGTGTAAACCGGAATATCTCCGCAGTGGTAGCCGGATCGATCTCCGCAACGGAATAGGTCTCAGTCGTCTCAGAGTGTGAGGGCAGGTGAAGGTTCTTTGAAACCATCATGGAACCGTCAGAGATGCTCCGGATCTTGCGGAACACAAGGTCCTGCTTACCGATCCAATAGGTGACGTCGGCGCGATAGTCCTTGTTGTGGCTTCCGGTCGAATCCTCACTGCTTGCCCGCACCACGTAGCAAGGATAACCTGCGCATCGTTCCCTTGTTTCCGGCGCTCGAGTTCTCCAGCTTGTCTTCTAAAACGAGTGCGCCCGACGAAGACATTCAACTCGGCACGCCGCGGACTCTAACTGCGGTGTCGCATGTCCGCCTGCCCGAGGGATTTCGCACCGACCTCCCAGACCCGATTCACGCGAAGACTGAGTTTGCCACCTTCGACAAGACTTACCGGTATCAGAACAACGAGGTCGTCGTCGAGCGCATGTGCGGGGCGACAGCATCGCTA
>PLXP01000236.1 GCA_003151435.1 Acidobacteriaceae bacterium
ACCAGCGTATCCAGGCCCAGCAGCAGGCCGATGCCGAAGAGCGAGGGCGTGTAGTAGACCGCGTTGCCGAGCGCCACCGCGCCAATGGCGGCGGGGCCCAGCTTGCCCACCATAATGTTGTCGACCACGCCCTGCGCCATCCAGCCCAGTTCGCTCAACACCACGGGAACCGCCAGCGCAATCATGGCGACCAGTTCCCTTCTCCATTTGGATTGCGACGCGTGGGCCATTTTTCTAATGTATACGGCGGCCCTGGAGGTTAAGCCGGAAGCGCAGGAGACCGAACCGGGATGCCCGATTGAAGTCCACAACACCTTGACCCCATGACATTGCCCCATGAAATGAGGATGGCGGCCGCTCGGCCGCCATCCTCATTTCATTTTTCGTCAAGCCGAGAACTTCAGCCTCTGGGGTTGTTCTCTGGCACGGCTGGCCGCAACTCGCCGCGCTTGGTGGTGATGACCAGCTTGGCCGGAGTCAGCTCAGGCCCGTCCCAACCTTCCTTCACCGCTTCTATGCGGATCTCACCGGGGCGCTTTGTTGACTGCACGATGACTTGAGCAAGTCCATTGAACAGCGAACGCTTCGGCTCCTTGTCGCTCTCCTGGCAATTGGGGTCGCCGTTGCCGACGCCGATGAGCGCGCCCGCACCGGACACCTTGAACCCGATGAGATTGCCAGCCGTCGGCACAAGGCGGCCTTCCTTGTCGAGCCCCTCGACTTTGAGGATGGCGATGTCTTCGCCGTCGGCGTTGATTTCGGTTCGATCTGCCGTCAGGCGAATTGCCACAGTTGGGCCGGTGGTCTCGCGCTTTTCCGTCAACACCACCTTGCCATCCTTTGAGCCTCGCGCTTCAATCGCTCCCGGTTCGTACTTCGCCTTCCACTCGACGTGGCCAAGGTGCGGAACCTTCTGGCTGCCGAGGCTTTTGCCATTCACGAACAGCTCGACTTCATCGAGGTTGGAGTAGACCCACACCGGAATGTCATCGCCTTCCCTGCCCTCAAAGTTCCAGTGCGGAAAAACGTGCAGCGACGGCTCCTTGCCCCACCACGCCTTGTAGTAGTAGAAGGTGTCCTTGGGAAAACCGCACATGTCCACGATGCCGAACTGCGAGTTGATGGATGGCCAGCCGTAAGGCGTAGGCTCGCCGCGATAGTCGAAGCCGGTCCACGCAAAGCCGCCCGCCTCCCACTCGCGTGTGCCGTAGAACGTCCACCACTCTTCAGCGGTTTCGCCCCACGGAACCACGCCATTGTAGTCATTGACGAGGTTACGCAGCGGGTCAGTGGTGTACATGCCGCGCGTGGAGATGGCGCTCGACGTTTCCGATCCATACAAGGGCCGCTTGGGATGCTCTTTGTGGTAGCCATCGGGGCCCTTGAGGTTGTAGTTGAAGCCGATGATATCGAATGGCTCGGAGACGCCCTTCTCGTTGTCGCCGTTGACGGCAGCGGAGACGACGCGTGTGGGATCGAGCTCCTGGCAGCGGCGAACCATGGTGGTGGCGATCTTCGCGCCCTGTTCGGCCATTGCACTTTGCAGCGTGAACTCCTCATTGCCGATGGACCAGATAATAATGGACGGCGAATTGCGATAGCGCTTGACCATGGCTTCCAATTGCGCGATGCCTTCAGGGCTGGAACTCATTTGCCGCGTCTCGCACATCATCATCATGCCCATGCGATCGCAGGCGTCCACCCACTCAGGCGTGGGCATGTTGTGCGAAGTGCGCACGGCATTTCCACCCATCTCGCGCAGCACAGCCAGACGGAACCACTGCAGCCGGTCAGGCAGAGCAGCCCCTACACCGGCATGGTCCTGGTGGTTGCACGTTCCCTGAATCTTCAGGGGTTTGCCATTCAGGAAGAAGCCCTTCTCCGCATCGAACACCGCGGTGCGCACGCCGAAGCTCACTCGTTCGGCATCGCGAACTTTGGCGTCGGACTCGACCGTGACGATGGCCGAATAGAGATTCGGTGTGTCGACCGACCACAGCGCGGGATTCGCGAGTTGCGCGGTTGCGGTGTATGTCGCGGAGCCATCCACTGCGATGGACTGTGCAGGCGCCTCGGCGGTGGCAACGGTCTTGCCCGCTGCGTCGAATATCTTCCAGCTCACCCTGGCGCTCTCGGTCTGCTTGCCTTCATTCACTACCACGGTGCCCAGAGACAGCGTGGCGGATTCGCCGTTGATGGCGGCGCGGACGGTGCTCTCCCACTTGCCCAGGTGAACTGCATCCGTCTTGGTAAGCCACACGTGCCGATAGATTCCGGCGCCCTCATAGAACCATCCGTCGCCGAAGCTCGCATCCACGCGCAGAACAATGTAGTTCTTGGCGCCATAGGCGAGGAAGTCGGTCAGATCGCAGTGGAAAGGCGCATAGCCGTTGTCGTTGCGGCCGACAAAGCAGCCGTTCACGAAGACCAGCACGCTGCGGAAGGCGCCATCGAACTGCACGGTGATGCGGCGGCCGAGGTCGCTCGAGGGAATCTCGAATTCGCGGCGGTACCAGCCCACGCTGGTTTCGGGATACCGGCGGCCGACGGGCTTGAAGCCGTGCGAGTTCTGCTCCTGGTCGTTCACAAAGGGCAACTCGACGGCCCAGTCGTGCGGCAGATTGAGTGTGCGCCATTTGGAGTCGTCGAACTTGGCCTTGGCAAAAGCGAAGTCGCCGGTCTTGGCAAAATCGCCCTGGCCGAAGCCGAAGCCCAGGTCGCGAGCCGGATCGACTCCATTGCCGAACTGGAATTTCCAGCCGAAATCGAAGAGCAGTTGCTCGCGCGGGGCCACAGCGCCCAGCGCCTCAGCAGAACCAGGGACGGGCTGATCTGCCAGCAATGCGGCGGTGCGCGCCCATGCGGAGCGCGCCATTAGAGAAGTGGCAGAAAGGGCCAATCCAGAAGAGAGCAGATCGCGGCGTGAAATACCAGACATAAGAGATCCTCTTGCAGTCGACAGCACATTTCGCCGGAGAGGCCGGCTGAACCTGAAGCTTGGAACAAGGCGAAACTATAAATGAGGTCGGGAGCAAAAGTAAACGATTTCATACTTTGGTAGGAGTGAGCCGAATTGGAGACAGGAGGGCGGGAACGGGTGGAAACTCGTTGCTGCCCGATGTGGTAAATTCAGAAAGATAGACCACCCTTACGGAGAGATGGCCGAGTGGTTGAAGGCGCACGCTTGGAAAGCGTGTTTAGGGGCAACTCTAACGTGGGTTCGAATCCCACTCTCTCCGCCAGTTCATTATAAAGGAGTTACATTACAAACTAGCATTTATGGGGCAATATGGGGCAATGATGGTAAGCTGGTGGTATGAGCCTCAACCTCTATCGCCGGCACCGACGCGCCTGCAAAGCAGGGCGTGAGCATAACTCATGTTCAGGCGAATTTGAGGAACGCCGAAAGGGCTGGAAGCAGTGTGACTGTCCAATCTTCGCTTCCGGGACCATCCAAGGGGAATTCAAGCGAAAATCCACTGAGGTCTGGAAGTGGGACAGAGCGAGATCCATAGCCGACCAATGGGAGTCCAACCACTCCTGGACCGAACTCGCCGCCCCGGTTCCGACGCCGGCGCCGACGCCAACGGCCTCGCCTGATTCTGAGCAAGGAGTCAAGATCAGCAAGGCAATTGCAGATTATCTGGCAGACCACAAGGGCGACTCGGCCAATTCGACTACTCGGATGTATGGATACTTATTGAAGGACTTCGCCACCTATTCGGAGGAATTGGGCTATATCTGGCTCAATCAGTGGCGGCTCGAGGATGTTCGGGCTTTCCGCAAACGTTGGAAGGTTATAGCAAGTACTGCACGAAAGAACTTGTCTAATCTAAAAGCCTTCTTTGAGTTTTGCGTCGAAAATAAGTGGATTCCCTTTAACCCAGCACGGTTCAAGTCCCGGCACACTCGAAATGAAAGTGACGACTCGGAGAGGATTCCATTCAGCGACGAGGACCTAGAACGGATGTTTCGAGCTTGCGCTGAGCGATACGGCCGAAGTAAATATGCATACCGTTACGTGTGGACGGGACAGGATCTTTCAGATTTCGTCGCTGTTTCACTCTATACCGGGCTACGCATCTCCGACGTTGCTACCTTCAGCGCGACCCGTCTCAAGGCTAACGGCGACTGCTTGATTCGAACCATAAAGAACCACAAGGAGGTCTGCGTATGGATTCCGATCTGGCTTCAAGACCGGATCCATGCGCGGGAAGAGAAGTTCGGTAACGTCATCTTCGGCAAGCATGAGACCGAAAACATCGAATCGATCACCGACCAGTGGCGGCGTCGCCTTAACAAGTTGTGGGACCTGTGCCGACCTTGGTCTCACCCGCCGGTACATCACCGCTTTCGTCATACCTTCGCGCGAATACTGCTGCAGCAGAACAACGTAACAGTCCGGGATCTTGCGGAACTGCTGGGAGACACTGAAGAGACGGTGCTTAAATACTATGGGGCGTGGGTACCCGAGCGTCAGGAACGCGTCACAGATGTGGTGAAGAAGGCATTTGAAGGCAAACCGACGCCAATCCCGATGAAGTTGCAGAGCAATTCGCCACAGCCCAGCTAGCCTTAATACTGTTCACTTAACAGGATTTGTGGCATTCTGTATGCGGTAAGGACAGGAGGCCACAGGTGGCGCGTACGGTTGCGGAACTCCCTCCGGGTGCC
>PLXP01000095.1 GCA_003151435.1 Acidobacteriaceae bacterium
CTGAATCGTTCCTCCTAAGGAGTTTTCTTGTGGGCTGCTATTGCCCGCGCTGCGGGCGGTTGCTGGGAATGCGGCTCTTTCCGGATTCGCATTCAGGTCAAAAAATAAGTCCCTCTTTCATGGATGCAAAAAAGGGACCTGGAGTTCTCATCCACCCAGGCTGAAGATCACGTTCACCGTGGTCTCTACCTCAACCGGCTCGTTATTGAGCAGATAAGGCTTGTAGCGCCAGGACTTGACTGCGTCCAGGGCGGCCTGCTGCAACATGGCCGGCCCGCTGATGACGCGTAGATTTTCAATCGATCCGGTTTTGGAAATCATAGCCTGCAGAACCACCGTGCCGGAGACGCGAGCCGCTTTGGCAATCGGCGGATAAGTCGGCGTGGTCTTCTGCAGCAGCATGCCAACTGCGACGCCGGCCGAAATGTTGACTTTCTTGGGGGCCTCGGCCTTCACCTTGGGCTGGTTGTTGCCGGAGCCGAACAGGCCTCCGATCACACCGCTCGAGCTGCCGCCCAGACCTTCCATGCCGGCCACGCCGAAGCTGGCCTGCGGCGGAGCTTCCCGTTCCGCGACCATCTTGATGTCATGGGGAATCCGGGTGGGGGCCGTGAGCTGATTGTTCATCATCTCTGACACCACATGGACGACGTGTACTGCCTGAGGCGGTGGCGGTGGCGGCGGAGGCGGCGGTGGCGGTGGCGGCGCGACCAGCAGCGTCGTCATCATCGTCTTCGGCAGCGCCTCAGGGTAGATCAGCGGAATCAGGATCAGCAGCAGCAGAACGGAGCCATTGATGATGAAGGTCACCATCATCCAATACCTGCTTTTGCTCTTGATCCTGCCTCCGGATTCAAACGTGGAATCTTCAAACATGGCCAGCCTCGAATCGGGTGTTGGTTACTTCTATTTAGACACCGTGGAACTGAGAAATGTTCCCAAGTATCCAAACCGCTCTCAAACAAGCGTGCACAACCTATACCAGAACAGCGCTTCCTCTTGCAAAACGTTTGCAGAACTCCCCGAAAATTTCTTTGCCGCTAGACCCGGGCGCGCTTGGCCGCCGGCAAAACAACGCTCTTGCCGTGCTGCCCCCTCCATTGCTGCCAGGCCACCAACATGGGCGCCGCCACAGCGATGGACGAGTATGTACCGATAAGAATCCCCACCACCAGGGCGAACGAGAAGCCGCGCAGGACAGTTCCGCCAAAGATATACAACGAGAGCACCGTCAGGAACGTCAGGCCCGACGTCAGGACCGTCCGGCTCAGGGTCTGGTTGATGCTGCGGTTCACCACGTCAGGCAGCGACTCGCGGCGGCTCAGGCGCAGATTCTCGCGGATGCGGTCGAACACGACGATGGTGTCGTTCATGGAATAGCCAATCAGCGTCAGGATGGCCGCGATCACCGTCAGGCTGATCTCCTGGCCTGTCAGCGCGAAAAAGCCAACCGTGATCAGCGTGTCGTGGAAGCACGCCACTACGGCCGCGACACCGTAGATCAGTTGGAACCGGAACCACAGGTAAACCAGCATGCCGAGCAGCGAGTAGACCGTGGCCAGGCCGGCCTGTTTTTCCAGTTGGCGCCCCACAGTGGGGCCCACCACATCCACTTTGACGCCGGAATCCTGGAAGGAGTTGCTATAGTGCGCGTGCAGGGCATCGACGATGTGCTGCCGCCCCGCATCGAACTGACTCTCGTCCTTCTTCTCGGGCAGGCTGATCAGCACCTCGTTAAGGCTCGGATCGTTGAAGTTCTTTACGCTCGCGTCCTTGATTCCGGCCGCGTCGACGGCATGCCGGATGGCGCCGATATCAGGGCGATTCGCGAACTGCACCTGAACCTCGGTGCCGCCGCGGAAGTCCACGCCCAGCGGAACCGGGTTGCCGGTGCGTGCCCAGTGCGTGCCCATCGAGGCGATGCCGGCCACGCTGAAGAGTAACGAGAAGCCAAGGAAGTACCACTTCTTCCCGAGCCAGTCCACATTGACATTGCGAAACAATTCCACTGGTTCTCTGCCTTCCTAAGGGCTGGAGCGCGTTCGCTCCAGGTTCAATGTTTTGCCCTGCCGCCCTGGCAGGCTTGCTTGCGCTGTTTAGATCGAGACCAGTTCGCCCGGCTTCATCTTGTTCAGATGCGCATCAAAGATGGTCCGCGAGACGAACACTGCCGTGAAGAGGTTGGCCAGCAAACCGAATGTCAGCGTGGTCGCAAAGCCCTTCACCGGCCCGGTGCCGAACAGGAACAGAATGGCCGCTGAAACGATGGTCGTAACGTGGGTGTCGACAATGGTGATCCATGCGTGCGCAAATCCCTGGTCGACCGCCGCCGAAGCCGCTTTGCCGGCCCGCACTTCTTCGCGGATACGCTCAAAGATCAGCACGTTGGAGTCGACGCCCATACCAATGGTCAGGATCACGCCGGCGATGCCCGGCAGTGTAAGGGTCGCGGTGGAGAAGCCCATGAAGCCCAGCAGGATCACCAGGTTCAGCAGCAGCGCCAGGTCCGCGTTGATGCCCGAGCCGCGGTAGTAGATCAGCATGAAGATCATGACCACCATCACGCCCACAACCGCCGCCGTGACACCCTCCTTCACCGAATCCGCGCCCAGCGACGCGCCCACCGTGCGGGTCTCAATCTCGTTCAGCGACGCCGGCAACGCGCCGGTGCGCAGCAACTTCGAGAGCGCTGTGACTTCCTCTTCGCTGAAACTTCCTTCAATCTCACCCGTGTCGCGGATGGGCCCTTTGATGTTCGCCACTTCGCGCACTGTGCCGCCCATTACGATCGCCATGGGAGTGCCCACGTTGTGGCTGGTGTAGTCGTAGAACTTGTCGCCGGCAGCGTTGGTCAGCGTGAAGCGAACGTTCCTCTGCCCGGTGTTCTGATCCGTGCCCGGATCGGCGGAGCGGAATTCGCTGCCCGCCACCACTGCGACCCGCTGCAATACGTAAACACTGTCGGCGCCGTTGGACCCCGCAAGGTTGCCCGAAGTATGCAGAATCTCCTGGTCCGGCGGCAGAGCACCGCCAACAGTGGCCAGAGCCGCCTGCTCACTGGGATAAGGCCCACCCACCACCGCGTGAATCTCAAGCCGCGCTGTGGATTGAATGATGCTCTTGACCCGGTCCAGGTCGGAGATGCCCGGCAGCTCCACCAGGATCTGATTAGCGCCCAGGTTGTACTCCGTAATGACAGGCTCGCTCACGCCCAGCGTATCCACGCGGTCGCGGATCGTATCGATGGCCTGCTGAACCGTCTTCTTCTCCAGATCGGACTGGATGTTCGGCTTCATGGTCAGCGTCCAGGAGTCCGCACTCCCGCCCACGTCGTATTCATTGGAATACTTGGTGTCGAGCGTAGAACGCATGGCGTTGGAACTCGCCGGGGCCGTCCCCTCAATGCGGATCAACTCCGGTTTACCCGTCCCGTCCGGCTTGAGAGGATTGGGCTTGTAGACCTGCGCAAAAGTCAGGTCCGCCTTTTTTAGATCCTGCTCAATGCGAGCCACCATGTTGTCGGTCTCGGCATTCACAGCCTCTTTTACCTGCACCTGCAAAATCAGGTGGGCGCCGCCGCGCAGATCAAGGCCAAGGTGAATTCGGTTCGTAAGGGCCTCAGTCAGCGCCTTGCCCGTTACGCCCGATGGCACCCCGAAGATGCCGTAGATGCAAACCACCAGAACTGCAACGATCAGCGCAACTCTGCCATTAAGATTCTTCTTCATTTTTCGATTCTCTAGTCCAAAAAAGTGAGAGCCCGGAGGGCCCGGATTATGCGGCCGAAGACCCTTCCTGAGTCGTCACAGAGGCAATGGCAGTCTTGGCCACTTCCATCTTGATTCCGTCCGGAGCCACCTTGATCACGATGACGTCGTCTTTGATCGAGATAATGGTTCCGCGAATGCCTCCCGAGGTAGTGACCTTGTCCCCGGCCTTGATGCTGCTCAGCATGAGCTGCCATTGCTTCTGGCGCTTCTGCTGGGGGCGAATCATCACCAGGTACAAAACCGGGATCAACAACAAGGGCAAAAGCATCGGAATACTGCTGCCGCCGCCCGAAGAACTCACGGGACCGAACATCGCCAAACTGATTGCCACACTCATCCTTTGCCGCCTGGCTCCGCAAAACCCGCGGACCGCTCAGGCACAGGCGCACTCGGGCTTGGCCCGACGCCTGAAAAAATTTGTCTCCGGGAATGGTCCTGGCCGCTTATGGGTTCAGACTCGGAAAGGAGGACCCGGCTGACCTGCGCAGCAGACTCCAATTTCGCCCGCCCGCATCTTTGCTCCCGGTCCAACTACCGTCTACTTCCTGTTCGACACGGCTTCCCCCTGGAACTCCGCATTCGGCAAACCTGCGGCTTTCACTGCGATGGTTACCGAACGGATCCAAAAAGAATGCCTAGCAAGATAAGATACGCGGAGCCGCTTGCGTGTCAAGGCGCTTTACGCCCCAACAGGCGGTTTCACCGCAAGCCGCGCGGGTCCGGACGGCTCAACCTCTAATAAATCCTCTTATAAATCCCTTACGGATGGAATGCTCCAGCCTTACGCGCTGACCTGTCTGATGGAGACATCGCATGACACGCGCCCCGCGCTTTTGGCGCTCGGATTTCGCGCGAGGACGAGCGTGCGATGGGGAGTCACGATGTCCCAGCACGACCTGCAGTGGTTGCTGTTCATTCCATTCGGCTTTGCGGTGGCCTTCATGGCCTGGGTGTTCTGGAACCTGTGCAAGCAGTCCCGGAGATGATGACCTGCACCGTGCCCCACCTTGGCGACTTCTTTTCGTCGCCAAGGTGGGAGGCCACAGACTCCAAACAGCCCAAATCCTAATTCGTTTTGGCCGCTGGCGCCGCTGTCTCCGGCTCGTCTGCCGAATCCTCCACCAGCACCGCCGAACCCGGAACGATGTCATAGCTGCTGGCGTCTTTCCCCGCGGGATGAAACGTAACGCGCAGCGGTTCGCGCTGCCACTCCGGAGGACCGCAAACGGGGTCGGCGTGGGCGATCGCCGCCGGATCGAAGGCGTCCAGCTTTTTGGCCAGCAAAGGCTTGCGCGCCGCCACCTGCGCCACTACGGCATACAGGCTCTTGCCGCTGGCCGTCACCCCGCAATACGCTCCGTAGTCGCGGAACCAGCTCACCTGGCTCACCCCGGGATCGTAATGCGGAAGCTTCAGCGGCGTGACATGGCCTGTGACTCGATCGACCAGCAGCCATGGGCCCCGCTGCCACACCCAGTGACTCTGCTTGTCTCCCGGCAAAGGCTTGTCATCCGGTAAGGCGTCGTTGAGGCGCAGTCCTCGGCGCACCACAAAGCTGCGGTCGGTCACATCGTGAGACTCGCCGGTGGTCCACTCTTTCACGGCTCCGTCCACCACCAGGGGACGGATCTTGAGCGCATTCTCGCCTGTTGCCGCACCCGCCGGATCGCCCGCCTTTGAGTAGGGCACGCGCTTGGGGGCTCCCAGCCCCACGATGTGCGGCTTGCGCACCGCGCCTGCCGGGAGGACTGAGGCCAAAAGAGCCCCGAGGACCATCACCGCTAACCCGATCTGCCTTCGTCGCAAGTGCATGACGGTCTTACTCCTGACTGCCTAACTCTGCGCCGCTTCCACGGCCCGCGCCACGCGGAACGCCGTGCCCTCGTGCAAGTGCGCGGCCAGCACCTGCATTCCTACGGGCAGACCCGCCGCAGTGGCGCCGCAGGGCACCGTCACCCCGCAGATTCCCGCCAGGCTCGCGGTCACCGTATAGATGTCGGCCAGGTACATGGAAAGAGGATCGCCCGTCTTCTCGCCCAGCTTGAAAGCGGGCACCGGCGAGGTCGGCGTCACAATCGCATCCACCTCGGCAAAGGCGCGAAGGAATTCCTCCGCGAGCAGGCGCCGCACCTGCTGCGCCTTCAGGTAGTAGGCATCGTAGTAGCCGGCCGAGAGAGCGTACGTGCCCAGCAAAATGCGCCGCTTCACTTCCGCGCCAAACCCCTCGTCGCGCGAGTGCCGGTACATGGCGCTCAGCGTGTCCGACTGGGGCGAACGGTAGCCGTAGCGCACGCCGTCAAACCGCGCCAGGTTTGCGCTGGCCTCGGCCGTCGCCACCAGGTAGTAGGTCGGAATCGCGTACTTCGTGTGCGGCAGCGAAACCGGCTTGACCGTGCATCCCGCCGCCTTCAGCGAGTCAATTCCCTCTTCGATCGCCGCACGCACCTCAGAGTCCAGCCCCTCGGCAAAATACTCCGCGGGCACGCCGATGCGCAGTCTCTCCACCGGCTTGTCGCTCTCGGCCGCATAATCCGTCACCGGAGCGGGCGAACTGGTGGCATCCTTCGGATCGTGTCCGGCGATCACGCCCAGCAGCGTGGCAGCATCGCGAACATTGCCCGCAAACGGCCCAATGCGATCGAGCGACGACGCAAACGCAATGAGCCCGTAGCGCGACACGCGCCCATAGGTGGGCAGCACACCCACCACGCCGCAAAAACTCGCCGGCTGACGAATCGATCCGCCGGTATCGGTACCCAGCGTGGCCACGGCCATATTGGCCGCCACCGCGGCCGCCGAACCGCCGCTGGAGCCGCCGGGCACGCGTTCCGTGTCCACGGGGTTGCGCACCGGGCCGTAGGCCGAGTTTTCGTTCGACGAGCCCATGGCAAATTCGTCGCAATTCAGTTTGCCCAGCAGCACCGCGCCCGCCGCCTCCAGCCTGGCCACGGCCGTAGCGTCGTACGGGGGCCGGTAGCCCTCCAGAATCTTCGATCCCGCGGTAGCCGGAGCACCGCGCATCACCAGCACGTCCTTGATGCCCACCGGAATGCCGGCCAGCGGCGGCAGCGGATCGCCCTTGGCAGCCAGCGCATCCACGCGCGCCGCCTGCTCCATGGCGCGGTCCTTGCTCAGGCTCAGGTACACATTCAGCCGGGGGTTCACCGCCGCGATGCGGTCGTAGTAGCCGGCGGCCAGGTCTGTGGCCGTCACAGTGCCCGCGGTAATGTCCGCTCGCAGTGCAGCAAGTGTCCGCGGCTTCTCGACAAACGTTTCGGCGCGTTTTATCTCGCTCGGCAATCGCAACCCTCTTTTAAGCTTTCCCTGTTCCCTAGTCCCTGTTCCCTATCTTTCAATCACCTTGGGCACTTTGAAGAAGACCTGGTCCGACTCCGGAGCCTGCGGCATCACGTCAGTTCGGTCCAGCGAAGGCAGCGGCATATCCTGCCGCAGCTCGCTGGCGTGTCCCGCGATCAGTTCGCTCACCTGCGCCAGCGGAGCCACGCCGGTTGTGTCCAGTTCATTCAATTCGGCCACGTAGTCCAGAATGGCATTCAGGTCGCCGACCATGCGCGGAGTCTCCTCCGGCAGCAGTTCCAGGTGGGCCAACTCGGCCACGCGTCCTACATCTTCCACGGTTACTTTCGCCGTCATCGTCTCGTCTTCCCCGTCGCCGGTTTTTCCCGCGGGTGTTTCCAGCTATATCCGAAGATAGAGTATAGCCCGTCGGGTTTACGAAGGAGGGGTGCCAGGCGCGTTTGCGAAGAGCCTCGCCGCGCCGGCACTTCCGCCCCAGCCCACGCCTCAGTCCACCACCAGCGACAGGGATACCGAGTGTTGCACGCCATTGGAAGTGATGGTCACGGGAATGGAATACGTTCCCGCCGGGGTGTTGTTGGTGCCCGAGGGTGGATTGGTCCCGCCGCCGCCACCACCACCGCCACCTCCCGAGGACGCACAACTGGAAACCCCACTCACGAGCAGCGCCAGCAAGAGGACGAGCATCCACCCGCTGCGCCTCCTGCGGCCTGCCAGAGGCAGCACCAGCAGACCGCACGCGAGAGTGACTGCCCCGCCCCAGCCGCCCAGCGTCGAGGGCCGCATCAATGGGCGCGTAAGGGCCGCCTTGGCCTGGCTCGTGGTCACCTGCACGGTCTCAGTGCCTGTCGTATTTGCCGGAACGGTTTCGCTCGCCGGGTTGAAGACGCAGCCTGCGTACAAGGGCAGCGTGCCGCACTGGAACGTGAATGTGGCCGCGGAGCCGCTGGAAGGCGACAGAGTCAGCGTGAAGGTCGCCGTCTGCCCACTGGCCACGGCCTGGCTGCTTGTGCCGGTGGTCGCCGCGGTAAAGTCGAACCCCGTCCCCGTGAGGGGCACGGTGGCCACCGCGGTCAACACGCTGCTTGCCAGGCTCAGGCTGCCCGTCTGCGCCCCGGCACTGGCGGGCGCAAACTCTACGCCGACGCTGCAACTGGCCCCAGCCGCCAGCGAGGTGCCGCAGGTGCTAGCCGCGAGCTTGAAACCAGAGGACACGGTAAGAGCCAGATCGGCGAGTGCCACCGCGCCGCTGGAGTTGGTCACCGTTACAGTCACCGCAGTGCTTGTTGTCCCCACGCCGGTGACGGGGAAATTGACCTGCGCGGGCAGCAGTTGCACCGCACCGGTTAACCCGCCCGTACCGCTCAGCGCCACCGTGGCGGCCGTGATTGCGGAGGTGGAACTTGCGGTCAATGCACCGGTCAAAATTCCCTTGGACATGGGCGTAAACACCACTCCCGTGGAGCAGCTTGCCCCGGCCCCAAGGCTGGTCCCGCACGTGTTCTGCGCCAGGCTGAAGGGCCCCGAGACCGCGAGTGCAAAGCTGCTGGCGCCGGTGCCGCCCGTGTTGGCGATCGTCACTGTTTGCGGTGTGCTCCCCTGCCCCAGCGCCTGCGGCGCGAACGTCAGTTGCGCCGGACTCGCGCTCAGCCCGGCGGCTGCCTGCCCGGTTCCGGTGAGCGATACCGCGGGGGGTAGCTGCGCGCCGGGCGTCGACGAGGTAATTGTCAGGCTTGCCACCGCCTGTCCCGACGCCGACGGGGTAAAGATCACCTGCACCGTGCAAGTGCTGCCGTTCGCCAAGGTCGCGCCGCAGGTTGTCGTGCCGGAAAAACTGGTCAAAGATTGGCCCGCGATCTGGAATCCCACATTCGCCACCGGAATTGAGCCTGTATTGGTCACGGTCAGGGATTGAGGCGCGCTGGCGACGTTCACCGTCTGCGCCGTGAACGTGAGACCGGTGGGGTTTACCGTGATGACCGGCGCGGCGATCCCCGTGCCCGAAAGAGGCACCGTCTGCGTCCCCAACATGTCCTTGACGGTCAAAATTCCGCTCTGCGCGCCCAACGCCATGGGCGCGAACTTCACGTAGATGTAGCAGGGCGCCCCTCCCGGCAGCACGGCCGTGCAGGTGCTGCTGGACACCTGGAAAGACCCACTCGTCACCGAATACGAGATTCCGGTTAGCTGAGAAGCCCCACTATTGGTCATGGTGACCGTCTGCGGATCTGAACTCTGCCCCATGATCGTGGGGATAGCAAACGTGACGGATGTGGGCGTCAGCGTATCGGTGGGAGGGGAATTTCCGGTTCCCGACAACTGCGTGCTTTGCGTGCCGGCGTCATCCACAAACGTCAGCGCCCCCGTGGCGGGGCCGGCGACCGTCGGCGCAAACGCCACCTTCAACTGGCAATCGGAGTTGGCCGCCAACGACGTGGTGCCGCAGACGTTGCTCACCAGCACAAACGGACCCGACATTTTGATACTGGTGATCGCCACAGCAGTTCCGCCGCTGTTCTCCGCCGTGACCTGCAGAGCGGTGGATTGGCTTCCCACTTGCGTCTGCCCAAAGTCGATGGTCGCGGGGATCAGCGCCACCACGCCGGGGGTGTCGCCCGTCCCGGTGAGCGCAACAGTAAGTTTCCCTGCGGCGAGGTTGGCCGCGATGGTGAGTTGGCCGTCGCGCTCGCCCGACACGCTGGGAGTGAACGTAATCTGGATCGTGCAGCTTGCGCCCGCATTGATCGTCGCGTTCAGGCAATTGTCGGTCTCGTTGTAGTCTCCACTCACGGAAATCGAAGTGGGTATCAGCGCCACGGCGCCCGTGTTGGTCAGCG
The DNA here is from genome assembly GCA_003151435.1 of Acidobacteriaceae bacterium. Classification (GTDB taxonomy): domain Bacteria; phylum Acidobacteriota; class Terriglobia; order Terriglobales; family Acidobacteriaceae; genus Telmatobacter. Next base: position 9,926 of record PLXP01000095.1, read on the forward strand.
TCACCGTCTGCGCACTGCTTTTGATCCCAAAGGCCTGCGTGCCGAAGTCCAGCGACGTGGGATTCACGGTGGCCGTGGTGAATTGCGAGCCTCCGGTCAACAGCGGAATCAGCCATACGCCGCGTCCATACGTCGCCGCCGCCAGCACGTTCAGCGAACCCGTCACGGGAGCCGCGCTCAGCGCCACCACCGGCGCCTCCGGCAATCCCGTTCCATACGCAAACCAGCAGTTAATGGCGCTGTCGCCGCAATTCGCCACGCGCTGCGTCGCATAGACGCCTATGTCCGTGGCGATATAGGCCGTGTTAGGGTCCACAGGATCCACGACCAGGCTGTTGGCAGGCGCAGCCGGAAGGTTCGACGTCAGGTACGCCCAGTGCGCGCCCCCGTCAATCGAGCGGTAGACAACGCGCACCATTTGCGTGGGATTGGGGAATCCAGCCAACGTCACGTACACCGTGTTGCCGGTGGTGTCGTGCGGATCGACGAACAAGCTCGAGATGTCGACTCCGTAGGCGTTCATTGACACAGTGTCGTTGGTTACCGGATTTGAGGTGAGGTCGTTCCAGGCCGACCACACGCCGTTCGCATCCATCGTCGCACTCAGCATGTGCCCCGGCAGCGTCGCCCCGCCATTCAAGCCGCCATACATCCCCACGTAGACGATCTCGCCGCCGCCCGGCAACGCCAGTGCCGCCAGCGATCGGATCAGCGCGTTGCTGCCGCACGTGGAGCCGCCCCGCGCCCCGCTGAGCATGGGGCTGATGGCGTTGGCCGAGGTCCAGCCGGTTCCGTTCGCAGGCCCTCTCCAAACCCTGCAGGTGCCGATCAGCAACTGCGTCGGGTCAAGCGGATCCACCAGGAAAGGCGCCGGCGCGGTCATCGTCAAGCCATCGTTTGCCACGTCGGCGTTTGTAACCACGGGGCTGGTGCCAAAGTCCGCCGGCGTGCAGGCGCCCAGCTTCGAGCACAAGTGGATCGAAACGCCCGCGCCGTTGTTCACATACCATTTCGCGGGGTTGGCCGGGTCCACTGCCACGGGTCCGCCCTCGCCGCCCAGCATCTCGGGCCAGTTCGTCGTCGGCCCGGTGGTACTCTTCACGCCGGCCGTTCCGTTGGCGCCCAGGCCCACCATCATGGTGTACGGAGAGGCGCCCACCGGCGACATGCTCTCCACCTCCGCCAGCGATCCAATCCCACCGTTCAGGTTCTGGAAGTGGCTGGCGTCGGTCGACGCGCATGCCGATCCCGTCTCCCCGATGGCGTCTTCCGAACGCCACAGCCCCCCGTCGTTGCCCACGAAGGCTTCCAGCGGATTGCTTTCGCTCCATGCCAGTGCGTGCTGGTATCCGGCCACCTGCGCGCTCATGCAGGTGTCCGCATGGGTGGTGTTGCGCCACGCGCAGCCCATCGCCAGGCTGCACTTCCACAGGTCGTTGTCCCCGGCCAGCAGCAGCGTGTCCTGGCCGGAAGGCACCGCCGCCAGCGCCAGGTTGTAGTCGCCGTTCTCAATGGTGACGGAGCCCAGCGACGTGTTCGTTTCGAGAGCCGTGGTGCTCCATTGCGTGCCGAAACTGAGGTTCGGGTTGCTGCATAATCCGCCGCTCGCGGCGCACACATCCTGCCAGATTCCCTGGTCCTGGTTGTTCAGGTCCACGGTCCAGGCAAAGGTGTCGCCGGTCTGCGGATTGACCGCCAGCGCCCCGCGATAAATGGGACACGCCGTTGAGCCGGTGCTGGCGGAATTGCTGGGACACACCTGCGTGGTGAGGCCGGAACCGGGTTGAGCCGCCAGCCGCGTCCACGTTACGCCGTCCGCCGACTGGTAGTAGCCGTGGAAGCGCACCGCCGCCACAAACACGCCGCGTACCGGGTTCCACACCACTGCGGTGGCAGGGTTCCCATCATGCCCCACGTGCGCGTTCATCGACGCCTGCACGTCCTGGCCATTCAGGTCCTTGACGTGCGCCAGCGACCAGGTCGCGCCGCCGTCGGTGGAGTAGTAGAGACCCGCGGAACTCACGCTTGACCGGTCCGCGGCCACCAGCACGCTCTCCCATGCCTGCGAAACCGCGGCCACCACCGTTTGCGGACTCACCGTGCTCCACGCAAAACCCGCGAAGCCCTCGCCCATGAAGCCCCATCGCATGTCCGCGGTCAATTGAATCAGCTTCCACGTCTTGCCATTATCCGGGGAGCGCAGAACCCCGGCCCCGTAATAGGAGTCCAGGGCGTCGTTGGGGTCGCCGGTACCGGCCAGGATCACGCCTGTGCCGCCAGGCTGCACCGTCACCGCCCCGATGCTGATGGATGCGTCAATCGCGCCGGTCGGGGCACTCAGGGCGCTCACCGCGTCCGTCAACGGCGTAAACACCACGGTGGTTGCGTCAGACGTGCCGGCGTTTTGCGACACCCAGAGTCCGCCCCCGGTGGTTCCCACATAGAGCCGGTTGCCCGTCGAGTCAGAGGGATCAAAGGCCAGCGAGGAGACGCGACCCGTCACCAGACCGTAATTCGCTGACACCACCCCCATGGGGCCCAGCGGCTGCCATGTCGGGGTCGCCGCCGCCGCCTGCGGGAGCGCCACTGCGAGATGGGGCCGTACCCGGGCGGCAGGGCGCTGCCCGGGCACCCATCCCCTGCGAGCCAGGAACCGCTGCGCCTGCGCAACCTTGGGAGGAAGATGAGCCTCTTTGGCCGGCATCACCCCTTGCGACGGAGCCCCCTGCGCTTGCATCGGGGCGCTTTGCGCCAGGGCCCACAGCGGTGAAACAGACAGCAAAACCGCGCATCCCAGCAGGTTGGTGCTCACGCCAAACGCACTCGCCGCCGCCGAGACACATATCCCCCGGCTGCCGGCAACGGCAAGCTGTTTGCGAATCCGTGAAAGGGCCCAAGCCGCCACGCGCATGCGGAATCCGAATCCGGCCTCCCCTCATAGCCATCATCGAAGCGGCTTGAGCGCCAATCGAAAAGATCGCGCCCCAGGAAGCAACAGGTTTCCAGGATTGAAAATTGTGGCCCATTTTAGGACACCGCGATTTCCGCCCCATGTGACCGTCGGTACACGTCATCCGGCGCGAACCTTGAACAACCATCTGGACTTGAAGGGATGGGAACGCGCGAACCGCCCGACTCAGGACGTTTCGCCTTCGCAATTTTGCCGGATATAAGCATCGGAATCGAACTTTTTCGCCGTCGAAGTCCCGGTCATCGTCCGCACCAGCCCGAACACCGGCCTATCTGCAGCAGCGGCATGGAATCCCCCCGCATTGGCTCGAAAACATCGTGGTAGCCGAAGCGCTTGCAACGAAGGCTGGAGCATAAACACCAACGGTGTGCTCTGTTCCCCAGGCTGCTTTTGGCACGTAGCAAAAACAGACTCTCAGGTCGCCTGAACGCCTTTGTCCTTCCGGAGAGTCGGGGTCTTCAAAAATCTCAAGGGGGCTGGAGCGGAAGCTGCTGTGTTTCACGGTTCCTTTGAAGCCAGGAGCACGGCCGTCCTGACACAATTTCGTCCCTCGTGCTTGGCTTTATACATGGCGTTGTCCGCGGCCAGAAGAAGGCTCTCGGGCATGCGAAGGCTTCCGCCATTGCGGGCGAGCGCAGTTGCCACGCCGACGCTCGCTGTCACCAGGAGTCCCCCTTCCAGATTGCCTTCATGGGTAATCCGGAGATCCCTTATGGCGGACCGCACTTTTTCGGCGACTTCGACCGCACCGGCATTGTCGGTCGAAGGAAGAATGACGGCGATTTCCTCTCCACCATAGCGGGCGGCGATGTCGGTGGCGCGCACCGCCTGCATCACCGCCGTGGAGATCGCGCGCAGGCAGTCATCTCCCACCTGGTGACCGTATCGGTCGTTGAACCCTTTGAAGCGATCGAGATCAAGCAGCAGCAGAGAGATCTGAGCCCCCTCGCGCAAGGTGCGTTTCCACTCGCGATCGAGCGCCTGGTCGAAAGCGCGTCGATTCGCAAGTCCCGTCAGCCCATCGGTAAGCGCCAGTGCGGAGAGCTTCTCTTCCAATCTCTTCCGCTCCGTAATGTCGCGTATCACGATGACGGTTTCTATCGGTTCCTCTGTGGCGGGATCACGCACGACCCGGGCGCTCACTTCGGTCCAGACAATGGTTCCGTCCTTTTTGCGATACCGTCCGGTGATCGGAGAGGCCTCGGCGCCAGGGCGAAGGTTGCGGGCGGCAAGCTCGGCCAGCGCAGGAACATCTTCAGGCACAATCAACGCAAGGGGCTGCATCGCCATCATCTCTTCCGGCGTCCATCCCAGAACCTGGAACGACGAGGGAGAAACATAATTGAATCTCATGTCCAGCCCCACACGGCAAATGACGTCGGGGCTGTATTCCGCAAGAAGTTGGAAATTGGTGTCGTTTTCACCCGCCATGGACTCTCCTTTGATGGCACATGCCCGGCTTAGCCTGGATTATTCACGAACAAACGCTCATTCTCAAAAAGGCCGCAATACTTGGGGCTCTGGCGCGGGGGGTATATGAAGCTTTCGACACACTGTCATTCTTGATCGAAGCTCAAAATATGGTTTAAGTGTCCGTCCTGGCCGGGTTCTACGCATTTTGACCACAAATTTCATGAATAATCCAGGTTAGGGGAGTCTATTCCCTGCGATCGACTTTTGGTCTGCACTAACTTCGGCCGGTTCCCGCACAGCCAAAAGGGCCGCCCGCGGGCGGCCCTCGCAGAAGAGCTAAAAGCTAGTAGCTGGTAGCTGCTGCTTTACCACCGTCCCCACGCACGGGTGAAGTAGTCCGACATCGTCATCCCGATCAGAATCAGGAATGTGAACAGGCCGGCTCCCACCGTGAGCTTCGTCAGCCTCGAACTGTACTTCACGTGCATGAAGAACAGCACCACGGTTGTCGCCTTCACGCAGGCGATGAACAGTGCAATGATCGGATTCCAGGCATTCAAATCGAAAAGTGAGGCCAGCACGGTCACTCCCGTCAGCACCAGCAATACGGAAAAGACGATGATGTACGTGACCGGGCTGACGACATGAAAGTCCGTATCGTGTACGTCGCGATTGTCCGGCTCGTGATGCTCGTGTTGTTCTTGATGTTCGCTCATGCGCGCCCCTTTATCCGTGCCTGCTGATCAGGTACAGCAGCGGGAATAGGAAGATCCAGATGATGTCGACAAAGTGCCAGTACAGTCCGAAGTTCTCAACAAACGTAATGTGCCCGGTTGTGTAAGCCCCGGCCCGCGCTCTGAAGATCATGAATCCCAGAATTCCAATGCCGATGATCATGTGCAGCGCGTGCATGCCCGTCATGGCGAAGTAGAGAAAGAAATAAAGCTCCGTGTGGCGCGCCATGTCCAGCCGCAGGGGCTTGTCATGGTACTGCGCGATATCCGGGTCTGACGCCGGATCGACGAACGACTTCACGCTGAAGTGAAGCCCGGGTACGTGGTGCTTCTCAAACTTCTCCTTGTACTCGATCGTCTTGATGCCCAGAAAGCCGATGCCCAGGATGAACGTAAGCACCAGGCATAGCACCAGCGCACCCTGCTTCCGCATCTCCGCGCACCACACGCCCATGGCCATGGTGAAGCTGGAGCTGATGAGGACCAGCGTGTTGAGGCTGCCCCAGAAGATATTGAGCTGGTGCGAGCCGGCCACAAATGCCGGGAAATACCAGTTCCGGTAAATCAGGTAGGCGGTAAACAGCCCGCCGAAGAACATGATTTCCGTCAGCAGGAAGAGCCACATGGCAAAGCCGGTGGCATCCACCTGCTGGTCCATGGACTCGAAGTGGTGGCGCTGGTAGGGCGGGTGCTCATGCGTCCCATGCGGGGTTTGAGCGATGGCCGTGCTATCCGACACTGGTCACCTCTTTTTCTTTCTGATTCTGGCGCTCGAGCCACTCGTAGTCGTAGGCGTCGTGATCCATGATCGGAATCTCGATAAAGTTCTCGGTCAGCGGCGGCGACTGAATCTGCCACTCCAGCCCCGTAGCCTGCCAGGGATTGTTGCCTGCGATCTCGCCGTACTTCAGCGACCACGTCAGGTACAGGATGGGCAGCAGATAGCCCACACCCAGAATGGTTGCGCCCGCGGTCGAGAACACATTCAGTATCTGGAACTCCGGCGGATAGGCCGCATACCGCCGCGGCATGCCCAGCGTGCCCAGGATAAACTGCGGGAAGAACGTGAAGTTGAACCCGATGAATGTGATCAGCGCGGCCAACTGCGAGATCTTCTCCGGATACATGCGCCCCGTGATCTTGGGCCACCAGAAGTGGATGCCCGACAGGAACGCCATCAGCATGCCGCCCACCATGACGAAGTGGAAGTGAGCCACGATGAAGTAGGTCTCGGTGAGGTGAATGTCCGTGCCCGATGAGGCGAGGAAGACACCCGTCAGTCCGCCGATGGTAAACAGCCCCATGAATCCAAAGGCATACAGCATCGGCGTCTCAAACGTGATGGAGCCCTTGTACAGCGTGAAGGTCCAGTTAAAAATCTTGATGGCCGAGGGCACCGCAACCAGCATGGTCAGCAGCGAGAACACCAGCATGGAGTAGTTGGAAACACCCATGATGAACATGTGATGTTCCCACACAAAGAAGCCGAAGACCGCAATGGCCACCGAGGAGAACGCCACCGCCGTGTAGCCGAACACGCGCTTGCGGCTGAAGGTCGAAATCACTTCGGAGATCACGCCCATGCCGGGCAAAATCATGATGTAGACGGCGGGGTGCGAGTAGAACCAGAACAAGTGCTGGAACAGCAGCGGATCGCCGCCCTTGGTGGGATCGAAAACACCGATGCCTACGGTGCGCTCAAGCAGAACCAGCACGATGGCGATGGCCAGCACCGGAGTGCCCAGCACCATCAGGATGCTGGCCGCATAATGCGCCCACACAAACAGCGGCATCCGGAACCACGTCATGCCCGGCGCGCGCATCTTGTGGATGGTGACGATGAAGTTGAGCCCCGTAAAGATGGAGCTGAAGCCGGCCACAAAAATGGCCAGGCCCGTACTAATAACGTTGGTGTTCAAATAGTGCGTCGACAGCGGCGTCGTGAACGTCCAGCCCGTATCCACACCGCCCGAGACCATGGTGTAGAGCACCATGATGCCGCCGACCACGTAGAGGTACCAGCTCAACAGGTTGACCTTGGGCAGCGCCAGGTCTTTGGCCCCAAGCATGAGCGGGATCAGGAAATTCCCCAGCGTAGCCGGCACCGACGGCACCAGGAACAGGAAGATCATGATGACGCCGTGCATGGTGAACACCTTGTTATAAGTGTCCGTGGCCATCAGATCAGACTGCGGCGTCAGCAGCTCCAGGCGGATAAGTCCGGCCATGGCTCCGCCAATAAAGAAGAAGAATGTGATCGAAATCAGATAGAGAATTGCGATCCGCTTATGGTCGCTTGTCAGCAGCCAGCTTAGAAGACCGTTTTCCTTGGTGATGAAATTGGTCTTCGGAATCCGGGCCGTTGACTGGTCGGGAAGACTGACAATTGTGCTGCTCATTGTTTCACCGTCCCTTTAGCCGCGGGAGTTTGACCTGCAGGCTTTGTCCCCGCGCTTGCCGCCCGACCCTCGCCCTCCGGCAGCAACCCGGTTGTGTTGAGCGTCTGATCGACGCGATAGTTTGAATCCAGGTTCTTGATGTATTCCACCAGCGCGATCACGCCGTCTTCGCTGATCTGTCCCTGGTAGGTGGGCATGATCGGCGCAAAGCCTTGCGTCACGTGGTCTGAGGGATTCAGGATCGACTCCCGCAGATACGCCTCGTCTGCCGTCGCTGTCTGTCCGCTCGTCAGCGTCAGCTTCGATCCGTACACATTGGCCAGACTGGGCCCGCGTGAGTCGGCGCGCCCGTTGTGGCATGCATTGCAACTCAGGCTCGCGAACAGCCTCTCGCCGTTCTGCGCCAGAGACATGCCGCTGGTCGACTCGGCCAGCCATCGCTTGAAGTCTTCAGGCGTCATCACCACAATGTCGCCAATCATCGCCGAGTGGTTGGTGCCGCAATACTGCGTGCAGAACAGGTGATACGTGCCCGGCGTTGTGGCCTCAAACCACACCGTCGTATACCGGCCCGGAATCGCCTCGCGCTTCACGCGGAACGCGGGAATCGAAAAGCTGTGGAACACGTCCTGCGAAATCAGCGTCAACTGCACCGGACGCCCCACGGGAATGTGCAGCGCATTGATCTCGTGCTGCCCGCCCGGATGCTCCGCCTTCCACATCCACTGCTTGCCCACCACGTAGATGTTCATGGCGTTGGCCGGCGGCGTGTACACGCGGAAGTAAATCAGCGCGCCCCACACGAACATGATCAGGAACAGGCCGAGCGGAATAATGGTCCACGTCGCTTCAAGCAGCGTTGAGCCCTCGATCTGTACCGCGACCGGGTGGCGCTTCTTGCTGTAGAGAATGGAGAAGCTGACGACGAGAAGAATCACGATCGTCAACCCAATCAGACTCACCAGGACCATGAAAAAATACAGCGCGTCCATCTGAGGCGCGATCTTCGACGCCTCCGGCGGATACAGCTGGAAGTTCGTCAACCACTTGATGAGAAACTGCCAGAGTACTTGGCTAATGTGGTTCATTCCGTTATCCGTTCACCTTTGTTCCTGTGTCGTGCTTATCTGTTTCAACATGGTGGTCGAGCCGGACGTCCCGGCGAAACATCACCAGCATGAATCCGCCCAGGCTGATCACCGTCACCAACCCGCCCAGTTGCACCACGCGCGCCACAATCAGCGAATGCTTGTTGGTGCTGGGATCGTAGTGGTAGCAGTAAGTCAGGATGTTATCGACCCGCGAGCCAATGTGATTCGTCGATGCCTCCACCAACCCCAGCCGCAGATCCTTGGGCGAATACTCCACGCCCATGTAGTACTGCGCCAGCTTGCCCGTCGGCGTCACAATCTGAATCGAGCTGGCGTGCGCAAACTGCGTCAGCTTGCCGTCGGGCCCCGGAATCTTAACGTAGCCGAAGCCAACAGCCTTGGTGAGCGCATCGATGTTCGGCTGCGTACCGGTCATGAAGTGCCAACCGTATGCGGTCTCCACATGCCCGTACTTCTTCAGATACACGCGCTTCTTGGCCGCCGCAAGGTCTGTGCCTTCGCTGGGATCGATGCTCACCACGATCGCGTTGAAGTCCCTGCCCGGAACCTCGTCCACCATCTGCAGCGCGCCCGTCAGCCCGTTCAACTCTTCAGAGCACAACATGGGGCATTGGTAGTACACCAGCGCCAAAATGGCCGGCTTGCTGCCGAAGTAACTGCCCAACTGCACCTGCTTGCCCGCGTCATCGGTAAACGTCAGGTCCAGCGGCAACTGCTGGTTCAGATGCTGCGCAATGCCCACGCCGTTCAGGATCTGCGACTTCGCATTCGCCGGCCCCATCTGCTTGTCGCCATAGCCCGCAACCTGCGCCATCAGCGGCGTTGACGTCATCGCCGGCGCCAACACAATCGCAGCCGCCGCGCTCAAAGCCATCGTGCGCCAACATCTCCGGATTGTGTCTCTGCTCCGCATCGTCACTACACTTTCTCTTACTTGTTGAGTCGAACCTTGTTCGTCAGGCTTGGAGGCCCCGTGCCCCATCCTTGCGATTNNTTCGTACGCCGTCCTCGCAAATCCGCTGGTCAACGGCGTCGTAACCGTCGGCTCCTGGTCGCCGGTCATCAGCGCGGCCTTCTGAACCGCAGGCGCTGCCTGCAATCCACGCTGCGCAATCAGTTCCATCGCACGCTCGATCGGAATCCTCACTTTGCCCGGCTGCCCATCGACCCGCGTGTAGTTGTCCAGCAGCAGATCCTCGCGGGCATGCAGATCGGCCACATCCTGGTTGCCGTCGTCGGTTTGCACGCGCGGCGTGGGAAACTCCTGCGTCAGCGCGGCCATCTTGTTCTGCAACTCAGGATTGTTCGGCAGATTCCCCAGCTGGCGCACATCCACCGTCTTGGTCCACTTGCTATTCGGCCCGTCCTGCTTGTTCAATTCCGCGTTGATCACCTTCCCGATGCCGTAGGAAAGGATTCCAACCACCGCGACCAGGATGGCCAGCGCCGTAAGAAACACCACGATACCCGTGACGCGAACGTCAGTCTGCTCGTACCCTTGCGAGGTATCGATCTCCTCCGGCTCCGGGCCGTGAGAGCCAAGTTCTTCGTGCATCTCTTCGTCATGCGGTCGCATGTTCAGGCTCCAGAATCTCCGCCAGGTGCGGATCGTTGACTTGCACCAGCGGGCGCGTCTTCAGTTGCATGCAGAAGTAGGCCACCCAGAAGCCCACCATCGCCACCGGCACAGCCACGTACTCAAAGATTCCCCAACTCGCGTGCAAGTTGCGGGCCGCGTCTTTGAAGTTCGGCTCAATCAGCCAGAACATGTCGAACGCGCGCGCGAAGATCATCCATTGGCACACCCGTATCAGCCGCTTCTTGTTGCGTTTGATGTCGCGCGACAGCAGCATGGTGAACGGAATCAGCCAGTGGAAAATGAGGTCCAGCGTGATGATGATGCCCCAGTGTCCGCGAATGCGATCGAGATACCAGTTGATCTCTTCCGGAAGGTTCCCCGACCAGATGATCAGGAACTGTCCGAAGGCCAGGTAGATGTTCAGCATCACAAACGCAAACGTCATCTTGCCCAGGTCGTGCTGTTCGGTCTGGCGCAGGATGGTGCTGTAGGGCTCGGCCTTCGAAAGGCTGATGGACACGATGATTCCCAGTGCCAGCACCGCGTAGCCCTGGCCCACCAGGAACAGCAGCCCGTACACCGACGAGTACCAGGTTGGATCGAGCGACATCACCCAGTAGATGGCCGCGGCCGACATGGTCAGCGCATAAACCACGATGCCAGGCCCGCTCAGATTCTCGAACTTCTTGATCCAGTAAGGTGTGCTGGCCAGAGTGTCGGCTTCGCGCGTCAGCGCCATCGAATTGAGCCGCCACGTATAGAAACCCCAGATGGCGAAGCAGATCAGGCCCACCACGACGAACATCGTGGGGTTCAGCATGGGCGCCTTGAAGCTGATGGCATGATTGATGGCCTCCAGTTGATCGGAATCGATCAGGCCGCGCCTCACGCCGTCATCAACGATGCCGTGATTGGCCCACATGTAGAGCCGCTTCTGGGTCAGCGCGATCACCACCCAATAAATGAACACCAGCGGCAGCGTGCGGCTCATGGCCTCCAGCGGCCGCCGCAGCAGCAGGCCCCACTTGCCGCCTGTGCAGTACTGCACCATCAGCAAGGCGAGTCCGCCGACCGCGAAGCCGAAGGTCACCATCAGGCCGAGCAGCCACGCGCGCAGCACATGATCGACCGATCCATCGGCAAAGGCCAGGCCCGCTGCAACGACCGAAAAAACCAACCCGACCATCAGGGCACGGGTCTTCCAGGCGTCCACAAACAGCGGGGCGCTTAGGTCGGCCGGTAGCGTCTTGGCGTGAGTTACGTGAGCCATTCCTTAAGTCCTTACTTCGCGGCCGCTGGGGCCTGTTTGTTTGCGGGAGCCAATTGATTCGGGTCGGCCGGATTAGCCGGAGCCATCGCCGGATTCCCCTCTTTGACGATGTGCGGATAGGCCTGCACTGCGGTCGCGGGCAGATCCCAGGCCGACGCATACGAAGCCGGCAGATTCTCGTTGGCCGCCACGTCCTTCAGGCTCTTCACCTGCGTCCCCGCCGGTACGTCGCTGTCGGTGGCCGCCTGGCTCAACTGCAGCGCCCGAATATACGCCGCCACCGCCCACCGATCCGCGGGAGTCAACTGCGCCGAATAGTCCGGCATGGCCCCGTAGCCGTGCGTCATCACGTAAAAGTAATGCGAGATGGGCTGCGCCAGGCGCACCTGGTCGTGCAGATTGGCGGCCGGCTTGTAGCCGCGCTGCACAATCTCGCCCAGCCCGTTGCCCACGCGCGAGTGGCACGGCGTGCAGTAAATGTTGAACCGCTCCTGGCCGCGCTTCAGCACTTCCATGGTCACCGGGAAGGGCATCAGGTTCAGTTCTTCGCGATAACCGTTCGCGCCTTGAACCACGCCCGTGTAGTAGTAGCTGTCCTCGTGCAACTGGCCGCGCGCCACGGTGTTCACCACCTGCGGCCGCGCCCCGCGGTGATCGGCAAACATCTCCGAACCGCGCTGCGGAATCACCTTGGGCTGATTGTGCATGTCTTGCCGGCAGCCCGCGACGAGCAGCAGTGCGACGAGGCTGGATAGGGCAAAGACCCGGCCTGGAAGGACCTGTAGTTTCCCAGGTCTCAAAATCGAGACCTGGGGCACCCGGGCCTGTTCCCTGTTCCCTGTTCCCTGTTCCCTGTTCGGCATCAGTACTCCACCTCCACCACTGAAACCGGCTGAAAACTCTCGAGATATTTCTTCGCTTCGAGCAGATCGAACTTGGGATCGAGCGCCTCGAGGCACAAAAAGAACTTGTCCGTCGTTGCGCCGTTACGGAAGTTGGGCGCGTTGAAGAGCGGATGATAAAGCGCCGGCAGCCCATTCAGCGCCAGCATGCCGAACGCCGCCGACAATCCCGCGAACAAAATGGTCCACTCATAGGCGGGCACAATGAAGGCCGGCCAGGAGTACAGGGGACGACCGGCGATGTTCAGCGGATAAGCGATGACCGAGACCCAGGTCTCCATCGAAAACATGGCCGCCAATCCCATCAGTCCGCCAATCAGCGTAAGCAGCGGCACCTTGTTGCGGTGGAAGCCGATGGCCTCGGCCGCCTCCTCCACCGGATAGGGCGTGTAGCAATCCATGCGGCGCCACCCGTCCTGGCGCGCCTGGCGCGCGGCTCTCACCAGATCGCTCGGCGTATCGAATTCGGCCAGCAGGCCGTAGGTTCCTTCGCGTGCGGGCATCAGTCACCAGCCTCCGCTTTTGCCTTAGGCCTGATCTTGGCCCCCGGCAGCAGAATCTTTACCTCATTCATCGGGATAATAGGCAGGAAGCGTACGAACAGCAGGAACAAGAACGTGAACAGGCCCAGCGTGCCCACAAAGGTCATATAGTCCCACTTGGTGGCGCGATAGGTACCCCACGCCGAAGGCAGAAAGTCGCGGTAGAGACTGGTGA